>QWJF01000004.1 GCA_009391835.1 Chloroflexota bacterium | reverse complement strand
GTTTTGCATACGAACGAATTATCCTTCATTCGTTGCACTAAATGTCTGACTCCACCTACGATTGTTAATTTTGTGATTGTGGCGTTTGCGATGTTTGTGGTAGTGCGCGGCATGAACCGGCTTAAAAGGGATGAACCTGAACGAGAGCCCGAACCCAGCGAGAAAAAATGCCCTTATTGTTTTACGACCATCTCTGTAAAGGCAACGCGCTGCCCAAACTGTACGTCAAAGCTTTAAGTTGTGAATCAAATAAAAACAGCGCCCATTGGGCGCTGTTTTTATTTCAAAAAGTCTGAGCTTAGCTCAGAAGCCCTTCATGCTATTGCCGAGAAACAGCAATACGTAAGCCGCCAAAATCAGCAGGAAGGCTGATCCGGCCAGGGCAGTGATCCCGGCGTATTTGCCAAGAATGCCAAGGATGGCAAGGACTGCAGAAATATAGAACACGTTCTGGGTCGGGGGGGTGAGTTTCATTAAGAATCCTCCTCAGGGGAATGAATTTATATTCTAGCACGACGGAACCTTATTTGCCTGGACAGACTCAGAATGTGATGTACTAAATTGGCGCCGCGCGGCCAGTTGTAAAGATTTTTGGAACAAAAAAAGACCGCCAATAAGTGGTCTTTTGGTCGGGGCGAGAGGATTCGAACCTCCGACCTCTTGCACCCCATGCAAGCGCGCTAACCGGGCTGCGCCACGCCCCGACGTGCGGGATTATAGCTTGTATGCAGGGGGCTGACAAGACGGCTCTTGGATTGCGGATATACTCGGCCCGCAAACCTTAATTTTGGCGAAAGTAGAGTCTGTGTACTCCTTCCAACCCAGCCCCGAACAGCATAGATTGATTGAGACAGTGCGTCGCTTTGCCGCGCAGGAACTGCGTCCGGCGGCGCGCGCCGCGGATGAAAGTGGAGAATGGCCGTCTGCTGTGATCCAACGCGGCATGCAGTTGGGGCTGACCCAGGTAGGCTTGACGGATGCGGATGGGGATGGGGACAGTCGCGAGCAAACAGCCCTGAATGGCACGCTGGCCGCCGAAGTGCTGGCTTACGGCGATCTGGCTGGAGCGCTAGCAATTTTGATGCCGAACCTCTTCGCAGTCCCTGTGGCGATTCTGGGTAGCGATGTGCAAAAAGCGGAGTTTTTGGCGGATATTTCGATTGGGGACGAGGCGGAGTACACGGCAGCCCTTATCGAGCTGGATTGGGATTTTGACGCCTGCGCGCTGAAGACAACCGCAATACGCGACGGTGACCACTACTTGCTAACTGGGGTTAAGGCTTATGTGCCCGCAGCAGACAAGGCAAGGACGATGCTGGTTTACGCGGCTTTGGAAGGAGAGACACAGGCTTTCATTGTGGAGGCCGAGGCTGAAGGGGTGGTTGTGGGGGCGCGACAAAAGCTGCTGGGGCTGAATGGGTTTCCGCTATTTGGGGTTGAACTCAAGGATGTGCGCGTCGACAAAAGTAAGCGCCTGGACGGCGATTTTGGATTGGTGTGGGCTCGGATGCAGACGACCTGGGCGGCGATGGGTGTGGGGCTGGCGCAGGCCGCTTTCGATTACGCGCGAGATTATGCCAAAGAGCGCGAAGTGTTTGGAAGCAAGGTGGCGCAGAAACAATCGATCGCCTTCATGCTGGCTGAGATGGCGACGGAAATCGAAGCTATCCGGCTGGTGACCTGGCAGGCGGCCTGGCAGGCGGCCTGGCAATTGGATGAAGGCGACATTGGAGCCGGGCACACGGCTTATCTGGCGCACATGGGAGCGGGCGAGTTGGCCATGCGCGGCACGGATCGAGCGGTGCAAATTTTAGGTGGGCACGGTTACGTGCGGGAGCATCCGGTGGAGATGTGGATGCGCAACGGACGGGCGATTGCAAGCCTTACCGGGCTGGCGGTGGTGTAGGCGATGATCTCTTTCGAAGAATCCGAGACGCTGAAAAAATTGCAGGCCGTGGTGCGCGAAGTGGCAATCCAGCGAATGCGGCCCATCTCGCGCTATTTTGACGAGCACGAGGGCGAAATTCCCTGGGACTATGTTGCCTTCATGCACGAAGCGATGAAAACGATGGGCGCGGCCTCGCTGGTGCCGCAAGTGGAAGGAAACAAAGTGCAGCCACCGAATTATGTGATGCTGGCGCACACCATCGAGACACTCTCCTGGGGCGACGCAGGCATCTACCTTTGCACGCCGCGCGGTGGGCTGGGAGCGGCGGCGGTTGAAGCTAATGGGACGGCCGAGCAGCGCGATAAATTTCTGGGGCGGCTCTCGGGCGACAAGCCGGTGTTTACCGCGATGGCGATAACGGAAGCGCAGGCCGGTTCGGAAAACTCGGCGATTCAGTGCCGGGCGGTGTTTGATGCGCAGAGCCAGGAGTGGGTGCTGAATGGCGAAAAGATCTTCGTCACCGCCGGACATAAGGCGCTGGTGGACACACCGGGCTTCGTCGTGGTGTGGGCGACCATCGATCCGGAGGCGGGCCGAGCAGGGATCCGTTCCTTCGTGATTGAAGCCGGCACGCGCGGCATTCAGGTGACCCGCCAGGACAAGAAGTTGGGCATTCGAGCCAGCGACACGGTGACGTTAACCCTACAGGAATGCCGGGTACCCGCTAACCATTTGCTGGGGGAAGTAAAGCTAGCGGGAAAAGCGAGCCCGAAAGGCTTCAAGGGGGCAATGCAAACCTTCAATGTGACCCGCCCGCTGGTGGCGGCTTCAGCGCTGGGCATTGCGCGTGCGGCGCTGGACGAAATGACCCGCTTGCTGACGGAGAGCGGCGTAGAGATTCGCGTCGGGATGCCGCGTCAAAAAATGAGCTACGTCGAGGGCGAAGTAATAGATATGCAGCGCACACTGCGAGCTGCATGGCTGCTGACGCTGAAAGCCGCCTGGTTGAGCGATGAAGGCCAGCCGAATGCGCTGGAGGCAGCCATGTGCAAGTTGATGGCCGGAGAAGTGGTGACCCGCGTCACACAGAAAGCGGTCGAAATCCTGGGCCCGGTAGGCTATTCGCGTACCTACCTGTTGGAGAAATGGCTGCGGGATGCCAAGATAAATGATATTTATGAAGGTACCGGCCAGATTAACCGTCTAGTGGCGGCGCGACTTCTGCTAGGCTATCGCGGGAGCGAATTGCGCTGATGAAAGCTTTACGAATTTTATTTCTTGTGGCGATCATTGGGCTGCTGGGCCTGGCTTGCCGGGCGAGTATCCGCGTGGGTGCTGGAGATGAGGAGATTCGCCAGACATTCAACGGCCGGCATCGGAGGGTGCTGCTCCACTTTCCGCCAGCTTACGATGGTAATGAGTTGCTACCCTTGCTGATTGTGCTGCACGGTGGTGGAGGCGATGGGGCGCAGGTTCGGCGGCTGACTGCAATGGACACAGATGCGGATGACTTCGGCTTTGTCGTTGCCTATCCAGATGGCAGCAGTCGCATGGAAGAACGTATTTACACGTGGAATAGCGGGCATTGCTGCGGTTTTGCGTTGGCGCAGGAAGTGAATGATGTTGGCTTCCTGGCGACGCTCATTGACCAATTGTTGGCCGATTATGCGATTGACTCGGATCGGGTGTATTTGGCGGGGATCTCGAATGGCGGCATGCTGGCATACCGTGCTGGGGCAGAGCTCTCGGAGCGGGTTGCCGGCATCGCGCCCATCGCAGGAACGATTGGTGGGCAGATTGAAGCGGGCGAGCCGGTGATCGTGCCAGATTCTCCCAAGCAGGTGGTAGCGGTGTTGGCTTTTCATGGCCAACTGGACCAACACGTGCTTTATGCAGGCGGCCACGGGCCCAAGACCACGGCAGAACGGGTAGATTTGTCTGTAGTAGACTCGGTTAACTTTTGGGTAGGGGCCAATGAATGCTCAGGCACTTACGAAGAAGAGATCAGCCAAAGCGGAAACATCATTGTGCGGCGCTATTCGGATTGTGCGGCTGGTGGCGATGTGGCGCTGGTTACCATAGTGGACGGTGGACATGCCTGGCCAGGAGCAAGTAAGGGGCTTTTCTCGGATGAACCCACCCAGGAGATTTCAGCCAACCGCATGCTCCTCGAATTTTTTGAGCGCCTGCCATGAAAGCGGCTGAGATGCAGGTTGAACGTTGGCAGTGCCCCGTGCAATGAGATGAACAGAAGGGAAATTGGACCTTGATGGCAGAATTACGTGATGCAGTTATCGTGGATGCACGCCGAACAGCTGTAGGCAAGGCCGGGCGCGGGGCGCTGGCCAGCCAACGACCGGACGATTTGGCCGCGGCTGTGATCCGGGATCTGGTGGTGCGTAACCCCGCGTTGGACCCCGCAACGATCGATGATGTGATATTGGGCTGCGCCATCCCGGAAGCGCAGCAAGGACTGAATTTGGGGCGGCTGGCCGCGCTGCTGGCCGGGTTGCCGGTGGATGTGCCAGGGGTGACGGTGAACCGATTCTGCGCGTCCGGCCTGCAAAGCATCGCAGACGGCGCAGCGCGCATTCAAACCGGAACAGCGGACGTAGTGATTGCGGGTGGGGCCGAATCGATGAGTATGGTCCCCATGACCGGGCATACCTTTTCTCCTAATCCACGTTTTGCGGTGGTCTATCCGGATGAGTACCTGCCGATGGGGCTGACGGCTGAAAACGTGGCCGAGCAATTTAATGTGGGTCGTGAGGATCAGGATCGCTTTGCACTGCGCAGCCACCAATTGGCGGCTGCGGCTCAAACCCAGGGGCGCTTTGATGAGCAAATTGTGCCGTTGGATGTGGAATTGGGCGCAGGCGACGAATTGAGGAGTGTTACTCATCTGCAGGATGAAGGGGTGCGGGCGGATGCGAGCATGGAGGCGCTGGCCGGACTGCCGCCGGTGTTCAAGGAGGGCGGCAGTGTGACAGCGGGCAATTCGTCCCCGATGAATGATGGCGCTGCGGCGCTTTTGATGATGTCGGCGGAACGAGCCAAGCAACTGGGATTGGAAGCGCGGGCGCGCATGCTGAGTTATGCTGTTGGCGGTGTGCCCCCCGAAATTATGGGCATTGGCCCTGTTGCGGCAGTCCCCAAGGCGCTGGAGCGGGCTGGATTGTCGCTGGCCGACCTTGACTTGATTGAGCTGAACGAAGCGTTTGCGTCACAGGCACTCGCCGTAATCCGCCAGCTGGGCATGGATATGGATCGGGTAAACGTTAATGGGGGCGCGATTGCGCTGGGGCATCCCCTGGGTTGCAGTGGGGCCAAGCTGACCACGCAATTGGTGCACGAAATGGGACGGCGCAAGAGCCGCTATGGATTGGTGACGATGTGTGTGGGCGGCGGCATGGGAGCAGCCGCCATTTTCGAGAACTTACTGGTTTAGGGAGGTTTTATGGCGCGAACAGTACGAGATGTTATGACCGCATGCCGACAGCTTTTTTACCGGAAAAGGCGCAAGGGGTGGATGCTACGGTGCAGTTCGAGATCGAGGGCGAGGAAGCCAGCGATTGGGTAGTGGTTATTCGAGAGGATCAATGCACGGTTGAGGAGGGAAACGCGGCACATCCCACTCTGACCTTCAGTGCCGATTCGCAAGATTTTCTGGCTGTGATTAACGGTGAATTGGATGGCATGAAGGCTTTTATGACGGGGAAACTTAAATTAGTGGGCGATTTGAGTTTGGCGATGAAGCTGCTGAGTTTTTTCGAACTTGAAGGAGACAGTGATTGACCATGAATCAAGAAACGGAATACGTCATCGAACTGGAAGAAAAGTTCGGCTTTTCAACCCTAATGGATCTGCCTGCTTTCGTTGCAGCGACTAAAGAGAAGTGGTTTAACCAAACCCTGTGCCATGTAAACGACAGCGTTATTCGCCTCGGTATTCTGGAAGGCGAATTCCATTGGCACAAACACGATGAAGAAGACGAATTCTTCTTGGTGCTGGAGGGGAAATTGCTCATTGACCTGGAGGCTGACGACAACACGATTGAATTGGGCCCACATCAGGGCTACGCAGTGCCGAAGGGCGTCGTTCACCGCACGCGCGCCTCACAAAAGGCCGTCGTGCTCATGGTGGAACAGGATTCGGTTGTCCCTACTGGAGATTGAGTAAGAGTAGGCAATTAATCAAAAAAGGGCGCCGGAAGGCGCCCTTTTGCTTAAAGTGATAGTTTAGAAGAGGCCCCAGTCAGCGCCGGCGCCTTCCTCGATGAAAGAAAGATCCCACATTTCAGTGCCCATCGCGATGCTGGTTTCCTTATCCAGCGCTTCGGCGGCTTTGGTGCGGGTCATTTCAAGCAGAGCGGGCGCGTAGGGGCAGAATGGCGTGGTCATAATCATGGTAACGTGGGCCTTATCTTCCTCTTCGAGCTTGACGTTGCGCACCAGCCCCAACTCGACTACGTTGAGGCCAATTTCAGGGTCCACAACCTGGCGCAGAGCGGCTTCCACCGATTCCACTAGATCGGGGTGTGTACTTTCGATTTCCCAGAGGGCTTGTTTGCTAGGGTCTTGGGCTACAGCAGGGCTCATAAATAACTCCGTATTTATTGAATGATGGCTGCGGCACGGATCGATTCCATTGGGATCACATAAGTGCAATGGTTGTCGCCGTCCAGCAGGCAGGTAGTTCGTTCGGGGGTAGTAGCCAACACTTCAGAGATCAGGGCCTGATCCATTCGGCACACTTCGCTGTGTTTCTGGCCAACGTGGAAATAAGGGCAACTGGTCTCGCGAATTGTGATCGTCTCGTCGGTGCGCTCCACCTGGACGGTAAAACCCTCCTCGGTGAGCGTGGTTTCGATGAGGTCCAGGCGTTGATCGAGGTTGAGGTCTTTGAGGCGAGCATCCACGCGGTGGTGCTTGGACAGCGAGGCGGCCATATCGCTAAATAGCTTATCGACCTGATCGGCGCCCAGGTTGTGCTTTAGTTGGGTGATGAGCTGACTGGTGAGGCGCACATTGCGGGCAGGAAATTGCTCCACCCCCTTTTCGGTGAGGAAATAAATGCGACGGGGGCGTCCAACGCCGTGGCGTTCTTCCTCCGAAGACACCAAGCCCTCAGTTTCCAGCTTGCCGATGTGGTGGCGCACGGAGATGGGGTTGATCTCAACCGCGTCTGCTAAATCGTTGATCGTGCAGCGCTGGCGGTTGAGTAGGTTCTGGAGGACCTGTTCGCGTGTACTGGTCATAGGCAATTTGGCATCATTGAGGAGAAAGACCTCGGCGACGCGAGCTGAGTATATCATTCGGCTTTTTGGCTGTCAATATTGTAGAATTTTCCCTTAAATATTGACCCTGTTTCGCAAACCTGCTATAATGTTCACCAATGCGCCCACGGGCGCATTTGCATGCATTCCGGGCGCAATTTTCGAGTTTTTCACTCTACATCCGCCCAGAGATTGGCATGGCTATTTTTCCGGAAGGAGTTTACAAATTTTTTATGTCTGATCTGATTATTCGTAATTTGCACGTGAGCGTTGGGGAAACCGAAATTCTCAAAGGCTTGGACCTGACCATCGAGCAAGGCAAAGTGCAGGCTTTGATGGGCCCCAATGGCAGCGGCAAATCCACATTGGCCTATACGTTGATGGGCCATCCCAATTATGAAGTAACTGCCGGTGAAATTTTGTTTGACGGGCAGAATATCCTGGACCTGGCGCCGGACGAGCGTTCCCATCTTGGCATTTTCTTGGCTTTTCAGTATCCTGTTGCGATCCCAGGGGTCACCGTGGCTAATTTCTTACGGACTGCCCTGAACGGGCACCGCAAAGCCAAGGATCCGGAAGACAAGGGCATCCCGATCCCGGAATTCCGCAAGCTGCTGACCGCCAAGATGGATCATTTGCAGATGGACCATTCTTTCGCAGCGCGCTATTTGAACGATGGTTTTTCCGGCGGCGAAAAGAAGCGTGCCGAAATTCTACAGATGGCCACCCTGGAGCCTAAAATCGCTATCATGGACGAGACGGATTCGGGGCTGGACATCGATGCGTTGCGCAATGTGGCCGAAGGCGTGGACGCGCTGCGCAGCCCGGAGTTTGGCGTGCTGATCATTACGCATTACCAACGCATTTTGAACTACGTGAAGCCGGATGCAGTGCACATCATGTTGGAAGGCCGCGTGGTTGAATCCGGGGGCGCAGACTTGGCGCTGAAACTTGAAGAGCGCGGCTACGATTGGATCCGAGAAAAATATAGCCAGAAGGTTGCGGCGTAGCCCGCTTCTGGCTGGAGGTTGTGATGGCAGTGGATAAAGCGATCGAAAAGAAACAGAGCGATACCGAACTACTCAAAGGTATCGACGAATATAAGTGGGATTTTGTTGGTGATGCCAAGCCTGTGTTTAGGTCCGAGCGAGGGCTTAGTGAGGCTGTGGTTCGGCAAATTTCTGGCAAGAAAGAAGAGCCGGATTGGATGCTGGATTTCCGGCTGAAAGCGCTAAAACACTTTGAGGGACGGCCGATGCCGGAATGGGGCGCCGATCTCAGCCAGCTTGACCTGGACAAAATCTATTTTTACACGAGACCCTCAGAGTCCGAGAGCAAGAGCTGGGACGACGTGCCTCCGGATATTAAAGCCACCTTTGAAAAACTGGGCATTCCCGAGGCCGAGCAGAAATTCCTGGCCGGCGTGGGGGCGCAGTATGAATCCGAGATGGTGTATCACAACATCCAGGAGCATCTCGCCGAACAGGGCGTGTTATTTAAGAGCATCGAGCAGGGGCTGCGCGATCACCCCGACTTGTTCCGCGAACATTTTGGCAAAATCATCCCGATTGAGGACAACAAATTCGCGGCTCTGAACAGCGCGGTTTGGTCTGGTGGCTCTTTTGTCTATATTCCGCCGGGAGTCAAAGTGGAGATGCCGCTGCAGGCTTATTTCCGTGTGAACCAGGCCGATCAAGGACAATTTGAACGCACGCTGATTATTGTCGACGAAGGCGCTGAGGCGCATTATGTTGAGGGCTGCACGGCGCCGGTTTATACGACTGACTCGTTCCATAGCGGCGTGATTGAGATCATCGTCAAGAAGGGCGCGCGCTTCCGCTACACCACGATTCAGAACTGGTCGAACAATATGTATAACCTGGTAACCCAGCGGGCGATGGTGTATGAGAACGCGACGATGGAATGGGTGGATGCCAACTTGGGCTCCAAGGTCACGATGAAGTACCCCTCCTGCTACTTGTTGGAAGAGGGCGCCCATGGCGAAATTTTGTCTCTGGCCTTTGCGTCCGGGCACCAGCACCAGGATACGGGCGGCAAGGTGATCCATTTTGCGCCGAGAACGAGCAGCAAGATAACGTCGAAATCGATCAGCAAGGGGGGCGGGCGCGCTTCGTACCGCGGCTTGCTCAAAGTGCACAAGGGCGCAGAGAACTCGCGCTCCAATGTGGTGTGTGATGCTTTGCTTCTCGATGAAAATTCGCGATCAGACACCTATCCCTATATCGAGATTGATGCCGAGGATGTGACTGTGGGTCATGAGGCGTCGGTGTCTAAAGTAGGCGAAGAGCAGTTGTTCTACCTGATGAGCCGCGGCCTGACAGAAGAGGCAGCGGCTGGCATGGTAGTTTCCGGCTTTATTGAGCCGTTGGTAAAAGAGTTGCCAATGGAATATGCCATTGAAATGAATCGCCTGATTCAGCTTCAAATGGAAGGCTCCATCGGTTAATTGAGGACAGACGAATAAATGGCAGACCGTAAAACCCGCGTTGTAAAGCGCAGTGTAAGCACGCGTCCGGCATCCACGGGCAAATTCGCCTTTTCGCCGGACATGATGCCGCGCTGGGCAAACGGCGCGAAAGAAACACAATTCCTGGACGAATACCGCCAGCAGGCCTGGGGACTTTTCGAGGGCCAGGATTTGCCGGTAACCACCGAAGAAGCCTGGCGGCGCACGGATATCCGCAAATTAGCCACGAACAGTTTCCGCATGCCCGCCGACGTAGATCAGAAGAGCTTGCCGGGCGTTCCCAGTCAATTGCTCAAGCCGCTGGCGGGCAAAGGACATGGCGGGCAGATTACTTTTGGCCCCGAAGGCATTTCGGTTGAATTGAGCGAGGCGATTACCAAGCAGGGGGTGATTTTTACCGACCTCGCTACCGCCGCCAAAAAGCATCCCGAACTACTCAAAAAGGTACTTGGCCAGATTGTAAAAGCGGATGAAGGTAAGTTTGCTGCGATGGCTGCGGCGTTTGCTCAATCTGGGGTGCTCCTGTATGTGCCCAAAGGAGTTGAGGTGGCCGAACCGCTGCATAGCGTGTTGTGGGGGCCGGGTGCAGGGCTGGCCTATTTCAGCCATGTCATCGTTTGGGTGGAGGATGGCGCATCGGTGACTTACGTGCACGAGGCAGCCTCCCCAACGGAAGAGGCGCAAAGCCTGCACGCCGGCATCGTCGAAGTGCACGTGGGAGACGGCGCCAACCTGCGCTTTATTGAGCTGCAATCCTGGGGCGAGAATGTATGGAACTTTAGCCATGAACGCGCCAATGTGGGCCGCGACGGTCAGCTGGATTGGATTTTCGGGGCGCTGGGCAGCCACCTGACCAAGAATTTCTCCGAGATGAATTTGCTCGGGGAGGGCAGCCAGGCGCGCATGTCTGGTTTTTACTTCACGGATAGCGACCAGCATCTGGATCACGATACGCAGCAGAACCACATGGCCGCCAATACCACGAGCGACCTGCTTTTTAAGGGTGCGTTGGAGGACCAGAGCCGATCCGTGTGGCAGGGAATGATCTACGTGGCACCCGGCGCGCAGAAAACCGACGGCTTCCAGGCCAATCGCAACCTGGTGTTGAGCAAGGCGGCGCGCGCAGATTCGATCCCAGGGCTCGAAATCCTGGCGGATGATGTGCGTTGTACGCACGCTTCCACAGTCGGAAAGATCAGCGAAGAGGAGTTGTTTTATTTGTTGAGCCGCGGGGTTCCCGAAAAGGACAGCCGGCGTCTCATCGTTGAGGGTTTCTTTGATCCGATCATGCAGCGCATCCCATTTGAGGGTGTGCGTGGCCGAATCAAGGACGCCATTGTTCAAAAGATGAAATAAGAGTATAGTGATGAGACCTGCAGTTTCCCATGTACGGAGGACACATTGACCGAACTTCGTTTCAAGAGTGCACCTGGTCGCGAGGACATCTACCAAGTTGGCGACCGCGTGGAGGTGTTTTGCGACCATGAGGACAAAGAGGGCAACCGCGTGCGAGATTGGCTGGAAGGGGTCATTGTGCAGGTGGACCCCAAGATCGTAGCAGTCCAATTCCGAGAAAGCGTGTACTTGACGGATGGCTGGATGGTGCCGGACCATGTTTTGTGGTGTCCGCCCCATTCCCAGCAAATCCGCCCGGCACGCAAACGCAAGCGAAGGACAAAGAGCTAATGACCACGCCCAGCAAAATGCAACAATTGGACGTGCAACGCATTCGGGCGGACTTCCCGGTTTTAGATGTAGAGGTACGCCCCGGCGTTCCTCTTGTTTATTTGGATTCAACTGCCACAAGCCAGAAACCCGTCTCGGTTATCGAGGCGATGAACAATTATTACCGCACGCAAAATGCGAATATTCATCGCGGTGTGCATGCGCTGGCCGAAAAATCCACCGCGGATTATGAAGCCGTCCGGGGTAAGGTGGCGAAATTTATTGGCGCGGCCAAAGGCAAGCAAATTATTTTTACGCGCAACACCACAGAATCGATCAATCTGGTGGCGTTTACCTGGGGGCGCGCCAATTTGAACAAGGGCGATGTGGTGGTGCTGACCGAAATGGAGCATCATGGCAATCTCGTGCCCTGGCAGATGCTGGCCACGGAAAAAGGGATTCAATTGGAATTTATTCCCGTGGGCGAAGACGGGCTGCTGGATATGGACGCATATGCCGTGCTGATGGAGAAAAAACCCAAGCTGGTGAGCTTTACGCAAATGTCCAACGTGTTGGGCACGATCACCCCGGCGGCGGAAATCATTCGCATGGCGCACGACGCGGGGGCTGTGACCTTGATGGACGCGGCGCAGGGCGTACCGCATTTGCCAACTGACGTAACTGAGCTGGATGTGGATTTTATTGCTTTCTCCAGCCACAAAATGTTGGGGCCGACCGGGTTGGGGATCCTGTATGGTAAGGAAGCTATCTTGAATGAGATGCCGCCCTTCCTGGGGGGTGGCGACATGATCAAGCGCGTAGAACTGAGCGGCTTCACCTACAAAGAACCGCCGCACAAATTTGAGGCGGGGACGCCAGCGATTGCTGAAGTGATCGGCCTGGGGGCAGCCATTGATTATCTCGAAGCCATCGGGATGGAAGCTATTTTTGCACATGATCACGAATTGACCGGCTATGCCCTGGAACGCCTGGAAGAAGTGCCGGGCGTGTGGGTATTTGGCCCCACGATTGAGCATAAAAGCGCCAATGCAGCTTTTACCTTCGAGGGCGTACATCCGCACGATGTGGCTGAGATACTTAATCGGGCGGGCGTGGCGGTGCGGGCCGGGCATCACTGCGCTCAGCCAGTGCATCAAAAATTCGGGATCACCTCGACCACGAGGGCCAGCTTCTATCTATACAATACGAAAGAAGAAGTGGATCAGCTGATTGAGGCACTTTACCAAGTGAAGGAAATTTTCGGATAATCATGGACGATCTGTATCGCGAAGTTATCATTGACCATTACCAAAACCCGCGTTTCCGCGGGGAACTTGACCCCCACGATTACAGCTACCACGACGACAACCCGGTTTGTGGAGACCATATCCGGATTGATCTGCGCGTGGATGAAAACGATGTGGTGACCGAAGCGCTGTTTAGCGGGGATGGGTGTTCAATCTCCCAGGCATCTGCTGATCTGTTGATGGAAAAAGTTACCGGTTTGCCGCTAGACGAAGTGCGCCAGGTGGGCAAGCAGGATATCCTCGATCTGTTGGGGATCGAACTTGGCCCTGTGCGCCTGAAATGCGCGCTGCTATCGTTGAAAGTGCTCAAGGGCGGCGTTTACGGCCTGGAAGAAGTCGAATCGCTGGACGAGCTGGCAGCTTCTTAATCGCTTGGCCCACTCAATTCAATCGTTGATATGACATTTACTTACACCCATCTAGGCCCGAAAGAGGTTGATTTCGTCCCGGTTGCTGGTGAGGATGAATTGCCCAACGGGGAACGTATTTTCGTTACGATCGATGACTACAACATCGTGGTCTTCAATATTGCGGGGAAATTCTTTGCGATTGGCGATGTCTGCTCGCATGACGACGGGCCGGTGGGGGAGGGCGAACTGGAGGGCAACGAGATTATCTGCCCGCGGCACGGGGCGCGCTTTGACGTGCGTAGCGGCAAAGTGCTCAGCCTGCCGGCGGTGATCGATATCCCGGCCTATCCGGTGCGGGTGGAAAACGGTCAGATAGAGGTGGGCGTTCCGGTCGCTTGATCGAATGCGAAAGTGGAAACGGGAGCGCAGCTCCCGTTTTTTGATTCTGGGTGACTATTTGCTGATATAGGGTTTTTCAGCCAGGTAGGCGGCTTGCAGGAAGGTGTCTAACTTGGATGCCCCATCCGGGTGCTCGGCTATCTCAGCATAAGGAAGCAGGGCACCCTTCCAGGAATCGGTAAACCAGGTGGCTGACGCGCTTAGCAGCTGTTTGGTCACAGCCTCGTCAAATGGATAGGGGTTTGCGTAAAAATAAGCCCCCGATTGGCTGCTATCCGTGGGGGCAAATCCGATGCCAATCTGGCTCTCGGAGCCATCCACTTTGAAATTGCCAAAAACCTCAAAGGATAGGTCGAAGTGATGAGGCCAGAGTTGCACTGGGCTGGTTTCCTCCTGGAGATCACTTTTGAAATCCTCGAAAATGCGGGCCACATGGCTGAGCACACTGAAATAGCGCTCGGCTTGGTCCATAACGTACGGGCGAGGATCGTCGTTTTCGAACTTGTCGCGCGGCAGATCGCCCTTCACGCCAATATCTGCCAGCCGGTCAAGTATTTGGTCGCCCAGCGCCGTGGCCGTGTGGCCTTCCATTAAGCGAATTTGATCAACCTGGCCCTCGCTGGTGCTGAAGACCACATAATGATTGCGCAAATCCAGACTGAGCGAGAAATTGCTCTTTTCATCTAAAGGAAAAGGAATGTGGGTGGTGGTTAGGCCGGCGGTATAAGGGAGCAAGCTGAGGTTCCAGAACTTGGGGTGTTCGGGGGTAAAAGCGCCGCGAATAGCGCCGAGCACCTTGCTGTACGCGTGCAGGGTCTCACGGGTTTCATGCCAATCGCCAAGCTGGGGGAAGAGTACTAGGTTCGCCATCGTCTGATTGCGCTATGTTAACGCAAAGGTGAGAGGCCAGCAAGCCGTAAGGTAAAATGGCGAAAGCGGTTGCCACCGCGCTTGGATCGTTTGTGGGGACGAAAATCATCGACAGGAGAGCTTCGCAGAATGAGCGAAAATCAACCATTGCAAGATCAAGCGATCAACACACTACGCTTTTTGTCTGCGGACGCGGTGCAGAAAGCCAATTCCGGGCACCCCGGGCTGCCAATGGGCGCGGCAGCGATGGCTTATACGATTTGGACGCGCCACCTGATCCACAATCCCGCCGATGTGAATTGGGCCAACCGGGATCGCTTCGTGCTTTCAGGAGGCCACGGCTCGATGTTACTGTATTCGCTGCTGCATTTGACGGGCTACGATCTGCCGCTGGAGGCGATCAAAAATTTCCGCCAATGGGGCAGCATCACGCCGGGCCATCCCGAATATGGCTTGACGCCGGGCGTGGAAACGACCACCGGGCCGCTGGGGCAGGGCTTTGCAAACGGGGTAGGGATGGCCATCGCTCAGGCGCATCTGGCGGCGCGCTTTAATCGTCCAGGGCAAGAGCTAATTGATTACCGAATTTATGGCATTGTGACTGATGGGGACTTGATGGAGGGGGTCGCTTCAGAAGCGGCGTCGCTAGCTGGGCATCTCAAGCTGGGCAAGCTGATTTATCTTTATGACGACAACCATATTTCGATTGATGGCAGCACCCAGCTGGCCTTCACTGAAGATGTAGACGCGCGCTTCGCAGCCTATGACTGGCACGTGCAGCATGTGAAGGATGGCAACGATGTTGATGCGATACACGCGGCCATTCAGGCGGCCAAAGCTGATGAGCGGCCCTCGCTTATTTCAGTGCGCACCCAGATCGGATTTGGGTTGCCCACCCGAGCCGGCACCGAGAAAGCGCACGGAGAGCCGCCCGGTGAGGAAGAATTGGAAGGGGCCAAGAAGGCGCTGGACTGGCCGTTGGAGCCGCACTTCTACATCCCCGACGACGTGCTGGAGTTCTATCGGGGCGCGCTGGAAGCGGGTGCGAAGGCAGAGGCAGACTGGGCAGATATATTGAAAGCCTATAAGCACGCAGAGCCGGAATTAGCCGCCGAGTTTGATCGGGCCCAGGCTGGCGAGTTGCCGGTTGGCTGGGACGCCGATCTGCCCGAATTCGAGGCGGACGCCAAAGGGATGGCTACGCGGGTATCGTCTGGGAAAGTGATCAACGCGTTGGCGGCCAAACTACCGGCCCTGATCGGTGGCTCGGCCGACCTGCATCCTTCCACAAAAACCTTTATCGACGCCGCGCCGGATTTCCAACCGGATACGCCGGAGGGGCGCAGCATCCGTTTCGGGGTGCGCGAGCACGCGATGGGCTCCATCGTGAATGGAATGAACTTGTCAAAAGGCATAATCGCCTTTGGGGCAACCTTCCTGGTGTTTTCAGATTACATGCGCCCGCCGATGCGGCTGGCGGCGCTCTCCCACATTCCCAGCATCTGGGTCTTCACTCACGATAGCATTGGGCTGGGCGAGGATGGACCGACACACCAACCGATCGAGCAATTGGCTGCCATCCGGGCGATCCCGCATGCGCGCCTGATCCGCCCGGCGGATGCCAACGAAGTGCGCGAAGCCTGGAAGGCGGCTATCCAAAGCCGCAAGCAACCAACTTCGCTGATCCTGACGCGGCAATCGCTGCCCACGCTGGATCGAAGCCGGTATGCGGGCGCGGAAGGGTTACACAAGGGCGCCTACGTGCTGGATGATTTAGGCGACAAAGACCCCGAAATTATTTTGATGGCCAGCGGTTCCGAAGTGCAATTAATTGTAGAGGCCGGAGAAATATTGGCGGCGCAAGGGCAGGCGGTGCGTCTGGTGTCCTTCCCGAGCTGGGAACTCTTTGAGGGGCAAGCGCAGAGCTACCGGGACGAAGTGCTGCCGCCCACTGTTCACCGCCGACTTGCGGTGGAAGCGGGCGTGGCGCAGGGCTGGGCGCGTTGGGTGGGGGATGGCGGCGATGTGATTGGGTTGGACCGGTTTGGCGCTTCGGCGCCCGGGGACGTGGTGATGGAAAAGTTGGGCTTCAGCGTGGAAAACGTGTTGGCGAGGGCGAAGGCGTTGCTGGACGAGGAGAAGTAATCGCGTTGGA
This sequence comes from Chloroflexota bacterium, assembly GCA_009391835.1. Classification (GTDB taxonomy): domain Bacteria; phylum Chloroflexota; class Anaerolineae; order Anaerolineales; family UBA11579; genus QWJF01. Next base: position 60,893 of record QWJF01000004.1, on the reverse strand, counting down.
TTTTTCGACCGTGCTTGGGCGGGTGGTTTTCGGAGACAACTTGGCGGCGCTGCAAAACCTGCCGGATGGCTTTGCCAACCTGATCTATATCGATCCGCCATTCAACACCGGCAAACGCCAGTCGCGCACTCAATTGCGCACCAAACGCGCTGAAGATGGCGACCGGGTGGGCTTTCAAGGGGCGCGCTACGCCACTGAAGTGGTGGGCACCAAGGCCTTCGCCGACCAGTTCGATGACTATCTGGCCTTTTTAGAGCCGCGCTTAGTGGAAGCGCATCGGGTGCTGGCCGATGATGGCAGCTTGTATTTTCACGTGGATTACCGCGAAGTGCATTATTGCAAAGTACTCCTGGACGGCCTTTTTGGGCGCGAAAGCTTCCTTAACGAAATTATCTGGGCTTACGATTACGGCGGCCGGTCCACAAAGCGCTGGCCGGCCAAGCACGATAACATACTCGTATATGTCAAGGACCCGGACAACTACACGTTCAACGCGGATGAAGTGGATCGGATACCCTACATGGCGCCGGGATTGGTGGGCGAGGAGAAGGCCAAGCGCGGTAAGCTGCCCACCGATACCTGGTGGCATACGATTGTGAGCCCTACCGGCAAAGAGAAGACCGGATACCCGACCCAAAAGCCACTGGGCATCCTGCGGCGCATTCTCAGCGCGTCCTCGAATCCGGGCGATCTGGTGCTAGATTTCTTTGCGGGCAGCGGCACCACCGGGGCAGTTGCATTGGAGCTGGGCCGTCGCTTTCTATTGGTGGATAACAATCCCGAGGCAATCGCCGTTATGAAAGAACGCTTCGCGGAGCAACTCGTGAAGTTTCTGGATACGGAAACAATGAAGAAGGAGCAGACATGAGCAATCCTAAAAAACTATTTGAATTGGGCCAATCCATCTGGTACGACAATATTGAGCGCCGATTGCTGGACAATGGCGAGTTGGCGGCGATGATTGAGCGCGGCGATATCTACGGTGTGACCTCCAATCCGAGCATCTTCGAAAAAGCGATTGGCAACTCCAATGATTATGATGAGCAATTATCGGACTTGACCCACGCGGGCAAGAATAAAAGCGAAATTTTCGATGCGCTGGTAGTTCAGGATATCCAGCGTGCCTGCGATCTATTTGCACCGGTGTTCGAGACTACAGAGGGCGGGGATGGTTACGTGAGTATCGAAGTGCACCCCGATTTTGCGAACGATACGGAAGCGACTTGCAAGGAGGCTGAGCGTCTCTGGGGGCTGGTTGACAGGCCCAACGTGATGGTCAAGATTCCCGCTACTGAGGCGGGTATCCCGGCCATTGAACGTTCGATTGCGGCGGGTATTAACATCAACATTACGCTGATCTTCGCGCAGGCGCGCTATGCCGAGGTGATTGAGGCTTATTTGTCGGGTCTTGAGCAGCGTGCGGCTGCAGGACAGCCGATAGACGGGATTGCTTCCGTAGCCTCGTTCTTTGTTTCCCGGATTGATTCAAAGGTGGACGCCTGGCTGGACGAGACCGTGCGCGCGGACGGGCCGCAGGCGGAGCTAGCCGTTTCACTACGCGGCCGGATTGCCATCGCCAACGCAAAACTGGCCTATCAGCTCTTCCAACGGCGCTTTAGCGACGCACGCTTTGCGGCGCTGCAAAAACATAGCGCGCGCACCCAGCGTCCACTTTGGGCTTCGACCAGCACCAAGAATCCCGAATACTCGGATGTGTTGTATGTGGATGAATTGATCGGCCCCGACACGGTCAACACCATCCCACCGAAGACGCTTGAAGCTTTCAAAGATCACGGCACGGTGGCACAGACGATTGACGAGGATGTGGAGGAAGCGCGCCAGGCGCTGGAGAATTTTGAAAATGTGGGTTTGTCCCTGGATCAAGCCACCGCAGAATTGGAGCAGGAAGGCGTGGAAGCGTTCAGTAAATCCATCCACTCGCTGTTGGATACTGTGGAGGAACGGCGCACCAAACTAGATGGTTAATGCTGGAATTACAGTACGGCAGCGCCGAAATATTTGTTGATGAAGTTGCCTAAGGCAAATGACGGCGCTGGTTGGTTTCCCATAGCAAGTAGAAAAGCCGGCTAATTATGGGGTGTTCGCTAAGTTAGTTTTATAGTCGTTAATAGTCTGAATTTCCAAAAGAAATACCTGGGCGAACACATCGAAATCGGCAGCACTGGCTAGTTCATATTGCGATTTACTCGCGTATACACCGGAATAGCCCTCGATATTGTCAAAGCTACTATTGACGTCACAGGAATTTTGATTTCTGAGTTGCTGTTGGGCTTGCAGGCTTCCTTGAAATAGTTTAGAGACGATTATGAAAAAGTCGCCTTTGTAGGGATCATTTCCATCCATCCAGCCATCCTTACCAATACATTCGTCGGAAACCAATTGTGCAAGGGTGGGGGCATAGGTATTAAAAACCGCGATAATAACAGCATCTTGATACATTTGCGTTAATTCCTCGCGGTTTACTTCGGAAATAATGTCCTCACCAAGAATCAGGGCGTCCAAACTATACCTTTTGTTAAGATCGAGCACTTCCGACCAGGTCGTCGCCACAGTTGCATTTAAAGTCTGTTGAACATTTGCTGGGGATAAAAGATCCCCGGAATTTTCATTTGCAGTAGTGAAGTAGACGATATTGCTATCAGTCGTGTTTATTGCCAAAGACAACTCGCTAGAGCTTTCAGCCAAACCAGATCCGCCCGGATACGAAATTATCAGGAAAAAAGAAACTGCAAGAGCAAAACCTATTAAAATTGCCAGTTTATTAGTCATCATAATTTTCACTCCCTCAAAAACACATGAAATATTCTTCACTTATGATAATCAAATCGAAGGTGATGTCAACTAATAAAAGAGAAAGCTTCTGGGGGCTACCAATTCTCCCAAGTAGGTTAATTGCTTCAAGTTTGTTAATCGCAACCCAAAGCGAACCTACGTGTTTTGGCCTTAAACATCTATTGAGGTCTAAACATGCCTGGGATTGAATACCATGTGGATGGGGGAGTCGCCACCCTAACTGTGAACCGGCCCGAAGTGCGCAACGCGCTGGATTGGGAGACGATGCGCGAGTTCGCGTTGGCCGTGCAGCAAGCGAATAGCAACAAGCAATTGCGCGCCTTGCTAGTGACCGGCGCCAGGGAAACCTTTGTCTCGGGCGGTGACCTAAAGGCGCTGGCCGATTATCCAAAGCGGCGCGACGGCCTGCGCCTCTCCTCGATTATGGGCAAAGCGCTGGAGCAGTTGCGGGCGCTGCCGATGCCGACTATTGCGGTGATCAACGGCCCGGCGCGCGGCGGGGGCGCCGAGATCGCGGTGGCCTGCGACCAGCGCATCATGGCCGAGGATGCGGATATTGGCTTCGTACATGCGCGGCTGGGCATCACGACGGCCTGGGGCGGGGCGCGCTACTTATTGCAGATCGTGGGCTACCCGAAGGCGCTGGAACTGCTCACCACGGGTCGGGTGTTGAACGCAGAGGAGGCTGTAGAAATGGGACTGGTGGACCAACTGGTTCCCTCCATGCAAGCCCTGAGCCGAGCCCAGGAGTTGGCAGCAGAGATGGCGCAACACCCCGTGGAAGCGGTGCGGGCGGCCAAGCGCCTGCTGCGTTTCGCGCTGGCTTATCCACTCGTCTCAAAACATGCTGAGCGCCAGTTGTTTGCCTCGTTGTGGGATAGCGAATTTCGGCGCGCGGCCGTGGATCCTTTCCTGAATCGAAAAAAAATAAGGGCGCAAAGACCTCTTCGTACGGTAAGATGCGGACAACCTCTGAGATCAGAATGATGGAGACAATATGCAGTTAGCAATGATTGGCTTGGGCAAAATGGGGGGCAATATGTCTCGGCGCTTGATGGCTGGTGGCCACCAGGTGGTGGGCTTCAATCGCGACAAAAAGGTGGCGCTCGCGTTGGCGGAAGAGATTGGCCTGCAGCCGGAAACATCGCTGAAAGGCATGGTTGGCGCGCTAAAAGCACCGCGCATTGTATGGTTGATGATTCCGGCGGGGGATCCGGTGGAACAGTTGGTGAGCGAGCTGGCCGAGCTATTGTCCCCAGCAGATATCGTGGTAGATGGCGGCAATTCGAACTTTAACGATTCGATGCGACGAGCCGACCTGCTCAAGGCGAAGGGTATCCATATGCTGGATGCGGGAGTCAGTGGCGGCGTGTGGGGGCTTGAAGGCGGTTATTCGATGATGGTGGGCGGTGAAAAGGGAATTGTTGAGCACATGCGCCCGATTTTTGAGACGCTGGCGCCGGGCCCGGATCAAGGCTGGGGACACATGGGGCCTAGCGGCGCAGGCCACTACGTGAAGATGGTGCATAACGGCATTGAATACGGTTTGATGGAGGCCTATGCCGAGGGCTTTGAGATCATGCGAGCGCGCGAAGATTTTGCGCTGAATCTGCATCAGGTGGCGGAGGTCTGGCGCTACGGTTCAGTGGTGCGCTCGTGGCTGCTGGATTTAACAGCGCGCGCCCTGGAAGATGATCAATCTCTGAGCGACATTGAGGGTTGGGTGGCCGATTCGGGGGAAGGGCGCTGGACTGTATTTGAGGCAATCAACCAGGAAGTTCCGGCTCCGATTATTACGCTTGCGCTCATGCAGCGTTTTGCCAGCCGGCAGGACGATAGCTATGCGGCCAAATTGCTGGCCGCGATGCGCAACCAATTTGGGGGCCACGCGGTCAAGAAGGCAAGCGATTAGGGTCTTTCCGTGACTAGCCTACCTTTTCCTCCCAACCAAAAACTCGAGATCCCCATTGCGCTGGTGATCTTTGGCTCCACGGGGGATCTGACCCGGCGCAAATTGGTGCCGGCCCTCTACCAACTGGCGCTTGCTGACCACCTCCCGGACCAACTGCACATCATTGGCTTTGCTCGCCGCGAGTGGGATGCAGACACCATGCGCGCGGAGATGCACGCGGCGCTGGAAGAGCATGCCCGCAGCCAGCCGCTGAACGATGCCGTGGTGCAGCGAATCCTGGGTAGCATGCACTTTATCTCTTCGGTGTTTGATGATCTAGCGGGCTATCAAAAACTGGATGCTTTGCTTGAGGAATTGGGCGCGGACAACCGCTTGTTTTACCTGGCAACACCACCCGAAGCGTATGGAACCATAGTCGGGCACATCGGCGAGGCGGGGCTGGCCAGTTGCGCGCAGGGCTGGACGCGCATCGTGGTTGAAAAGCCCTATGGGCGAGACCTGGAGTCGGCCAAAGCCCTGGACGAACAGGTGCATGGCGTGTTCGATGAAGAGCAGGTTTATCGTATTGATCACTACTTGGGCAAGGAGACGGTGCAGAATATCCTTGTGTTTCGATTTGCCAACGGAATTTTCGAGCCACTCTGGAACCGGCGCTACATTGATTCAGTGCAAATCACGGTGGCTGAAACCGTTGGCGTAGGCAGCCGGGCGGGTTATTACGAAAGCGCCGGCGTAATCCGGGATATGTTCCAAAACCATCTGCTGCAATTGCTGACTTTGACCGCAATGGAAGCGCCAGCGGCCTTCAACGCGAATGCAGTGCGCGATGAGAAGGTCAAGGTGCTCAAGGCGCTCAGGCCGCTCACGGGTGATCAGGCGATGTCGGATACGCTGCGTGGACAATATATGGCGGGCAAGGTCGCTGGCGAGAAGCGGCCTGGTTATAAGGAGCTGGAAGGGGTTGACGCAGATTCGCGCACGGAGACTCTTTTAGCGGCGCGGGTGCAGATTGATAATTGGCGCTGGGCAGGGGTGCCCTTTTATATCCGCTCAGGCAAGAGCATGCCGGAGCGTGTGACGGAGATCGCGGTGCAGTATCGCCAGGTGCCGCTCTCGCTTTTTGGATGGCAGAATATGGCAGGGGAAGCGCCCAACCGGCTGATACTTACATTGCAGCCTGATGAGGGCATCACGCTGACCTTCGGGGCCAAAGCCCCAGGGCCGGAGAACCGCATTGAGCAAGTGAAGATGGATTTTTCCTATGCCGAGACCTTTGGCGGCGGTAGCCCTGAGGCCTATGAGCGTTTGTTGATGGACTGCATGAACGGGGACGCAACCCTGTTCAACCGCAGCGACGAAGTGCTGGCGGCCTGGGGCTACGTTACGGATATCCTGGAGTCTTGGGAATCCCACCCAGCAGCCGAACCCCTTGAATACGCAGCGGGGACGTGGGGTCCAGCAAAAATGGACGAATTTATCGAGCGCTATGGGGGTGCCTGGCGCACATTTGACGATTAGTGGGAGAGGCGAGCAACGCTCGCCTCTTTTTGATTCAAGGGCTAGCGGCTAAAGGAACCAGATAATTCGCTTTCGGCCAGGATATGCCCGTCCATTGCAGCCAGGAGCTGGCTGTTGGTGGCGTCTGAATCAAGGCTGAGGATCGTATCGAGGGCATAGAGTGTGAAGACGTAGCGGTGTGTGCTGCCCTCGGGCGGACAGGGGCCGCCATAGCCCATGCGCCCCCAACTATTGGCCCCGCTGAGGCTACCATCCGAGTAGCTGGCGGCAGTTTCCAATCCTTCGAGGAGGGATAGCGTGTCCGGTGGGAGATTGAACAACACCCAATGCACCCAGGAGCCGCCCAGCGCATCTACATCGTCGAAGATCAGGGTCAAACTTTGAGTGCCGGCGGGCACATCCCCCCAGCGTAGCGCGGGGGACAAGTTTTCGCCGGTGCAGGCAAAGCGTGCTGGAATGACTTGGCCATCTTCAAACGCGGCGCTCTCCAGTTTGAAAGGTTGCGGCGTGCTAGTCGGTTGTGGATCGGTGGCAGTGGGTTGTGGGGCTTGGGTAGCTTTCTGAGCGTCGGTTGGGGCTGGCTGGGCTTGAGGTGCGCAGGCGCTCAAGGCCGTTATGATAACTGCGCATAGCCATGAAGTGCGACGGGTTGTTGATGCAAACGTCATCAATTCTTTTCCCTGTTGGTGAGTCGTTTAATCGAGTTTGTAACCACAATTGGGACATTGCTTTTCGTTTCCCAGCACAACGTTACCGCAGTTGGAGCAAGTGAAGGGCTGTACATCGCCCAGGGGCGCGCCGCAAGCCAGGCAGCGGCCCTCTCCAACAGGATTGGCTACCCGGCAATAATCGCAAGTGAGCCGTTTGAGGCGCTCAGTGAATTCGTGGCTGGCGCCGGCATCGGCAGCTAACCGATCGACAAGCTCCCAAACCTGATCGTCGAGTTCGAGATTTTCAAAATCCTGGGCCACATCATCTAGCCGGCCAAGCAGGTTGAGCGGATTGCGCAGCGCCAACAGCGCTGTGGCACCCAGGCTGGCTGCGATGCCGAGGACGGCCTGCTTACCGACCTCGACTTCAAGGCGGTCTTCCACCTGGCGCAAGGCAACGCCAAGCGAGGTGCGCCCGCCAGAGTGGCCGATGTTGCGGGTAACAATTTGCACAAATGCCTGATTGTTCGCCCGACTTAATTGTGCGGAGAGCGCGCCCCGGTTGAAGAAGCCAGCCAAAGCTTGCGCAACTTCGTCCAAGTTTAGGGGACCATGATAGATCTTCTTTTTCATTAGCAATCGGATAAATTATAATCTCTTGGTTCTATGGACGACGTAAACTTGCGCGCTTTCGGGCGCCCCCTCTTTTTTGTGATGATGGCTTTGCTGGGCGTGGCACTGCTGACGCTGGGCAGCACCTCTGGCGCGGCCAATGCGCAACAGCCTACCGTTGCGATTGCTACGGTCACCGGAACACCCATCGGTCCTTATGTTGTTGTGGTCCCCGATCAAGAGCAAATCAATGTGCGCAGCGGGCCGGGCACCGACTATCCGGCGGTGGGTGTGCTGGTAAGCGGGGAACTTGCGCCGGCCAAAGGCCGCTCAGAAGCCGGGCAATGGATCCAAATTGTGTATCGCGGCGTGGAAGGTGGGCTGGCTTGGGTATACGCTCCGTTGGTGCAGGTTTTCCAGGTGACAAGTTTGCAAATCGTTGAGCCGCCGCCCTTGCCCACGCCGCGGGTAACGCCAACGATTGACCCCACGCTGGCGGCCCAGTTCGTGCTCGAAGTGCCCGCCACGCGTATGCCCACTTTTACTGCGCCAGCGCCGCTGGTGATCCAAACCTTCGAAGATGGCGGGACGGCGCGCATCGGCGGTATCCCGGTGGGTATGTACATTACGGCCATTGGCCTATTGGGGCTGTTTGGGGCAGCGATTACTTATTTGCGCGATCGTTGATTTAGAATGAGCAGACAACAAAAAAGGACTGCCATTGCCAGTCCTTTTTGATTTACGAGAATGCTTAGCAGTTGCAGCCAGCGGAATGTTCGTGCGCTGGGGCATCTTCCCCATCGGTGCGGAAGCTGTGTCCGCAGCCGCAAGAAGAGCTGGCATTGGGATTTTCAATCTTGAAGCCGCTGCCCATCACCTCATTGACGAAGTCGATATTGGCGCCGCGCAGATAGTTCATGGACACTTCGTCCACAACGACGCGCACGCCGTGCTGCTCAAAGACAAAATCGGATTCCCGAGGGTCGCCTTCAAGGGCCATCCCGTATTGGTAACCGGAGCAACCCCCGCCAGCTACGAACACGCGTAGCGCATGATCGGTTAGTGAGCGTTCCTGCAGGAGGCCGCGGACTGCGTCTGCTGCGGAGGACGTAACGGTTATTTCATCCGTCTGGATGGTACTTGGTGTTTTGATGTCAAGATCGGCAATTGCCATAGGTCGCTCCAATACAGCGGGCTTGTAGATTATTTATCAATTTTATCAAAATAATCGGACTTGTCAAATCAGAAGGCGGGGAAATCCAATTCGCCGTTCAGCAGTAATTCGCGCACGGCCTCAATTTCCGGTCCCCAAAGTGAATCCTCCGACTTGAAGGGTGCGGTGGCGCGGATGCGCTGGTGGGCGAGCCGGGTGCCTGCGCCCATGTTGGCATCGGGGCGCCGCTGAAGGCGCAAATCGAGGGCTCTGGCGGCGCTGTGTAATTCGATGGCCAGCACATGGGCGCAATTGTGGGCCAGCTCCCAGGCGTGCCGGGCAGCAGTCATGGCGTTGGCGTTGTGATCTTCTTTGCCTGCCGAAGTGGGCAGGGATCGCACTGAATCTGGATTGGCCAGGCCTTGGTTTTCAAGCACGAGCGACGCAGCAGTGTATTGGGCCAACATCATTCCGGAGTGGACGCCCGCGCTAGCTGGATCGCCAACCAGCATGGGGGGCAGCCCCGCGTTCATTTTGCCATCCGCGAGCAGGTAGCTGCGCCGTTCCGAGATTGCGGCCACTTCACTTAGCGCAATCTTGAGGAAATCCATCGCCATGCCCACCGGCTGGCCGTGGAAGTTGCCGCCGGAAATGCTATCTTGCGGCCCGAAAAGCAAGGGGTTGTCCGTGGCGGCGTTGATCTCTTTGGTGATGATATCTTTGACAAATTCAAGGGTCTCTCGGGCGGGGCCCTGCACTTGCGGGGCGCAGCGCAGCGAATAGACATCCTGGACGCGTCCCTCGGCGTCCAACAAGGTGCTGCCGGCGGTGAGGGCGCGAATGCGCTGGGCGACCACTTGCTGGCCCTCTTGACGGCGGGCTTCGTGCAGGCGCTCGTCAAAGGCGGCCGACGCGCCCAGCATGGCTTCCAAGGACATGGAGACGGCAACTTCGGCGGAATTCAGTAGGCGCTCGGCCAAATTAATGCTGAGGCCTGCCAGGGCCGCGGAGAAGGTGGCGCCGTTGGTAATGGCGAGCGCCTCTTTGGGGCCGAGAATGATGCGCGGGATCCCCGCCGCCTGCATGGCGGCTTTGCCGCGCAGGCGCCGGCCCTCGTAGAGCGCCCAACCGGATTCTTCTTCTGTTTCAGCCTCATCGGTAGAAAGCACCAAGGCGAGGTGGGCGAGGGGGGCGAGATCGCCAGAGGAGCCCAATGAACCCTGGCTGGGGATGACTGGCGTGAGGCCGGCGTTGAGCATGGCGATCAGGTTCTCGAGGATGGCAGGGCGCGCCCCGGAATAGCCGGCGGCAAGCGTATTCGCACGGATCAGCATGGCGGCGCGCACCACCTCGGGCGGCAGGTCTGGCCCGGTGCCAAGGGCATGGCTGATGATCAGGTTACGGTTGAGGTTGAGCGTTTGATCGTCGGAGATCTGAGTCTCCGAAAAAATACCAAAACCCGTGTTAATGCCATACACGGGTTTTCCTTTTCTTACAATGCTCTGCACCCAGGCGTGGGATTCGACCACGCGCTGATGCGCCTCTTTTGCTAGGGTCACCGGGGCGTCATGTTGGGCCACAGCAACCACGTCTGGGATGGTGAGGCTCTGTCCGTTAATGTGCAAGGTTTTGGGCATGGCGATCCTGGGGTCAGCTACGCTGGCGGAGGGCGCGATCCATATCGCGCTGGGCATCGCGCTTGGCGATGTCGCGGCGTTTGTCATATTTGTGTTTACCGCGCGCCAGCGCAATTTCAACTTTGGCGCGGCCGTCCTTCAGATACACCTGCGTGGGAACAATGGTAAGGCCCTTGCGTTGGACGGCATCCCACAATTGATCGATTTCTTTGCGGTGTAGCAGTAATTTGCGCTCGCGTAGCGGCTCGTGATTTTCCCCGCTGGCCGGGTCGTAAGGGGCGATATGGGCGCTGACCAGCCAGGCCTGTTCGCCATTGGTGCGCACGTAGGCCTCCTTGATGCTGATCTGGCCGGCGCGAATGGATTTGATCTCGCTGCCGCGCAGCACAATACCCGCTTCGAATTGTTCGAGTAGCGAATAATCGAAACGCGCCTTGCGGTTGCGGGCAATTATTTTGACGCTCATAAGAAAGCGATTCTAGCATGATTGAAAATCCTTGGCGTTAAAACAAAAAACCCTGCGAAAGAATCAACGCAGGGTTTTTTGTAAATGGGTTTGGGTTAGCGCGAAACGGCCAGCTTGACAACTTTCCCGTGGGCGTCCATCGTGATGCGCGCATAGCTGGGATGCTGGCGATTGCCAGATTTGACGTTTTTGCTGAGCGTGACGAGTTGGCGATTGGGCGCTAGACCGGGCAGCGCTTTGGCGCGGCCGTGGGGCAACGGGCAATTGTGGCCCTGGCAGTTGAGATGCTCGTGGCTGAGTTGCATGCTGCTCTCCAGCATGCCGGGCAGATATTCCTGCACGATGGATTTCACTGTGGCCAGCGTTTGGGCGGGAATATCCTGCGGGGCACTCATCGATTTTTCGGCTTTGTCGCAGACGGCCAGCATTTCCTCTGAGTCGAGCGCGGGGCGCATAATGCCCTTGGGCACGGAACCGGTGGCGCTGGCAACCGCAAGCGGATCGCCGTAGAGCAGGAATGAGATGAGCGTCTTCTGGTCTTCGCCATCCAGGTAGCCCTGGCGGCGGTGCATGGAGCGAGCGAGCGCAATTTTGGCACGGCGCAGGGCTTCGCCCACCGGGTGGCCTTCGTTGAGCAGCTTCCAAAAAGTTTGGCCAAGCAAATCGGCAGCGATGAGCGGGGTCTTGACGGAACCGTAGGAGGTGCAGGTGGAACCGACGACGGCCTTGCTGCCCGATTCGAGGAATTTGAGGGCCAGCGCGGTTTCCGCGGTTTTTCCGGCGATGTTGGCGCCAAAGCAGGCCTCAGAGAACACGATTTGAGGGGCGCGACCACTGTTGATGACGTCCTTGGGTGTGAGCGCCACCGGATAGTCCGGTCCCGCGGGGCTCTCAAGTGGGTCGCGCTGACCATACCAATCCGGGCCATCCTCAATTCCGTGCAGGTTGAAATAGGCGAGTTGCAGCGGTGTGCTGGCGGCTTTGGGCAGACGGCCGGTTTCGGTGGGTGGGGAGATGCTCAACTTGCGCGGCTCACCAATCGGACGATACACGGAGTGGGAGGCACGCTGCCAAATTTCAGCGGAATAGCCAAATGTCTTGCGTTTTGGTTTCCATAGGTTGAACAGGCTCAACAGTCGAGCCAGCAAACCAATCGCCTGGCTGGTGAGCGGCGCATTTGCGCGGCTGGCTGCGATACGGTTCAGGGCTTTGACCAGCGAGGAGTGATCGGTGGTAGTGCCGGGCAGCCGGCCCAGCGGCCAGGAGGGTACGAAATAATTTTCGTCAATGCTGCCATAGGGATTGTCTGAAGCGACGTCCTTGTCTTCATCATCGACCGGGTTGGGCAGGCGGTGGAAGGGCACCACTTTGGGTCCGCCCACGATGAGCACCGCGCCGATCATTTCACCTTTAGCGCGTAGGGCCTCGTCCAAGTCGGCGAGCAACAATTTAATGGCCCAGGGATCATTGGCGGCGACGGATTCCAGGCCGTACGGCGAGAGCGAGTTCTTGTCGTCGGCGTAGACCATACAGGCGCTCCAACTGGGATTTGCCGCCGTGGTGGCGACAACAGCCATCATTGCGGTTTCGATAGCACGCGCGCCTTCAAAGCCATACTGTTTTTCGAGGCCGACCCTAGTGCTCAGGATCACGTAGCTGGGATTGCGTCCATCAGCGCGCAATTGCAAATCCTCTTCGTTTTGGGTGGTGAGTTCGTCAATATCCAATGGGGTTTCAGGCGCATTGCCCAGCGGGCTGGATTCGTAGGCATGCGCGCTGGCTTCCGGTTGCCCGTCTTCAAGAGAGTCGGGCGAAACTTGCGTCTCGTTGTCAACATCCGGCGCCGATTTACCATTGTTCATACTGGCCGCGGCGATCACCAGGCCCTCGGATAGATGGTTCCAACCCATGCCGGCGGCCACCTTTGCCGGGATAGCAATGCGCACGGCGCGGTGTAGGCTGCGGGGCCACAGCGCGCTGAAGCGATGCTCCTCGCCCCACAAGCGGCGCGCCACCTGGCCGGTAACATCTTCGGCCACACATTGGTGCAAAATGTCTACAGCTTCATCTTCCTGACCGCTTTCGATAAGTTGCTCGGCTAGCATCAATTGAAATTGCAGGGCATGCGGCCATTGCTGGCGATAGAGTTCAATCAGTTTGCGAACAGCCAGCCAGCTCATATCCTGCAGGCGAGCCAACTGAACATGCATGAGACCGGGCAGGGGAGAGGGCGGTTTTGCGAGCAGTGCGGTCTGGATGTGTGTTTCAGCCTCATTGAGATCGTCCTTTTTGAGGGCCAGCTGTCCCTGTATCAGTGCGCGGCCCCATTCCTCAATATCGTTGGGTACTGCCTGGGGTCGGCTTACTACCACTGCAGCCGCGCGGGCACTTTCAGCAATTTGGGGCTGCACGCGGCGGGCGAGGCGGGCCAGTAGGTCCTGAGCTTCGTAGAACTCGGGGTCCAGTTTGGTGATGCGCAGCAGCAGGCCCAAGGCTTTCTGGGACTTGGTTTGTTGGATCAGGGCGTGGGCGCGCAGCAGCTCGACGGGGAGATCGTAGGGGTAGGCATCCAGCCAATCTTCGGCCAGCTCGCGCACAAAGCGCTCCTCGCCCGCCTGCAATGCGACTTGCAGCAAGGTGAGAATTTCGGAGCGGTCGAGGGATTTCCCAGCAGCGATTTCTTTTAGATGTGTGCTCATGATTGCGTACCTATTTCCTGCGAGTGGTGAACCAAATTTAGCGCCATGACGGCGGCCAATTGGCGTTGAACGGAGCGATCCTTGGGAGAGAGTTCCGCGGCTTTGCGCAAGCCCTTTTCGGCGCCGGCGTAATCCTTGACTTCTTTCAGAGCCTGAGCGGCTTGCAAATGCGGCTTCGGATCGCTGGGCGCTACTTGCGCGGCGAGTTCAAAAGCCTTCAGCGCCTCAGTATGTTGGCGGCGAGCGAGGAAAACCTCACCGCGCTCAAGATGGATATCCACCAGATGGTCGGCCAGTTTGGCGGCTTCATCCAACTGATGCAAGGATTGGTCCAACTGCCCGTTGAGTTTCAACAGTCTGCCCAGGTGAATGGCCAGGCGGGCTTGCTGGATCAGGGGCAATTGGCGCGCATGTTTCAGGGCTTGCTGGGCGGAATAAATGGCGGTCTTTAGATCGCCGGCTTCTGCCTGGGCCTGGGAAAGCGCCAGCAAGATGGATGCGTTTTCCGGATGTTGCTGATCCAGTTGTTGCAGCGCGTGGAGGTCGCTGCCGAGCCCCTCCACATGGGGGAGCATTTGGGCGCGACGGATCAACCAAGGGATCGGCTCATCGGCCTGTTGGCGACCACGCTCCAGGATGGCGAGAGCTTCTTTGGTGTGGCCGAGGGCAAAGAGCGTTTCTGCCCATAAACGGAGGGCATCCAATTCGTCAGGGGCCTGCTCTAATACGGGCTCAAGCAACTCGGCAGCCTTTTCGGCCAGGCCGCGCTTCAAAGCAATCTCTACTTGAGCCAGAAAAGCCATGAGGTTGCCCGGGTTGATTTTTTCCGCTTGCTTGGCGCGCTGTTCGGCAGTGTCAAAGTTGTTGTTGAGCAAATGGGCGCGAGCGGCTTCCAGCCAATAATCCTCACGATGGCGAGCGAGTTCACCCGCTTTATCCAGCGCGGCGGCGGCTGAGGCATACGCGCCTTTAGCCATGTGTAATTCTCCGAGCACCACGTGGTGCTCGGCGTAATTTTCCTCAAGTTGGGCGGCCTGCTGTGCGTGGTGCTCGGCGGAAGCGAAATCCTCGCGCTGTGTGAAAATATCGGCGGCCAGGGCATGCCAGCGGGCCTCTTCCGGCCAGAATATGAGTGCGTGTTCAATGGCATGCAGCGCAACTTCCAGATCGCCGGCGGCATGCGCAATCGAAGCCAGCAGGGCGTGTTGAGGGATCTCCTGGGGGGCCAATTTGGCGGCCAATTTGACGGCGCTGAGTGCCTCTTCCGCATCCTCAGCCTGGCGGGCGAGCGCAAACTGGACCAGCATTTCATGCGATCTTGGAAACTGCTTGAGCAATTCCTTGACCTGATCTGTATGGCCCTGCAAGCGAGCGGCATAAGCTAGAGCGGCAGCCTCCGGGCCGCTGCGGGGGAATTTATCCGTCCCGGGGTCAAACTCTGATGCCGGATCAAAGCGCAGGTTGGCGCGCGATTTCCAACCAAGCAGTTCGGCTTGGGCGGCGACAAAGGGTGTCAGCGTGTGTGCGGCTTTCAGGGCAAAGATCGCGGCCTTGTGGCATTTCTTGGTGACCGCCGTGTCTGCGGGGAGATGTTCAATGACCTGCGTGGCCTGGCACAGTTGGTAGAACTCTGCCCGCAAAACATAGGTTTTGGTCAATCCAAGCTGGGGGCGCGCATTGTGCGGCTGAGCGGCTGCCACTTGCCCGAATAGATCCAGTGCGCTCTCCCAATGACGGGTGGCCAGGGACGCCTGGGCAATTGAATAGAGCGTGGCCGCATATTCCTGCGTGTTTTTCTCGGAAGCACTCAACGTGCCGAGCACTTTGAGTGCTTTCTTATACAACTGTTCCGCGCCTGAGGCATCCCTCTTGTCAATCGCCAGCGTGGCTTGCAGCGCCAGGATGCGGGCATGCTCGGGCTGGCTTTCGATTAATGAAGCCAGCGCCTTTGCGGCTTCTACGCCTGCGCCCAGATCCAATGACAGTTCAACATCAAGGCAAGCGATTTCAAATGTTTTTGCGAGTTGGCTGCCTGCGGCAATCAGGGCGCGGGCGCGTTCGGGTTGTAAATGGTCGGCGGCCAAATTGGCTGCGAAAGCCAGCAATTCGGGATTGCCTACATCCTGGGCAATGGCAACTTCCACAGCATCCAGGGCACTGGCCCAATCCTGTTCGGCCGCCAGGAGGCGGGCTTTGCCAGACAGCAGCTCGGCATCCTGAGGCAGCAATGCGAGGGCCTGATCCAGTGTTTGGATGGCAGTTTGGGGGCGGCCGATTTGCTGGAGTAGAGCCGCCTTGCTCACCAGATAACCGGGGTTGTTGGGCGCCAGAACAACACTCTTTTCTATGGCCTCCAACGCTTTTTCAGATTGGCTGCATGCGTTCAAGGCGTCGCTGAGTTGCTGGAAGAGGCTGGGGTTTTCGGCTTGGCTTAGTTCAATCGCAACTTCCAGGTAGCGGATGGCTTCTTTATCCGCATCTTGGGCGCGCAGAAAATTTGCGGCACGTTCCAGGGCGGCTACTTTGATTGGATCGAGGGCAAATAATGTGGAGAGCGTATCGCGGGCCGCGGCTTGCTTCCCGGATGTCCATTCCAATTCGGCGAGACGCAGCAAGAGATCCGGGGAGGGCTGGCCATCGTCCACGACCTTGTTGAGCGCCATCACGGCTTCGTCCAGCTTATTGGCGGCTTCCGCCTGATGGCTGTACCAGAGCAATGTACGCTGATCCTGCCCGCCGCTCAAATACACCTGGTGTGCAATCTGGAAGGCTTCGTCGCCGCGTCCGGCTTGGCGATAGGCTGTGCATAATGCGTCCAGCACATCCAGATCCTTCGTCAGTCCCTTTTCCAGGGATTCCAGTTGCCGTATAGCTTCGGCGGGATTGCCGGAATTGGTTTCAATGATGGCCTTTGCCAATGTGAGACGCTTGTGCCACTCGGGTTCTTCATTGATGGGAGAGCGAGCCAGAGCATCCAGGCTTTTGCGGGCCTTATTGTGCTGGCCGGTGGCTACCTGGGCTTCGGCCAGGAGTACCTGAGCCGGGCCGTGCTTGCCATCCAACGCGAGCGCGCTTTCCAATAGGGCTTCGACTTCATTGAGGTTTAAGCCCGCGGCCAGATAAGCCTCGGCCAGGCGAATACTAGCTTCCGTGTGATTCGGTCGAGCGGCCTGTGCCACGCTGAGGGGCGAGATAGCGCTTTCGGCCTTGCCGCGGTGTAGCAACAATTCACCGTAATGGAAGGCAATCTCCGCGTTGGCGCTGCTGGTCTGGTGGGCCTGCTCCAGTGTGTGTTCGGCATCTTCCAGCAAACCAAGTTCGATCTCAAATAGGCTGAGTTTGAGAGCCAGATCCGTGCGGGCTTGGCTGTCGGCCTCCAGCGTGTGCGCACGTCGCAGGGCGATCAATGCATCATCGGGATGATTTAAGTTGCGGTAAACGGCAGCCTTCTTAGAGTAGATTACGCTGGTGTCTGGGACGGCTTTCTCGGCGCCCAACAGTGTTGCGAGCGCGGCATCCGGATTGCCCTGCTCATGTTCATAGGTGGCCAGCGTTAGCCACGCGTCGATTAAGTTGGTATCGAAATCAATGGCCACGCGCAAATGATCCATGCCGGTCTTATCGCCAGTGGCTAGCAGCGCTTTGCCCAGCCACTGGTGTGCAAGGGCGTTCTCGGGTTCGTCCACGATCAGAGTGCGGCATGTGGCCGCGCTGCGTTTTGCGTCCCCATTGAGGAGGGCGCATTCAGCCAGGGAGAGGAGATCCTCAGGTGTGGGTTCTTCGAACTGGGCAATCAGGTGCTGCCATTCCTGATAGGCTTCGGCGTTTTGGCCAGAGGCCTGCAGGTCACGCGCCAAATGGCGCAAAAAATCGGGCTCATCCGGGGCAAGGGCCACCGCCAGATGTGCGGATTGCAATGCCGCGTCGGGTTGGTTGGCCGCAGATTGGGCCTGGCTCAGCAGAAAGGCGGCGCGCCCATCTTCTGAGTGGCGCTGGGTGGCGAATTCCGCCGCGGAGAGCGCTTCATCTGGCAATTGGATATCAAGAAATAATTGAATCAGGTCGTGCAAAACTTCTGTAGAGGTCGCAGTGTCCTGGGTAGGATTGTCCGCCTGCGCGGCACGTAGCGCGGCGTTGGCCATCATCTGGGCTTCATCAATATCGCCATTCCTGTAGGCAACGCGGCCGGCAGCGACGAGGGAAGCGGGATGTTTGCCACTGGAAGCGCTATCCAATGATTTGCCGGGAGTTAAGTTGATCCCCACCTGGGTGACCTGTTCTAGAGCGGTGGCCCCGGTGATGCTGCCCTTGTTGTGGGCCGCGGATTCAGCCAGCTTGGCCGCCAGGCCGACTTGGAAGCGTTGAGCGGCTTCCCAGGCTGCACTAAGTAGGGGTAGGGCTTCTTCGTGTTGGCCGCCCAATTGCAGAATTTCCGATTGCTGCATTAGCGCTTCGAGCTGGTCGAGGCGCTCGACTTCGCCGATCTGTTCAGGCAGATTGGCCAAAGCATGGGCCGCGAGGAGTTTAGCCAGATCGCTGCGCTGCGCGGAGATGGCGCGCAGCAAGCCGGACCACTGTGCAAGCCCGGCGTCGCCGACCGCATCCACGAGCAAGGCAAATTGCTGCTCGGGGCTGGCGGGATTCGCGAGCAAGGCCTGCAAAACGACCTGGTGCAATTCACGGGACGATTGTTCTGCGAGGAGGGCCTTGAGTAAATTCTGGGGCTCGGGTAGCAGACCAATCAGGCAGGCCAGCGGTAAGCGCCAATAAGCGGGCGGCGCAATTGCCAGATCCTTGGACAATGTATCCCATGAACCCGTCAGGCGAAAGCGTTCGCGCAGGGCCAGGGCTAGCCAGGTGGCTTGCTCCAGATCAGGACTTTCGATTCGTGGGTGTGAGGTCTCTTCATCGGTTTGTGCCTGCGCGGCGAGCGCTTCATAGACGCTGCCGGCCTCGTAGCGCAGTTTTTCACTGACCGGCTTGAACGGCATGGCGCGCAAGTCGCCGAAATGGGCATCCTGCTCAAGGCTGAGCAAACCCAAAAATCCGGGCGACCAGCGAATAGTTTCGCTGCCGACGGCTTCCAGGGCGCGGGTGCCAAAGTCGGTATCTGCCAGCTTAGCCCATAGGCGGTTTTCACTACGCAGAGCAACCACCACTACAGGCCAATCGGCCTGTTCGAGTTGGGCTTTTAGCTGGGCGATGAAAGAGGTCATGAGGATTAGCGGCTCGGGTTAGAGGGGCCAGCTAATCTGCAGCACCATCCAGTAACCGGCAGCCATCATTCCCAGACCGAGTGAGGTCAGGAAGATACCAATGCCGGCGGCGGT
Source organism: Chloroflexota bacterium (assembly GCA_009391835.1). GTDB lineage: Bacteria > Chloroflexota > Anaerolineae > Anaerolineales > UBA11579 > QWJF01. The sequence goes on along the minus strand of QWJF01000004.1, from coordinate 42,102 downwards.
GCGGACCATCTGAGTCATTGACGTCAGCAGTGTCGAGGCGTTGCTGACCAGGCCGGACATATCCTCGGTGATGCCCTTGCGGGCCAGTTTGGCCGTCTGGGCCGTCAGAGTGCTGATTTCGCGGTTCATTACGCGTGTGATCAGCACAAAAACGCCCAAAACCAGGCTTACTGCCCCTAGTAAAAACAGGGCGGCGGCCATTGCAAGCAGGGTGTCTGGTAAATTGATTGCGTACATTACTGTCTCCTTAGTTGGTCAAGATTTAGTCTACAGGGTGCAAGAAGCGTGCCGAAAGCGCAAATTTTGGGGTTTTAGCCAGTTCAACGCTAATTGACGAATGCCCACCTTCGGGCTAAAATGCGAGCGTCTCAATCTCTCCCCGAGTGGGAGACTTTTTTTGCCGACTGGGCCGATAGCCATGCTGATGCAAAAAGTGGGCCAATCAGAAGCCAGAAGCGTTAAAAGAGAGAGACCCAACTCACGAGAAGCGAAGGTAACCCTGCGAGGGTGAGAGGCGCTTCAAAGGATGGAATGATGGAACAGATTAAATTGGAAGCCAGCGTGCGGAACCGTATTGGTAAGAAGGTGCGCCTATTACGCCGCGATGGAAAATTACCTGCTGTTATCTACGGGAAAGCACTCAAAGAACCGATTCCGATCACGATGGATCTGGCTGTAACCTCGAAAGTGATGCGTGAGGCCTCCGCTTCCAGCTTGTTTTTGATCGACCTGGACGGCACGGAGCACAATGCGCTGATCCGTGATTTCCAAATTGACGTTATACGCGGCGATTTGCAACACGTAGACTTTTTGGCGGTCTCGCTTACTGAAACTGTACGGGCCTCCGTGACTGTAATCGTGGAAGGCGAATCCCCGATTATTGAATCGGAGGGCGGCCTGCTGGTTACCGGGGTGGAGCAAATCGAAGTCGAGAGTCTCCCGCAGAATCTGCCGGAACACTTCCGGGTGGATGTTTCCGTGCTGGAAAACTTTGGCGACGCGCTTTATGTGCGCGACCTGGCGATCCCTGCGGATGTCACCGTGTTAACCGACCTTGATGAACTCCTGGTTGTGGCTACTGCCCCGACACTTGAAGTGATCGAAGACGTTGTGCCTGAGGATGAATTGGCCGAAGGTGAAGAATTGGCCGAGGGCGAGGAAGCGCCTGAGGAGGGTGAAGCTGCTGAGGGTGGAAGCGGCGAAGGGGACCAGGAAGCCCAAGAGTAAAAGAATGCAAAGAAAAAACAGCCCGCCATCGGCGGGCTGTTTTTGTTAGAGCAGATCGAGGGCGTTCAGGAAATTAAGAGTGATTTGGGCGGTGACGCCCCAGAGCAGTTCGCCATCGTAGTTTTCAAAATAAATTACCGGGTGGCTGCCCCCACCGGGGCTAGGCCGCTGGCGGATTTGATGATTGGCCGGGTCTGCCAGCCAGGCCAGCGGGATGGTGAACACGCGCTCCACCTCCATCGGATGGGGGACGATCTCGAAGGGCCAGGTGATCACCCCGACCACCGGCGTGAGATGGTAGTTGGAAATGGTAACAGTATGTTCCATCGCGCCCAACACCTGCACCTCGCCGGCGGAAAGGCCGACCTCTTCCTTGGCCTCGCGCAGCGCAGTTTGCTCGATGGAGGCATCCTCGGGACCGGCGCGCCCGCCCGGGAAAGCCACCTGGCCGCTGTGGCTGTCGCCATCCACGGTGGTGCGGCGGATGAAGAGAAGTTCCCAGCGGGCCCGATTGCGAAGTAATGGAATGAGCACCGCCGCGGGTAGGGGCTCCCCCGAGTGAAAGCGATCCCTGGCGGGGAATACGTAGGGCGCGGCGCGGCGGGCGGCCAGGCGTGCTTGAATGTCGGCGGGAGTTAGAAGATCTGCGGGCGCGCTCACTCCCGCATTTTAGTCCATCTGGGTGGAGCGCACGACGCTGCCGCAGTAGTGGCACTCGGCGGCACGGGCGTTGAGCCCGCTAAGCTGCTCCAGGCTCATGGATGCGCCGCAATACGGGCATTGTTCAGGCACCTGGTACTTGTGCTCAGCCTTCGACGCGTGCGTATGATCCCCCAATTGGCCGCTCAGCCAGGCGCGTAACTCGGTTGCTTCTTCAGTCAATCCTTGCTCTTCCAGGGCGGTTACAAAACGCCCACCTTCGCGCTGCAGAGCCTCCAAATGCTGCTCGGCGGCTAGCAATTTGAGCCCGTTATAGGCTTGCTCGACCCCGGACTCACCTTGGGCCCCGTACAAATAAGCCAGACCGGATTGAATGAAAAGCATGCTGGCCGGGCCCAAAATGGCGCGATCCTGGGCGCGCTGGGCCAGGGAGGTGAAGATCTGGGCCGCGTTAAGGTGCGCGCCGGTGTGCATCAGATGGATGGCGCGGCGCAATTCACGCTGCATACGCGGGTTGATTGGGCGCCCAAAGCCGTGCGGGCGAGTCGGGCGGCCGCGCCCTGATGCTGGTCCTGGTCTACGGAGCGGCTTGCGGCCAAATCGACGGCGTGGGGGCATGCTAATCTTCCTCTTGTGTTTCGGGCAGGTTCACGCGGCGGGCAAAAACTAGATATCCGGTGTGTGCGTTCATTGTATCGTCGGGCCGTAAGCGGCGCGCAACCGGTTTGTAATAACGGTGCAAAATCTCCGAGACTTCCAGAAAACCAAAACCGGCTTTTTTGAACACGGCGAGCAGGATGCTGACCTGGTTGGTAGTCGGCAGAATGCAGCCATAGAAACCGCCGGGCTGCAGGGCGGCATGCGCCTGTTCGAGGTAAGCCTCCGGGTTGGGCACATCGAAGTAAACCGCGCGCATGCCCGTCTCGTCAAATCCCTCAGCAATGTCGCGCCCTTTGAGCGTTACGCGATCTTCCAGGCCAAGTCGTCCCAGATTGGATTGCGCCATTTTTAAGGTCTCGGGTCGCCGCTCATAGGAGGTGACATGCCCGGTCGGGCCCACGGCGTAAGCCAGCGCGGCAGTCAACGCGCCGGAGCCGGTGCCGGCTTCGAGGATGTGTTGGCCTGGGCCGATGCCCATACTCACCAGGATATAGCCGATATCTTTGGGATAGAGAATTTGCGTGTTGCGGCGCATGGTGCGCAGTAAATCGTCCAAAGCCGGTTGCAGCAGGGTAAAGGGTTTATCGAGATGGCTGCGCACTTCAACGCCCCAGGTCTGGCCGATAAGGTCGTCGTGCTGTACGATTCCGTGGGTGCTTTCGAGGCGCTGCCCGGATTTCAACTGCACGATCATACCGCGACCACGCGCGTCCACCAGGTGGGCCAGATCGCCTTCTTGTGCCTGGCTATCCGTCATTTAAAGGGGATTCTGCATGAGGCTGAGCCAATAGCCAATACCCAGCGCGGTCCAGCTGCCGAGGATCGCCAAGCCAATGTGCAGGGGGCCGTAGCTGGCGAATTCCCAACCGAGGAGACCTGCCACCCAATGGCCGCCCCAAAAGCCCAGCCAGGCCAGCCCCTGATACAACAAAAGGCGAAAACCGTTGCCGCCGCGCCAAACGTGGAAGGCTGCGCCGAAGAGCGTAGCCAGCATGCCGCCCAACATGAAGGAGGGGAGAGTCAAGCCAGCGCCTCAGCCAGTTGAACTTGACTGCGCGCCGCTTTGGGAGGTGCAGCTTCGATGAGGCCGCCGCCCAACACCTCACCTTCCCGGTAGATCACCGCGGCCTGGCCGGGGGTGAACCCCCGTTGGGGATCATCGAAGCGAATGTGCACCCGGTCGCCCTCTAGCGGAGAGATTTGCGCCGGGGCTTTTGTAGCTTTGTAGCGGATTTTTACATCTGCGGCAAAGGGTTCGCTGGGCGCTGCGCCCTGCGTCCAATTCATTTGGCCGGCGCTGAGTTCACGGTCGCCCAACTCGTCCTGGTTTCCGACGATTAGTGCGTTTTGTGCCTGGTCTTTCTCAAGTACGTAGAATGGTTCGGGCGCGGCAATGCCGAGGCCCTTGCGTTGGCCGATGGTGTAATGGATGAGGCCGCTATGCTCACCAAGCACTTCGCCGGCGCGATTTTGGATCGGGCCAGGCGCGCCCAATTGGGGAGCGTTACGCTGTAGGAAGGCGCGATAGTCTTCGCCGCCGAGGAAACACAGATCCTGGCTCTCTTTGGAGGTGGCCGCAGGTAAATTTAATTCAGCGGCAATCGCACGCACCTCGGGCTTTGTGAGGTCGCCGAGCGGAAATAAGGCGTGCCGTAGTTGATCGGGGCGCAGCACGCTCAATACGTAGGATTGATCCTTGGCTTGGTCAACGGCTTCGAATAGGCGCTCGGGTTGGCCTGGCTCGCGTTGCAAGCGCACGTAATGGCCGGTGGCCATAAATTCTGCACCCTGCGCCAGCGCCCGCTCGAGGAGGAATTCCCAGCGGATATGCCGGTTGCAGGCCAGACAGGGGTTGGGCGTGACGCCCGAGGCGTAGCCCTCCAGAAAGTACTCCACCACGGTGCTGCGGAAACTCTCCTGGGCGTTGACCGCGTAAAAAGGGATGCCGAGTTGGCCGGCTACCTGTCGGGCGATGCCCATCGATTCGGGCGTACAGCAGCGGTTGTGTGATTCACGTCCCGGCTCGCTCCACAGGCGCATCATCATCCCGATCACTTCATAGCCCTGGCGTTGGAGCAGCGCAGCCGCTACCGAGCTATCCACCCCGCCGCTCATCGCGACGACGACTTTGGTGCTCATTTCAGGCAGTCTCCAGGGCACGGCTCTTTTCGACCAGCGCAGGCAGCGCGGTCAGGAAGGCCTCGATTTCGTCGGGTTGCGTATGGATGCCAACGGTGACGCGCAGCGAACCCAGTGCCCACTCACGTGTAAAGCCCATTGCAGTCAGAATCTCAGAAGGCTCCGGATCGCCGGTTTTGCAGGCAGAGCCCGAGGAGCAGGCAAAGCCTGCGCCGTCCAGCAGCATGAGCAGGGCGTTGCCATCCACACCCTGGAATAAGAAGCTGGCGTGGTTGGGCAGGCGCTGTTCGGGGTGGCCGGTTAATTGCGCATCCGGGACGCTTTTCAGCACACCGTTAATTACCTGATCGCGCAAGCTACGTAAGGTGGTGGCGCGCGCTTCGGTTTCGCCTTGCACGAGGCTAAAAGCCTGCGCCATGCCCACAATATATGGAACATTCGGCGTGCCGGCGCGCAGGCCCTCTTCGTGGCTGCCGCCGGCCTGGGTGGGCAATAATTTAATGCCCTCACTCACATAAAGCGCACCAATCCCCTTTGGCCCGTAGAATTTGTGGGCGCCGAGCGAAAGCAGGTCCACTCCCAGGCTTTGGACGTTGATGGGCAGGTAGGCCCCGGCTTGCACAGCATCCGTGTGCAGCGGGATGTAGCGGGCGCGGCACAGAGCGGCGATCTCGGTTATTGGGTTGATGGTGCCCACCTCGTTGTTGGCCATAACCACCGAAACCACTGCAGTGTCCTCTCGCAGCCGGGCAGCGACCTCTTCAGGCTGCACTTGCCCCTGTTGGTCTGCCGGGATCAATTCGAGTTCAAAGCCGTGGGAGTCGGCAAGCTGGACGGCGTTGCGGGCCACTGCAGCGTGTTCCACGTTGCTGACCAGTATATGGTTGGCGCCACGCGCTGCCCTAGCGGCAAAAGCCGCGCCGCGCAGGGCCAGGTTGTCGCTTTCGGTGCCGCCAGAGGTAAAAATCAACTCCCCAGGCTCGGCATTGAGCTGGGCGGCCATATCTCGCCGGGCAGCTTCTAATCCGGCTTCAGCGCGCTGCCCGAAGGCATGCACTGAGGAAGGGTTGCCGAAATCCTGACTAAAAAAGGGCTGCATAACCTGCCAAACACGCTCGTCCATCGGTGTGGTGGCGCCATAATCGAGATAAATCGGAGTTTTTGGATCGGACATGGGCGGATTATATCGTGTTCATTGGCCTCGGATTTAGGCGCAAGGGGGCCGCTGGGTTTTGCTGATATAATTTAATTTGTACAAATTATCACTTATTGGCAGGCTTGCACATGGCAAAAGACATTATTTTCGGCACGGATGGCTGGCGCGGGCGCATCGCAGAGGACTATACCTTTGAAAATGTGCGTCGCGTGGCCCAGGGCTTTGCCCACTATCTGATTAACGAGGGCATTGCTGAAAATGGGGTGGTAATCGGCTACGACACGCGCTTCCACTCCGAAAATTTTTCGGCGGCAGTCGCTGAAGTGCTGGCTGGTAACGGCATCCACGCCTATTTGACCGATGGCCCCACGCCCACACCGGTGATTTCCTATGCTGCGGTCGCTAGAAAGGCAGCCGGCGCAGTGAACATCACCGCCTCGCACAATCCCCCCGAAGACAATGGCTTCAAAGTGCGCGATGCCCAGGGCGGGGCGATTGCCCCCGAAGGTTTGCAGCAAATTGAGGCCGCCATTCCTGCATCCGAAGACGACGTAAAGCGAATGGATTTAGAGGAGGCCAAAAACAAGGGCCTCGTCGAGTTATTTGATGCAGCACCGGATTACATTACACATTTGGACGATCTCATCGACTTGCAGCCGATCAAAGATGCGGGGCTCAAGGTGTTGGTGGATCCGATGTGGGGCAACGGCGCCGGCTGGTTCCCGAGGCTGTTGGCGGGTGGCAAAACCACGGTGACCGAGATTCACAACACGCGCAACCCACTTTTTCCCGAGATGAAACGCCCCGAGCCGATCCCACCTAACGTGGATGCCGGCCTGCGCACCACTCTGGAGCAAAAGGCAGACGTGCTGCTAATCACCGATGGGGATGCCGACAGGGTGGGTTTGGGCGACGAAAAAGGCGCTTTTGTGGACCAATTGCGCGTGTTTGGCTTGCTGGCTTACTATTTTCTAGAAGTGCGCGGTGAACGCGGCCCGATTGTCAAAACGCTTTCGACCACCACGATGCTGAACAAACTGGGCGCGATGTACGATGTCCCCGTGTATGAAACCGGCGTAGGTTTTAAATTTGTGGCCCCCAAGATGCTTGAAACCGATGCGCTGATCGGCGGCGAAGAATCGGGCGGCTACGCCTTCCGCGGCAATGTGCCTGAGCGGGATGGCATTCTCGGCGGACTCTATTTGCTGGATATGATGGTCAAGCTCGGCAAAACACCTACGCAACTTATTGAATGGCTGTTCGACAAGGTTGGGGCGCACTATTACGACCGGATTGACACACTTTTCGAGGGCGATCGCGCAAAGCGTATGCAACGCTTGGCGGATGCCCAACCGGAAACGATTGGCGGGCTCAAGGTCACCGGAAAAGACATGACGGATGGCTTTCAGTTTCATCTGGAGGATGGCGGCTGGCTGCTGGTGCGCTTTTCCGGCACTGAACCCAAGATTCGCGTGTACACCGAAACAACGCATGGCGATCAGGTGCAGGCGATCCTGGAGGACGGGCTGCGTATCGCTGGGTTAAAATAAATGGCCCTCGTGGATACGCACTGCCATTTGGATTACGAAGTGTACGACGAGGATCGGGCCGAGGTGCTGGCGCGCGCGCAGGATTCAGGCGTGGTGGCTGTGATCGTGCCGGGCACCAACGAAGCCAGCAGCAGCAAGGCGCTCGACCTGGCCGAACAAAACGACATGGTTTACGCCGCAGCCGGGGTGCACCCAAATGATGCGGCGGATTGGGATGATGGCAGTATCGCCCGACTCGGCGAAATGGCCCAAAGCCCGAAAATGGTGGCGATAGGCGAAATTGGTTTGGATTATTACCGAGATTGGACCCCTCCCCAAAAACAACGCACGCTATTTGAGCGCCAACTCGAACTGGCTGCCAAACTTGATTTGCCGGTGATCGTGCACAACCGGCAGGCGGACGACGATTTAATGACGATGTTGATTGATTGGCAGCAAGGCTTGGCGAGCGCAGATGCTCCGCTGGCGCAACGACCCGGCGTGCTGCATTCGTTTCAAGGCGACCGGGCGATGGCTGAAAAGGCGCTGGCGCACCACTTCCTGCTGGGGATCACTGGCCCGGTAACCTTCAAGAACGCGCCTGAATTGCAGGCACTGGCGGCAGAATTGCCTGTTGACCATTTGCTGGTCGAAACTGATTCGCCTTACCTCTCCCCGCATCCCCAGCGCGGCCAGCGCAACGAGCCCGGAAGGGTGCGGCTGGTGGCCGAGAAACTCGCCGAGTTGCAGGGCACAACGTTTGATGAATTCGCCGAAGCAACTACGGCCAACGCTCGGCGCTTATTCCGGATGGACATACTCCAATTGGACACACTCCAGTGACCACCCTTGATTTTGCAACCCCGATCCAGGCGTTGATCCCTGCGGTGGAAGAGCGCATGCGCAGCCAGTCCAACGGCTACCGCCCTGAGTTGCGCCAGGCCCTGGACCAATTGCTTGTCTCGGGCGGGAAACGCGTACGCCCAACAGTTGCCTTACTGGTGGCAGCCATGTTTGGCGTCGAGCAGGAGCGGGCGATTACGCTGGCAGCGGCGGTGGAATTGCTTCACACCGCTACGCTGGTGCATGATGATTTCATTGATGGCGCCCTGCTGCGGCGCGGCACTCCCACCCTGAATGCCCAATGGAATTCGGCTGCTACGGTGTTGGCTGGCGATTTCCTGTTTTCACAGGCTGCCGGGCTAGCCGCGGATGTGGAATCCAATGATGTGATGCGCATGTTCGCCAAAACTCTTTCGACCATCGTGAATGGCGAGATCGGCCAGGTGTTTTCCCTCAACGGTCCCAGCACGCGTGAGGAATATTACGAGCGCATCTATGCCAAGACGGCCTCGATGTTCGAATTGGCGGCGCGCGCCCCAGCTTTCCTGTCCAGCGACGCGCAGGGATTTGGCGAGCCCTTGCAGACCTTTGGCCGCGAAATCGGGCTGGCCTTCCAGATCGTCGACGATATTTTGGATTTCTCCAGTGATACGGCGACGATCGGCAAACCTGCCGCCAACGATCTGCGCCAAGGGCTGCTCACCCTGCCCGCGCTCTACTTTTTGGAGGATCATCCCGAACGGGAAGATCTGCGATTGATGCAAGAGGATAAGCTGCACGACGCCGCCCGCGTAGACGCGCTGATTGAAGAAGTCCGCTCCAGCGATGCAATGAAACGTGCTCAGGCCAAAGCGGAAGCGCACCGTCAGGCTTCGCTGGAAGCCCTTGACGCGCTACCCGACACCCCGGAACGCCAGGCACTGGTGGATCTAACTGAGTATGTGGTGGCCCGGCTGAACTAAGCATCTTCGGATAAAATTTAAAACGCTACCCAGATGATACGAGGAGTACCCATGACAATCAAACAGAAACTCGAGAAACGCATTGCCCCTTGGTCTTTATTGAAGCACCCTTTCTACCAGGCTTGGGAAGCTGGCGAATTGCCACAGGAAGCGCTGGCAGCTTACGCGCGCGAATACGGCGCTTTTATCGCCAGCATGCCCCGCGGCTGGGAAACCTTGAATGACCGCGAAACCGCCCAGGAAGAGCGTGACCACGCTTTGCTCTGGGATCAATTCGCTGCCGGACTCGGCACCCAAGTGGGGGAGGCCGGGCTTCCCGCAGTGAAGAAACTGGTGGAGCAGAGCGCGGCGCTGTTCGCTGAGCCGACCTCCGCGCTGGGCGCGCTGTTCGCCTTCGAGGCGCAACAACCCGCTACGGCCAAGAGCAAACTTGAGGGGCTGCGCGCCTTTTATCAATTGCCCGCCAGTGTGGAGCCCTACTTTGAGGTGCACAGCCACAACGAGCACGAAGCTGAAAAGCTGCTGGCCCGCATTGAGGCGCTTCCAGAGCCTCAGCGTGCCCTTGCCCTGGAAGCCTGTGAGGCGATGAGCCAGGCCCTATGGGATGCCTTGACCGATATTTACGACACGCATTGCGTAATGTAGTTTCGCGCATCAAAACGTCAAAAACCCTCCAGTTCGGAGGGTTTTTGTTTTAAAGCTGCATAAACACGAGTATGATGGATTTTCTGGTGCATCCTCAGTGACCCCGAATCGTCGTGTCGCGAAATTGGTTGATTTCCTGGGCTTACGCCGCGGGATGGTGGCGCTGCTTTCGATGGTGATTCTGGTGGGGATGGGGGAGAAGCTAGCCGAACGCTTTCTCCCGATTTACCTGATCGCTCTGGGGGGCAGCACGCTCTCCATCGGCCTGCTTAATGGGATGGACAACCTTCTGAGCGCGCTGTACTCCTTCCCGGGTGGCTACCTTAGCGACCGACTTGGCTATAAGCGCGCCTTGCTGGTGTTTAACCTGGTGGCGATCGCCGGGTATGCCATCGTCGTCGCCTTTCCCTATTGGCAGGCAGTGATCCTTGGCTCGATCTTCTTTTTGTCCTGGTCGGCGATTTCACTGCCGGCTACGGTCAGTCTGGTCTCCGACGTGTTGCCCGCCGCGCAGCACACGATGGGCATCTCGATGCATTCGCTAGTGCGGCGCATCCCGATGGCGCTGGGCCCCATTATCGGCGGGCTGTTAATCGCCAAATTTGGGCAGGTGGACGGCGTGCGCATCGGTTTTGCGGCGGCCATAGTGCTGGCCCTCATTTCGCTCGCCATGCAGCAATTCATGCTCGTGGAGAAAAAGGCGCCGGCCGCCCCCGCGGATAAGAACCCGTTCCGCGTCTATCGCGCCATGTCTTTCCACTTGAAACGCTTGCTGGTTGCCGACGTGCTCGTGCGCTTCTGCGAGCAGATTCCGTATGCCTTTGTTGTGGTGTGGGTGATTCAGAATGCGGGGTTGAGCGCCTTGGAATTTGGCATACTTACCAGCATAGAGATGCTAACCGCCGTGCTAATTTACATCCCGGTGGCTTATCTGGCGGATCGCTCCACGAAGAAGCCATTCGTGGTGGCTACGTACAGCTTTTTCACCTTGTTTCCGCTGATGCTCCTGCTGGGCAGCAGCTTTGCCTGGCTGGTGCTCGCCTTTGTGGTGCGCGGCCTCAAAGAGTTTGGCGAGCCCAACCGTAAAGCCCTGATTATGGATTTGGCGCCGGACAAGCTCAAGGCCAGCTCCTTTGGTGCGTACTATATGATCCGCGACGTCATCGTTTCAGTCGCTGCCTTTGGCGGGGCCTTCCTCTGGAACGTTTCGCCCCAATTCAATTTTCTGATCGCCTTCGGATTTGGCGTCTTGGGCACGCTCTATTTTGCCGTGTTTGGCAAAGACGTTGCCCCTTCATCTTCCGCAGCCACCCCCGCCTGATTACCGCTACCAGGTTTCCTGGTGCACCACCTCGTCATATGCCTTGCGGCCCCCGCGTAGCAATCGGATGGTTAGGCCTTTCTTGTCCCTCGGATAGCCAAAAGAAATCGCCATCAGCGGCCACCATTCTTTGGGCGGTTGGAGGATTTCGCGCACTTTCTCTTCTTTGTAGAGAGTCGCCAGGCAGGAAACGATGCCCAACTCCAATGCGGCTAATTGCATATAAGCGGCCGACTGCCCGGCGTCGAAGAGCGCGCCATAAAAATCTTCGGGGCGGGGTGTCAGGATCACCACGCCCAGCGCAGCGCACTTGAGATGGCCAGCAAAAGCGCCGCCTTTGGAAAGCGCCTTGAGCCGCTCGCGATCCTGAACGGCGATGAAGTGCCGTTCCTGCCGGTTCTTGGTGGATTGGGCGCGACGCCCGGCGTTCAGGATGGCGCGCACTTCTACATCTTTTAGCGGCTGCTTGCTGAAGCTGCGTACAGCGCGCTTGCTGCGGATTGCTTGGGAAACATTCATTCTAAAGTCCTTTGTGAACAATGATTTGCAAGCCCGGCCGGGTCGGACCCATGTTGCCTTTAGCGAGTTGCGATTTCGATCCCGGCATGTATTCGGTTAAAGATCCCAGATTTGCTTGGCCTGCTCCAGGATGGGCACCCAACGATCTATCTCGGGCTGCGGAGCGGGGCCTAACGCATCCTCAACGGGCTCACCCAGCAACGCCTGGGTCACTGCCCGCCCGCAGGCCGCAGCGGCTTCCAAATCATACCCGCCCTCCAAATTGAGCATGATACGTCCTCCGCAATTGGCCTCCGCCCAGGCTTTGAGCGCCGCCACCTGGCGGGCATAGCCCGCCGCGCTGACCTGCAGCGCAGCCAGCGGATCCTTCCAGTGCGCATCGAAGCCAAAACTGACCAGCAGCATTTCGGGCTGGAAACGATCCAGCAGCGGGATGATGATCTCTTGGTAGGCTGCGTCGAAGGCTGCGTCGCCGGAAAAGGGCGGCAGGGGCAGGTTGCAGGTGGCGTTTTGACCGGCGCCCGCGCCGCGCTCGTTGAGCTGGCCGCTGCCGGGATAGAGCGGGGATTGGTGCGTGTCGCCGAAGAGCACCTCGCCACGCTGCCAGAAGATATCCTGCGTGCCGTTGCCGTGGTGCACGTCCATATCAAGGATCGCCAGCCGGGTTGCGCCTTGCTCCTGCAGCAGATGTTCGGCGGCCAGCGCTATGTTGTTCATTAAGCAGAAGCCCATCGCCTGATTACGAGTGGCGTGGTGGCCCGGCGGCCGGCTGAGCGCAAAACCCGTGGCGGCCGCGCCGCGCCATACGGCCCCTGCGACGGCGGCCGCGCCTCCCGCAGCGTTTTGGGCGAGCCCCCAGGATTGGGGGGTGAGATAGGTTTCGCCGTCGTAATCCCGGCCGACCGCGCTCAGCGCCTGCAGGCGCTCCAGGTGCTCGGCGCTGTGCACGGCCTGGTAGACGCTTTGGGGGAGTTCAATGGGCTTGAGCTTGGTGCCTAGCGCCCACAGGCCGGCTTCCTCTAAACTGCCGCGGATGGCTTCGATGCGCTCAGGGCGCTCTGGGTGGCCGGGCTGGGCGTGGGCCGCGTGGCCCTCGGGGTAGAAGTAAGCGATAGGGTGGGGCATGGGTTAATTATATTGTCCCACCCTTGTCATTAGGGTGAAGCACGGAATGACAAAATCAACTAGTCGAGTTCAGGGCTACTGTACTATCCGCCCCCAAAGCTAATCCCCTGCGCCAGCGGCAGCTCGCTGCTCCAGTTGATCGTGTTGGTCTGGCGACGCATGTAGGCCTTCCAGGCATCTGAGCCGCTCTCGCGCCCGCCGCCGGTTTCCTTTTCGCCGCCAAAGGCCCCGCCGATTTCGGCGCCCGAGGTGCCGATGTTCACGTTGGCGATGCCGCAATCTGAGCCGCCCGCCGAGAGGAAGCGCTCCACGGTCTGCATGCTGTCGGTGAAGATCGCGCTGGAAAGCCCCTGCGGCACATCGTTGTGGATACGAATGGCCTCGTCAATGTCCTCGTATTCGAGGATGTAGAGAATCGGCGCAAAGGTTTCCTCGCGCACAATCTCGCTTTGGGCGGGCATGCGCACGATGGTTGGCTCCACGAAGTTGCCCTTGCGGCCCTCCACGCGTTTGCCGCCCACCAGTACTTCGCCGCCTTCCTGCCGCACGCGTTCCAGCGCGCCGAACATCTTGTCCACCGCGCTTTCGGTCACCAGCGGCCCCATCAGGGTGCCTTTCTCCAGCGGATCGCCAATCTGCACCTGCTGGTAGGCATCCACCAGGCGCTCGCTCAAATCGCCGACAACGGACTTGTGGGCGATGATGCGCCGCGTGCTGGTGCAGCGCTGCCCGGCGGTGCCCACCGCGCCGAAGAGAATCCCGCGCACCGCCAGATCCAGGTTGGCGTCCGGGGCCACAATAATGGCGTTGTTGCCGCCCAATTCGAGAACGGTGCGCCCAAAGCGGCGCGCCACCGTTTCGCCGATGTGGCGGCCCACTTTGGTGGAGCCGGTAAAGGAGATCAAGGGCACGCGCGTGTCATTGATCAGCAACTCGCCCACATCCTTGCCGGTGCCGGCTACCAGCGTGAAGATGCCATCCAGGCCGTGGTCGGCCATCACCCGGTTGCTGATGTGCTGCATAGCGATCGCGGTCAGCGGGGCCAGCTCGGAGGGTTTCCAGATCACCGTATCGCCGCAGACCGCCGCAATCATCGAGTTCCACGACCACACCGCCACCGGGAAATTAAATGCGGTGATCACGCCGACGGGGCCCAGCGGATGCCACTGTTCATACATGCGGTGGTTGGGCCGCTCGGAGTGCATGGTGAGGCCGTATAGCTGGCGTGAGAGGCCCACGGCGAAATCGCAAATATCAATCATCTCCTGCACTTCGCCGTGCCCTTCTGCGCGGATCTTGCCCATCTCCAGCGAAATCAAATCGCCCAGCGGCTCTTTGAGCTCGCGCACGGCTTCGCCCAGATCGCGTACCACCTGGCCGCGGATCGGGGCCGGGACCTCGCGCCAGGTTTCAAACCCGGCCTGCGAGGCGGCCACCACTTCTTCATAGCTCTGCGGCGTGGCCTGCACCACGCTGGCAATCGGCTCGCCGGTGCTCGGGTTGTAGGAAACCAGGGTCTCACCTTTGGCGTCTTCGATCCAGCCATCCGGGCCGGTGCAGGCCCCGGGGTTGATCTCCTGAATATTGAGTTTCTTTAATAGCGCGTTCACAGTCTCTCCTTGCAGCTTATTCGATTTCGTGTTGGATAAGTTCGTAGTTAATCAGCGGCGCTTGCTTGTCGCCTACGCAGGATACGTAAGCCAGGGTTTCGCTGACATGCTCGCGTATACGGACTCGGTGCGTGCGCCCCGCGGCGTCCTCGAAGCGCACCGCTTGCTCCCCACCGGACACGGCCTGCGCCTCGACAAAGCCTAGCTCGTTCACGCCGCGCAGTCCGCTCGCCGCCCGCAACAGACCTTCCGCCGCCTGCACCCCCTCATCATAAATGCTGCGCCCGCGCAGATTCTCCAGCGGGAGTTCGCCCGCCAGCAATGCGCCCACAATCTCGGCGGGGTGCTCCGCTATATCCATGTGTCCGTAGGACAAGCCATAAGGCATGCACAGCATATTCGCCGAAAAACGATGGCCGCCGTGATGGGTGCTTTGCCAAATGGGTGCGCCAAATTCGGCGCTCAGCGCCTGGTAGGCCGCCACGCCGTTCAGCGCGCAGCATTGGTCGCGCAGCCCGTTGGTGCACACGGCGAAGAGCGGCTCCTCGCTCATGTGGGCGTCAAATTGCGCATCGCCCCGCGCCAACCCCACCAGATTGATATCCAGCAGGTCGTCGTAATCGTCGAGGCTGAAGCGGTAGAGTTGGGGTGGGGTGGCTGTGGCGCGCGCTACGTAAAACGCGAAGCCGTCCTGTGCTCGCCCGTCCTGCTTAATCAGCAGCAACCGCGCGTTCGGGATTGTGTTGAGCTGTTGGTTTACCTGCGTTTTGATCGCATCAGAGACCGAACTTTCTTTGAAGGCCTTGCTGCCCCAGCGGCCGGCATATTCAAGCAGGAACCAGACGTCGGAGCGCGGGGCACTGCCCAGTAGGCTTTCGTTGGCGTTTCTGGAGTGGATCGAGCAGAAGAAATCGGTGGATTTGTGGTCAATCAGTTCGGTTGTGGCAGCCATCCAATAATTATACTGTCGGCCTTAAATAAAACAGGCAGCCATTGGCTGCCTGTTCCTTTCTTGACGTTGGGCTCAGTTCATGTAGTCGCTGAGGCGGGAGCGCACGCGCGGATCGCGCAATTTGCGCAGCGCCTGAGCTTCAATCTGGCGCACACGCTCGCGCGTCACGCCCAGTTTGCGGCCCACATCGCTGAGGCTGTGCACACGTCCATCGTCCAGGCCGAAGCGCAGGCGTAGAATGCGCGCTTCACGCAGCGGCAGGGTATCGTCAATGGCGCGAGCCAGGTCTTCTTCCATCAGCGTCTGAGTGGTGCTGTCCTCGGGGGAGGGGGCGGACTCATCTTCGATCAGTTCGCCGAGCACCGAATCCTCATCGTTGCCGATGGGCGTCTCCAGCGAATGCGGCTGATAGGCCGCCTTGCTGATCAGCTCCACCTCACTGGGTGGAATCTCCAGCCGCTGGGCAAGCTCATCCAGAGAGGGCTCGCGGTGCAGCTGCTGTTTCATGATGTTCTTGGTGCGCATCAACTTGGCGATTTTATCGCCCATATGCGCTGGAATGCGGATCGTGCGGCTCTTGTTCGAGATCGCCCGCGTAATTGCCTGGCGAATCCACCAGGTGGCATAGGTGCTGAATTTGAAGCCGCGCTTGTAATCAAACTTTTTGGCGGCGCGCATCAGGCCGATATTGCCTTCCTGGATCAAATCAATCAGCGGCAGGCCACGGTTCATATTCTTCTTGGCAATGCTGATCACCAGCCGCGAGTTAGCCACTACCAGGTGCTGGCGGGCATCCCAGCCCTCCTGCACAACGGTGAGCAGTTCCTGACGGCGGGCGGCGTTCAAGCCTTGCTCGGCCAGCTCTTCGCGCGCCTCACGGCCGCGTTCCATCGCTTTAGCCAGCGTCACTTCTTCGCTGCCGGTCAGCAAAGGAACGCTGGCGGCCTCGTTGAAATAGAGGCGCACCAAATCGCCGATCTCGGCCTCGGCCAGCGGATCGTCGTCGATCTTGCTTTTGGGGCTTTCGTCTTCCTCGTCTTCGCTGTCGTCGTCAACCGCTTGTTCGGCATCTTCATCCGCAAGCGGAATACCTTCGCTCAACAAAGTCTCGAAGATCTCTTCGAGCTGTTCCGCCTGACGCCGTTCGCCCGGCACCATGCGCAGCACGTCGTCAATAGTTACAAAACCCTGCTTACGCCCGAATTCGAGCAACTTCTGTAGGGAATCTTCCTCGATTGTCTCGTTCTCAAATGCTTCAATTGTTTTCACTGTCATACTAAAAAACTACCTCCAAAAGCAGCATACGGGCTTTTGCTTAAGCCCACATGATAAAGACAGGTGCAAAGCCAAGTGCAAAGCCTAGTTCATTCATGCTCCTGGCAGGCAGGCATACGAACCCGGCCCCTTGTCGTAATATTTCGATAAAAAAAATGAGCGTTAGGTGGAAAGAGTTAAGATTTGTACACGCTGGACCATTATAACATGCGCATAGCCGCTAGTCAAGCTATTCGCCATTTTCCACTGCGAAATTACTCGGAGACAACCTCAACCCCACGCCAAAATGCGATATAGCCTTTGATCTTGGCCGCCGCCAGCGATGGGTCGGGGTAGTACCAGGCTGCATCGGGGTTGGTTTTGTCCTCTACGTCCAGCGTGTAGTAGCTGGCCACGCCCTTCCACGGACAGACCGTGTTGGATTGGCTTTCGTGAAAGTATTCTTTCGTAAGTGAATCGGGTGGAAAATAATGGTTGCCTTCAACCATCACGGTTTCATCGCTTTCAGCCAACACCTGGCCGTTCCAAATTGCTTTCATCATCGTTCTCCTTCGTCAAGTGTTTTATTTCGCAGCGCATCCAGCCCATAAGCCGCCGCCCCCAGCAGAGCAGCTTCGGGATTCAGCATCACTTGGACCGGAATCCGTGCTAAATAGTCTCGGTAGCGCCCTTTGTCGTTGAAATGGCGCACAAAGCTTCCGCCATCCAGCAGCGACACAATGCGGGGGGGGATACCGCCCCCCACGAAGACACCCCCCGTGGCGCCCACTTTCAGCGCCAGGTTGCCGGCCTCGGCCGCCAGCACCTCAATAAAGAGCTCTACGGCGTCCTGTGCCAATTGGGCGTCGCCTTTTGCGCGCATTGCGGCCTCAACAATCACCGGGGTCGCATCTTCAGCGTTTTCCAACTCGGCTTGCAGCCAATAAGGTTCTTCGCCGCGCTTGCTCACGCGCAGGAAATTGTAAATGTGCGGCAGACCAATGCCCGAGCACACCCGCTCGTAGCTCACGTGGTCAAATTGCTTGCGCAAGTAAGCCAGCAGCTCATCCTGAAGCGGACTGCGCGGTGCAAAATCGGCATGCCCGCCTTCGCCGGCATGCGCCAGCGCTTCGTCGCCGCGCCAAGTGAGGTAGCCCTCGCCCAGCCCGGTGCCCGGGGCAATCACCGCCACGGGACCCCGTGCTGTGGGTTTGCCCGCCTGTAGCTCGTGCAGATCATCATCTTCCATCAACGGCACTGAGCGAGCGGTGGCCTGCAGGTCGTTGAGTAGCCAGGCGCCCCGAAATCCGAAGCGCCCAACCAACTGGCGGCCATCAATGTGCCAATCCAAATTGGTCAGCTCTACCGCGCCGTCAAACACGGGGCCGGCCACGCCTATGCTTACGGCATCCGGCTGGATGGAACTCTCCGCCAGGAAGCTTTCGAGCAGCAGGCCGAAATCGGCATAGTTGTCATTTTGAAAAGTGCGCACCTGCACGGCCTGGCGGGCGTCATCCCCGGCTTTGAAAAGCGCCAGGTTGGTCTTGGTGCCGCCGATATCGCCGGCCAGCAAGGTTTCAGTATCTTGTCGGGTTTTACTCACTGGTTCTTACCTTTTGGATAAACAATTTTTCGAATTGTCGAGTTTGTAATTATCAAAAAAATAGGTGCATTTCTAACTTCTTGCTAAGTAACAAACTCGTTAATGGACGAGTCATCGCCATTGGCGCTCAGAACCATCCAAGCTGAGCGTTTGATTGTCGCGTTGTCAAGGCTAATTCCCCCGAAACGAAGGGAAACCTCATATTCTCCATTTTCAACGACTTCCGCGCCTGCCGCTTCCCTACCCATAAAAATGTTTTGACTATGATATTCATCAAAATCATCAGGGTCGTAGCCTACAAAATAGTAAGCGCTTTTAGCTTCCCCGTCGTCCATCGTTATTCTTTCACTTCCATGAGGAGGGTCATAGCTCCAGGCTAAATTTACCTTTCTCCAAATTTCGCTTCCCCATCTTCCCTGCTCCTTCCTTCGAATGTATCTCATCTGTACCCAGCAATCAACTAGGCGATTATGTGTATTATTTTCAACTGTAATTCCGGTCCAGTTGTTAAGTGAAACAGGGACGATCGAGATACCGTTAGGTTGGCGCGTTTCCCAGTACGCTAAAAACAGAAAAAAGATTACCGCCAACGCAACCGCCCAAAGGGGATAAAGATAGGGGTACTGGCCCAACAATGGGAGAACTGAATCACTCCAGTAAATATGCACTAGGTTCCAAGTATCTATTATCGTTTGTATTGGTATGCCCGTTAGAATTTGCCAAACCGTAATTAGGGCAAGAATAATCAGAGCAGGGGGTGTACTTAACCAAAACAGAAGACGGCGAAAACGCAATATCCCAACGAGCCTGTTCGTTATTGTTTCCCAAATACTCAGGATTCGTCGGCGAAAATACGAAGTCTTCTTCATCACAGTAGATTATATATCGGCCACCAGGCTTATCGTGGTGTTACCATCAAGTTGTACAATGCTAGCATGCTACTAAAGTTACGCAACCAACCCGAGCTTGCCTGGACGATCCTCAAAGACACCTTTGATTCCTACAACGAGCACCGCTGTGGGCTGTGGGCCGCCGCCCTGGCCTACTATGGCCTCTTCTCGATTTTCCCCCTGTTGCTCTTCCTCATTTTCCTTGGCAGCCAGCTGCTGGCCACCGGCGGCTACAACGCCTTCCTCAACCGTTTGCTGGCCGAATCGCTGCCTATCGAAGTCGCCAACCTTAGGTCCATCATGGATCAGGCGCTTGAATCGCGCGGCTCCATCGGGTTGATTGGCGCAGTAGGCTTGCTGTGGAGCGCCACGGCAGTCTTCACCGTGCTCGAATCGGCACTTAACCGCATTTGGGGCAGCGACTCGCGGCCCTTCTGGGGCCGCCGCTTACTGGCTTCGGCTCCCATCCTGATCTTGAGCGTGGCCTTCTTGGCGACACTCGCTTTGGGGCCGGTCATCTCGCTCCTCTTAGAGGCGGCGCCGCTGCCCGGCGTTGAGCGCCTCAGCGGCCTGGCTGGTTTCGCCATTATCGTGCTGACCGCCTATTTGCTCTATCGCGTCTTCCCTAATCGGAGTGTGCCGGCCCTGCCCGCCCTGGGCGGCGCCCTCTTCGCCAGCCTGCTGCTCGTGCTGGCTCGCAGCATCATCGACATCTACCTGCACTCGGCCTTCACCAACTACGGCGCGGTCTACGGCTCGCTCAGCTGGATCCTCTATCTGGCCTTATGGACCTTCGTGGTCGGCACGCTTTTCCTGCTGGGTGGCGAATTCGGCGCGGCCCTCGAGCGCAGCCCGCTCTTCAAGCGCCGTAAGGACTCCGCATGAATCCTGTCACCCAGGCGCTGCTCAAGCAAATCGACGATGCGCCGCTGCATACCTTCGTGGCGGATTGGGATGCGCTTGAGGCGCTGCTGATTGAGGTCTACAAGGCGGGTGGGGCGGAAGCGGATCAGATTGCCGAATACGTGTACCTGCGCGAGCAGTTGGCCGCCCGCTACCCACAATTTGCGGACGAACTGAGCCCGCGCTGGCAAGCGACCAGCATCAAGGGCCGCCCCCTGACCCAGGATCCCTTCCTGGCGTTGATTGAGCCGCTTTCGGCCCAAGAATTTGTGGGCAATTGGAGCGCGCTGCAAACCCTGCCTGCGGCCCGCGAAGCGCTCAACGAAATGCTGGTGGCGCGCCTGGAGCGCGCCCAGCCCTAAAATTCGTACACGAACACTGCGCGTGAGCGGTTGTCGCGCAGCTTTTTGAAGCCCGCTTTTTCATACAAAGTTATCGGACCGGTCCACTGCTGGTGGCCGGGCAGGTTGATATCTATTTTAGGAAAGGCCTCCAGCCGTTTGACGCCGCGCTGGCCCAGATCTCGAATCACTGCTTCCAGCAATGCGGCAGCCAGCCCCTGGCGCTGATAGGTGGGATCGATCTGGAAGCAGGTAATCGCCCAGGTACGCGGCTCAAAGGTCAACGTGAATTGCTCCAGCACCTTGCCGAGCCGGTCTCGCTGTCCCACCTGGCACCAGCCCGCCACCTTGTCGTCTGCGTAAATCAGATAGCCGTCGTATTCGCCCTCGCCGAGCAGCTTTTCGCGCCGCGCCAGATTGTCCTCGGCACTGGCTTGGGCGTATTCCTCCCAGGTGGGCGTCCACCACGCGGTGCAGAAGCATTCGCCCCCCACCCGGCTGTGAAAGTCGAAGAAATCTTCCCGGTTGCCCGGGTTGAAGGGCTCGATACGGATATCCATTGCTACCTGGCTTAAGTTAAAAATCGGCCTACGCGGGCCGATTTTTGGGGTGGATGACGGGACTTGAACCCGCAGCCCCCGCAGTCACAGTGCGGTGCTCTACCGATTGAGCTACACCCACCAGGATTTCGTATTTTATCATGTGCCCTGCGCCGATTCAAGCAGCCGCCCAATGGCCGCAGCCGCCTGCCCACGCGCCACGCTTTGCTGCTCTCCGCCCGCCAGTTCCTTGAAACTTACCTGGCCTTGAGCGGCTTCCTCCGGCCCCAGAATCACCACGATTTTGGCCCCCAGCCGGTCGGCCTGTTTGAATTGCTTTTGCAGCTTGTCCGGGCTGAGGTGGCTGGTCACGTTGAGGCCCGCCACGCGCAACTCGCTGGCCAGCGTCAGCGAGGCCGTCAAGCTGTCAGCGTCAAACAGTGTCACATACACCGGGGCGGGTGTACTGCCCAGGGCGGGGACATGGCCGAGTTTTTCCAGAAGCAGGGTCAGCACCACATTGCCGACCGCAAAACCCACCGCCGGCACCGGATCGCCACCCACCGCATTGACCAGATCATCGTAGCGCCCACCGCCGAAAATGGAGCGGAAATCGCCGGCCGTGTCCCAGGCTTCGAATACCGTCCCCGTGTAATAGTCCAGGCCGCGAATGATAGTCGGTGCGTAACGCACCATGTCGTTCACGCCGTAGGCGTCAATGGCGTCAAAGAAGCGTTTCAACGAATCGGATTTCTTCCACAGCTCGATATCGCTCAGCAGTTGGCTCAGGCCCGCAAGTTGACCTTTATCCAGCCCAATCACCTTGCCCATCGCCTCCCACTTGGCGACATCCAGTTTATCGCGCCGGTCAATCAATCTATACACACCACCAAGTTGCTTGGCGGCAATCCCCAGCGCCTCCAACTCGCGCTGCATCAGGGGTCGGTTGTTAACCAGGATTTGCGATTCGTCCGGGCGCAGGCCCACGCTTCTTAAGAAGCTGGCTGCAATTGCGGCCAACTCGGCGTCGCCCTCTGGCGAATCGTCGCCGATCAAATCGATATTCCATTGGAAGAATTCGCGCGAGCGACCCTTTTGCGGGCGCTCATAGCGCCAGAAGGGCCCGAAGGACCACCAGCGTAGCGGGAAGGCCATCTGCTTCTGGCGGGCGGCCACCATGCGCGCCAGCGTCGGGGTCAGCTCGGGCCGCAGTGTAACCCGCTCGCCGCCGCGGTCTTCAAATACGTAGGACTGCTTCTCGACCAATTCCTCGCCCGATTTGGCCGCGTAAAGCTCCAGCCGCTCCAGAAAGGGGCCGTCATATTCCTGGTAGCCAAAGGCTTCAGAGACTGCCCGCATGCGGCCATAAAGCCAACTGCGCACCGCCATCTCTTCGGGGTAATAATCCTGGGTACCCTTTACCGGGCGAACGATTTCTGCCATAGCCCGCAGATTCTAGCATAGGCCCCGCCAGCCGGTCGAGTACAATCAACCTCAGAATACGGAGGTGCTCATGCGAATCATTACCTGGAACGTCAACGGGCTGCGCGCCCATTTGAAAAAAGAAGCCTGGGAGTGGTCGGCCAAGCAAAAGGCGGACGCCATCTGTTACCAGGAAATCAAGTCCCGCCCCGATCAGCTCACCCAGGCCCAGCACGATTTATTTGGCGATCACGATGTGGCTTGGAATCCCGCCGAGCGCCCTGGCTACAGCGGCGTGGCTACCTTCACCCGCCCGGCCTCCAAAGAAACCATCATTGGCTTCGGCAACTCCAAGTTCGACGAAGAGGGCCGCGTGATCCAAACCCGCTTCGATGATTTCATCCTCTTCAACGTCTATTTCCCTTCGGGTACCAGCGGCCGCCATCGCGTGGATTACAAGCTCGAGTTTTACGAAGCGTTGCTCAAATACCTGAACAAACTGCATAGCAAGGGCGAGAAGATCGTGGTCACCGGCGATTACAACACCGCCTTCACCGAGATGGACTTGGCGCGGCCCAAAGACAATGAAAAGAATTCCGGCTTCCTGCCCGAAGAACGCGAGATGCTGGGCCGTTATTTCGATAACGGCTTCGTAGATGCCTTCCGCAGCTTGCACCCCGACAAGGTGCAATACACCTGGTGGACGGCCCGCTCCAAAAGCGCCCGCGAGAATAACATCGGTTGGCGCATTGATTACTTCCTGGTCTCGGAGGCGCTTATGCCGCGCGTCAAATCCATCACCATCCACGATCAGGTGCAGGGCTCTGATCATTGCCCGTTGGAGTTGGTGCTGGCCTGAGCCAGCGAGCGCGCCACGTAGTGGTGCGCCACTTCTTATGGGGTTCTTCTTAATAGGTTAATTCTTTAATACCACCACATGAACAGTTCGTTCACCCGATGAACGCCACGTTCACTGCATGAACGGTACGTTCACCGCATGAACAATTTGTTCACACCGTGAATACCAATTCCGTAGTAGAAAAGGGCAAAGCACGCTCCCACAACGACTTGTGCAAAAGGGTACAATAAAGCTCATTATGCTTGAAGCGCAAGAACTTACCGCTAACCAGTCCTTGCCCACGCCGCCCGCTGTTTCCGGCGGCTTGCCCGGGCTCGGGCACGTGATTGAATTTGGCCGCGGCCAGGAGGCGCTCTTCCGCCGCGGCTACGCCGAACACGGCTCTGTGTTCCGCATCCAACTCCTGGGCCAGCCCGCAGCCGTGCTGGTCGGTCCCGACGAGCACAATTTCTTTTTCAAGCACACCGATAAAGAGCTGGATATGGAAGAGCCTTACGGTTTCCTGGCCGCCATATTTGGCAAGATCGCTTTTCTCGGCACGCACGAAACCTATATGCTGCACCGCCCGGTATTGCATAGCCTCTTCGGGCGCCAACAAATGGTGGACTACTTTGAAGTGATGAGCCGTGTGGTTGCCTATTGGATGGACAATTTAGGTGATGAGGGCGAAATGGATATCACCTTCGAACTCACCGAGGTGGTCAAAGAGGTCGCCGGGCGCTGCGTCCTTGGTGAAGAGGTCCACGAGCGCCTGCTTGCCGAGGGCTTCTGGAAGCATTACGACACCCTGAGCGCTTCACTCGACCCAATTTTCTACAAGTTGCCCCTGCCGCGCTTCATCCGCCGCGACCGCTCAAAGCGCCGCATCCGCGAAATTCTTCAGCCCCTGATCACCGAGCGCCGCCGTAGCCCCAAAGCGGATGGCTTCCAGCACCTGCTCGATCAAACCGACGCGGCCGGCAACCCGCTGCCCGACGATATTATCGCCAGCTTCTTCTCGGCCCTGATGTTTGCCGGTCACGAGACAACCGCCGGGCAGACCGCCTGGTCCGTGCTGCAACTGATCGAAGAAAAGGATGCTCAGGCGCGCGTACGTGCCGAAATTGACGAGGTGCTGGCCGATACCCGCGTGGTGGACCACGTCGCCCTCCGCAATCTCAGCTACATTAACGCCGCGGTCCAGGAGAGCGGGCGACTGCATCCCTCCGCCGAGACCTTGCTGCGCGCCGTGAAAGAAGAGGTGCAGATCAACGGGTATCGCATCCCCAAAGGCTGGTTCGTCATGACCTCCACGGCCGCCGCCCATTTTGTGCCCGAAGTGTATAAAGATCCGTTCACCTATGCACCGGAGCGTTTTGCCGAGCGCGGCGAGGGCAAGGGCAGCAGCTATCTTTCATTTGGCGGCGGCATGCACAAATGCACCGGCATGAACTTTGCCAGCGCCGAAATGGCAATTATTGTGGCTCTCTTGTTCAGGGATTTCGACCTTGACTTGGTTACCCCCTTTTCCGAGATCGGCGTGGATCGCGTCGGCTCCAGCCGCCCAACCTCGGCCATTGTGCGCTATTCGCGCAAATCCAACTAAAGCAGATCCCTTAGCTAAAGCAGGTCCTTCAATTCATTCGCCTCGTTAACCGGTCGCTGGCACACAAAGTGCTGGCAGACGTAGGCACTCGCTTTGCCGTCCAATAGCGGTCGCTCATTGAGCAGTGCTGGCGCCCCCGCCGCGGGCGGATGCGGCGAAATCGCCACCACGTCCAGTGGCCGCCAGGCGCTCCAAACAATGTCCAGCAAGGCGCGCGTGTCCTTGCCATCTGGCGCGCCGAGAATGGCGATCTCGCGGCCCTCGCCCAGCGCAAAGCGCATCGCACTGAGCCATTGACCGAAGGAGGTCGGGTAATCTCCGGCGGCCGCCTGCAGGGCCGCCAGGCTTTGCGTGGCAACATCCTGCCATTCGCCCCTGCCGCTGTAGGCAGCCAATTGCAGGAGCGCCAATGCGGCTAGTGAATTTCCGCAGGGAGTGGCGTTGTCCTGCAAATCTTTGGGGCGCGTAACCAGTTTCTCGTGATCATCGCGCGTGTCAAAGAATCCACCCGCCGCATCCTTAAAATGTCCCAGCATCTCGTCGGCCAGCCGCTCCGCCTCCGTATACCAGCGGGCATCCGGGTCTGATTGGTAGAGCGCCAGCAGTGCCAGGATCAACGCGGCGTAATCCTCCAGATAAGCGTTGTGCGCCGCCCGACCCGCGCGCCAGGAGCGCAGCAGGCGCTGGCCATCGTGCAATTCGCTGAGCAGGAATTCGGCATTGGCGCGCGCAATTTGGATGTAATCGGCGCGGCCCAGGTAACGCCCCGCTTCAGCGAAGGCCGCCAGCATCAACGCGTTCCAGGCCGTCAACGCCTTGTCGTCGGTGCCGGGTCGCACGCGCCGCGCCCGCGCCGCCAGCAGCGTGGGGTGGGCCGCATCCAAACGGGTGCGCACCTCATCCTCGCTCAGGTCAAATGTCTCGGCCAGTTCGGCATCGCTTTGCACCCGCTGTAGCACGTTGTGGCCCTCAAAATTGCCCTCCGCTGTTACCCCGTACGCGCCAACAAATAAATCCCTGATCTCAGGTTTCTTAATCTCTTTCTTGATTTCCTCCAGCCACCACACATAGAATTTTCCCTCTTCGCCCTCTGAATCAGCGTCCAAACTGGAATAAAAGCCGCCGCTGGCATCCCGCAATTCGCGAGCCACGAAATCCAGCGTGCGCTCGCAAACCCGGCGCAGCGCCTCATCCCCGCTCACCAGATAAGCGTGTAGGTAAGCCCGTGCCAGTTGAGCGTTGTCGTAGAGCATCTTCTCGAAATGCGGCACCAGCCAGCGATCGTCCACGCTGTAGCGCGCGAAGCCGCCACCAACCACGTCGTACATGCCACCCTGCGCCATCGCCCGCAGCGCGTGCAGCGCCATGTCTTTGGCCATCCGGTCGCCTTCCGTGGCGCGCCCTAGCAGGAAGTCAATTGTCATGGGCTGCGGGAATTTGGGAGCGCGGCCCCAGCCGCCATGCGTCCAATCGTAATTTTGGGCCAATTTCATGGACGCCTTGTCCAGTGTGGTAGCCTCCAGGGCCTCTCCCGCCGCCTGCGGGAGCCCTGCCGAGCGGATGCGCTCCAGTAGTTGCCCGCCAACCTCAAACACCTTGTCGCGCTCCTCGGCCCACAGTCTCTGGACATGCTGGAGCAGATCTTTGAAGGCCGGCAGGTTGTGGCGCGCTACGGGCGGGAAATAGGTGCCGCCCAGGAAGGGTTGCCCATCCGGCGTCAGGAAGACGCTCATTGGCCAGCCGCCCGATCCGGTCAGCGTCACCACCGCGTCCATATAGATGCCGTCAATATCGGGACGTTCTTCGCGATCCACTTTGATGTTTACGAAGTGCTGGTTCATCAGCGCCGCGGTATCCGCATCCTCGAAGGATTCGTGAGCCATCACATGGCACCAGTGGCAAGCCGCGTAGCCGATGCTCAGGAAGATCGGCTTGTCCTCGGCTTTGGCCTTCGCCAGCGCCTCCTCGCCCCAGGGATGCCAATCCACGGGGTTGTCTTGATGCTGGAGCAAATAAGGGGAATTGGAGTTGGCGAGCTGGTTGGGCATCTTAGTGGGCCGCGTCCAACCGCTTTACATCCTCGGCTTCCATCGTCCAGCCCAGGCTGGCCCAGTTGGAATCAATATGGGCCGGCTTGGCCGAGCGCGGAATTACGATCATCCCCTTTGCCAGCAGCCAGTTAATCAGCACCTGTTCGCGCGTGGCCTCATATTTCGTGGCCTGCTCGGCCACCAGCGCTTCCTGCTGTCGGTTGCCGCGCTCCAGCGGGCTGTAAGCCGTTACTGTGATGTCATTGGCCAAGCAGTAATCCAACACATCCTCCGGGTGGTGGTTGAGGTTGTACTCGATCTGATTGTTGACCACCGGCACACCGCTGGCCAGCGCCTCCTTCATCTGCTCGATACCGAAATTGGAGACGCCGATGCTTTTGATCTTTCCCGCCTGGCGCACCTTGTCCATTGCCGTCAGCGTATCGCTGGCCGGAACGCTGCGCGCGGGCCAATGGATCAGCAGCAGATCCAAGTGGTCAGTTCCCAGCTCCTTTAGGAAACGATCCACTGCCGGGGCCACCAGTTCTGCCGCCACGCTATGGCTCCATAGCTTGCTCACAATGAAAATCTCTGCGCGCTGCACACCGCTCTGGGCCATCGCTTGGCCGATGCTCCCATGCGTCTCGTAAATATCGGCGGTGTCAATATGGCGGTAGCCGCGTTCCAGCGCGTGGCCCACAGCGTCCACGGTAGCGCGGCCCAGGTTCCAGGTGCCCAGGCCCAGTTGTGGAACAACAAGCCCATTGCTCAGGGTCAGGTTGGGTGAATGGGGCTGCCTCGACATTGTCAGAAAAGCCTTTCCTTGTAGTTACTGTGAACCACTAGAGCGTAGAAGCTGGGTTCAATCAATTCAGCCTGGGAAGCGTCTTCGTTTAGCACTTGGCGTAACTTAGCGGCGTAAGTTTCCGATTTGCTCTCGCGCCAATCTCCGATTTGATCCAGGTAGAGCGGCTTGGTTATGTATTCCCAGTGTAGAGCATTGCTGGCTGCGCCGCCAAGGCCAAACAGAATTGAATAAGAATTCTTTTGAAATAGCGTACTGATCTTGGATATTGTGCGCGGCGTATACTGCCGGACACCGTGCAAACGATAAAGCTTAAGGCAGGCTGCGCTGGGAAAGATATGCACCTGCAAAGTGTTCACCTGATGGTCACTGATGAAATCTTGAATTTGCTTGAAGAAAGTTAAATCTTCTTGGAAATGTTCGATGGCCGATTGTGAAATAAAGAAATTAGTTTTGGGTGGAATGTTGTCGATAAATGAGCGGCTGTCTGCTTGAATTAGCCGGATGAAACTCTCTTTCTGTTGCAGGCTCTTCCAATCCTTGTGCGGATATTCATCGAACCCAAAGTAGCTGCGAATCCTGCCGCATGAGTAGCTTTTCAACTTAAGCCCATAGCGGCCAGATCCACAACCTGCATCCATAATATGGATCTCGCCGAGGCTGCTCTGAATTTTTTCCCACGGCAACTGCATCCAGAATAGATCAGAAAAGGCGCGCGATGGAGAGCTTTTCGGATCTAGGCGCGCCCAGTTTTTCTCGCCCATATCGGGCTTGAAATTTCGCAGTTCGAGATTCTCGTTTTTTTGATTGGGAAGCCAGGAATTGTTTATTCGGTTTATCGCATACCATAAGGGTCTGCGATATTTATCCAGTCCATTGTCTCCATTTAACCGGTGTAGAGAAGTGCTTGAAGGGTTCATTCTGTAGCAAAAAAGCGCATCCCGATGCCCATTGCTTCCAGGCCCTCGTTGGCCCAATGCTCCAGCATCACCGAATCGCTTTCCAATAGTTGAAACAGCGCCGAAACCGAGCGCAGGTCCTTAATGTGGGCCAGCGCCCGCGCTGCCTCCACCCGGCCCGTCTCCGAACCCGGTTCCAGTACCGCCAGCAGCCCCGGTGTGGCCGCTTTGCCCTGGGCGATCAACGCGTCCCCGGCCAGGCGGGCCTCGAGCGCTTCCGGGCTGCCCAGTAATTCGATTAAGCGATCAATGGCGATGGGCTGTGGGTTTTGGCGCAGGCTTAGCATGGCGGTGTGCCGCACGCTTTCGTCCTCGTCTTGCAGGGCGGCGACCAGCAACTTGCCAGCCTCCGCCTGCTTGAATTCAGCCAGTGCCCGCGTTGCCCACCAACGGGCCTCGGCATCCTCTTCGCCCAATAAGCGGGCCAACCCGTCCAGCGCGTCCTGCTGCGCTTCGGGTGGTTGCAGTGCTGCCGCCTCGGCTCGCGCCGCGTCCCCGCTGCTGAGTTCGGCGAGCCAGGCAGCTACCGCGGGCATCTTACTCGGTAACGTCTCGGGGTGGGGGGATGGGCAAATCTTTTTTGGCGGTCTTGATGAAGCGATCGCCCACGTCAATCAACATAACTGGGATATCGTCCACCACCGGGTATTTGCGTCCGCATTCGTCGCAGATAAACCAGGTTTCTTTATAGAACTCGAGATTGCCTTCGCCCTCCTGCACACAATTCGGGCAGCGCAAAATCTCAATCAAATCAGTACTTACCATTGGAACTCCTCTTCGCTACTCAACGTTCTGAATTTTGACACCTAGCCCGGCCAGGCTCTCTTCGAGATGCTCATAGCCGCGCGTGATGTGTTCGATGCCGTGGATTGTGGATTTGCCCTCGGCCATGATTGCGGCGATCAAATAGGTAAAGCCTGCCCGCAAGTCGGGCACCTCGATCTCCACGCCCTTGAGCTTGGTAGCCCCTTTGACCACCGCGCTGTGCTGATAAAGGCTGCTGTGGAAACGGCAGCGGTTGCCCAGGCAGCTATCGTAGAGCGCTATCTCGGCGCCCATCGCTTGCAGTGCGCGCACGTAGCCGAAGCGATCCTCGAAGACCGTTTCGTGCACCACCGACATGCCCTCTGCCTGGGTGAGTAGCAGCAGGAAGGGCGGCTGCCAATCGGTCATGAAGCCCGGATGCACGCTGGTTTCCACGTGGATGGCCCGAAGCGGCCCATCACGGAAAAAGCGGATGCCGTCTTCCGTCACCTCGAACGCGCCGCCCAC
Organism: Chloroflexota bacterium; assembly: GCA_009391835.1. GTDB lineage: Bacteria > Chloroflexota > Anaerolineae > Anaerolineales > UBA11579 > QWJF01. The sequence continues at coordinate 12,292 of QWJF01000004.1, read as the reverse complement.
CCGCCGCAGGGTGTTTAAGAAAGTAAGCATGTCGCGTTGTTTGGCGTTGCGCACGAACACGTCCCCGTCGCTGGCCACCGCCGCGGCGCCCAGCGAGGCCGCTACGATACGGTCCGCGATCAGGCGGTGCTCGGCGCCGTGCAACTCGTCCACGCCCTCCACCACAAAGGTGCGATCCACCTTGTAATCAATGATCGCGCCCATTTTCTGCAGGTAATTGACCAGGTCCATCACTTCCGGTTCGATAGCCGCGTTGCGCAGCGTGGTGCGCCCCTTTACCATCGTGGCGGTCATCAACAGGTTTTCGGTGGTGGTTACGCTGGGGTAGGGCAGCTCAATTTCCGCGCCGTGCAAATCCTTGCCCTCTATCACATACACCCCGTCGCGCACCTCAACCTTGGCCCCCATCTGCTTGACGCCTTCCAGATGGAAATTAACCGGGCGTGGCCCAATGCGGTCGCCGCCCGCCGCCGCCGGGATCACTGCCCGACCGGTGCGGTGCAGCAGCGGCCCCATCAGCATGATCGCTAGGCGGTTGCGGCTGGCCAGTTCCTTGCTCACTTCGTCGCGCGTAAGGTCGGGCGCATGCACTTCCAGGCTGTGGGCGCTCTTCAAATCAAAGGTAGCTCCCACCGATTCACACATCTCCTGCGTAATCTGGCGGTCGCCGATATCGGGCACATTCTTGAACAGGCTTGGCTCGCCGCTGAGCAACGAGGCCACCAGGAGCTTGGTAATCGAGTTCTTGGCCCCGCTTACATTTACTTCACCGCGCAGCGGTTGGCCGCCTTCAACCTTCCAGGTACTCACTTAATTATTCACCGGGCTCTGCGTTTTGGGGGGATAGCCCGGCGTGCCCGGTCCATATTGGTAGACCGCGGCCCAGGGACGGTAATGTGTCGTAAATACGTCGTCAAGGATTACGACCCCGCCGCGTGTCACGATACGAGTCACGGTCACGTCGGCGCCATCCGCTGCCCAATCCACCTGCTTGACCTCGCCCTTAGCAAATTCCTCGTTCTCCTCGTAGACCGTTTCCGGCGACTCAACCACGTTGCGCGTTCCGGAGGTATCCCAGGCTACCTCGCGCCCATCGGAGGTGGAATAGAATTTCCAGGTGATCGTGCGTGCCGAGGGATCAACGTAAGTTTCCATTAACAACCAATATTCCGAGTCGTTCTGAAATTTGAAATCAACCACCGGCGCATACACGGTGGCATCCAGGCCCACCAGGTCGGCATTGATGCCACCCGCGGCGTTCAGCTCATAATAATACACCCGGTAGGCGTGCGGGTTGCGTTCCACGATTGGGAATCCGGCAAAGAATGCGGCTCGAAACAGGGTGGTGCTCACCTGGCACACGCCGCCGCCCACGCCCTTGATGGTGCGATCACCAAAGATAATCAGCGCCTCGGCAAAGCCCGAATCCAGGCTAATATCGCCGATATTTTCCACCATCGAGAACACCGCGCCGGGCGGCACCAGCAATCCGTGGAAACGGGCTGCCGCGGTTTGAATATTCTGGATCCGTTCAGCGCTGGAACCGTAGAAGTAGCTGGTTACCTGCTGGACGAGTTCAATGATGCCCAGATCCGCGGCCGTTGCCTCGTTACGTATTTCGGGTAAGTGGTTGTCATATTGCAGTTCGATCTGGTGGGCGCCTTCAGCCAGTTGCTGGTTGATGTGCTGGATGCTTTGTTCCACCTCCAGCGTGCGACCCACTATTTCGGAGTTCACCACCTCAAGTTGGCGCGTGTCGTCATTAAAAATAAAGCGCGCATTTTCGGCCTCAGCCAGCACGTCCGGCGCCAGCGCGGCCACAAAGGCCCCCAGCTTGGCAACATCCAACCCCACCTGGTAGCCGGCGGCCTCCTCGTCATCCACGCGCTCGATTTTGAGCATGCTGGCCAATTCTTCGGGCGTGAAAGTCCAGCCCTCAGGCGCGCCCTCATAATTGCCGCCCGGCACAATGCGCAGCGGCTTGCTCAGGATTTCGTTGGCAATCGCCGCCTGGGCGCTCACATCTAAAATGCGCGGCGGCTGCTCCACCACCACCAGGCCAATCTCGGCGTTTTGTAAACGTAGCAACTGGCTGGCGATTAACAATGCGCTGCTCTCGCTATCCAGCGTGAGTCCCACTTGGCCGGGCTGCACCTGCACCTCCAGGCCATTAATGGAAAGCGCCGCCTCAACTGTTGGCTGGTTTATCTGTGCTGCCAGCTCATTCAATTTGGTGTGGGCCACCTCTCCATTGAATACAAGCCGCGCAGCCAATTCACTGCGCCCTTGCAGCGTCTGGAATTGCTGGCCGAGCCGCGCCCAGGGCCACAGGCTGCGTCCAAAGGAATAGGCCGCTTCCGCGCTGGCCGCTGCATCCAGGCTCAGGCCCAGCTCGGCGGGCGTCAGCGTCCATTGTTGCTCGCCGGAGGTGAGCGTGGCCTGCCCTGTTTGTGGATAGCTGATCTGGCTGGTCAGTAATTGCACGGCTTCCGTGCGCCGCACGCCCGAGAGATCCACGCCGCCCACTGAGACGCCCGGGTAGATACGCCCTAGATAGATAAGGCTGAAGCCCACCGAGAAAAGAAGCAACCCGGCCGCGAAGAAACCCAGGCCGCCCAAAATAGCGGCTGCAGTCTTCGCCAGAAATGTGGGCTCAGCGAGTGGGCTAGGTTTGCGAGAAACTGGTTGGGTAACCATGCTGTGGCGATTCTACCAAAGGGGCAGCCCAGGCCACATGATTTTTTCTTAGGGTCTTGTGAGTGGCTGCGGGCCAGTTGGCCCAGGGATGCCTGCAGGCCAGCTCGAAATTGAGGCTCGAAAACTGGTCCCACAGAGTAATGAACTCGAATTGGCTCAGTGTGGTTCGCAAGTGAATGGCCCCGTTGTTCAATTGAAGCACCTCGTCCAGGCTGCCCTCAATGGCAAGCGCCGCGCCATTCGTGCACGCTTGGCGCAGGAAGCGGACCTGTTCGTGCAGCGCCATCTGCGGCTCCACCGCCGCTTGTGCTGTAACCCCCGGAACACCCCCAAGAAGATCGCCGATGGTGCGCAGCCCAACTGAGTCAACCACCACGACATCATCCCACCGCACGCCCTGCTGGCGCAGCGGCCCCAGCCCAATCCAGGCCTTCTCGTCCCCCGGATTGATCAGGATGGGACCATGTGTTTCATTGAAATTTGCGCCCGCCTTGTCGAGCGGTTCGGGATAAAGCGGCATCCAACTGATCGCTCCGCTTTCGGGTTGGGCGATAGCCAACCACAAACCTTGTAAAGCCGTACTGTCTACCTGGGCATCATCCACCAGCGCAACCAGGAAATTGTGCTGTCCATTCGGCGTCGAGGAGGCTGGGGCCGCGGAAACGCTCAACCCGCCCCAAAATGCGCCCGACAGCACGCCCAGCAGCAAAAAGCCGCTGAACAGTCGCCAGTTGATCCGTTCCAGAAAAGTCAGAATGCGGGGCATCAGCCTAGAACCACCAGTGCATGAGCGCATAGCCCAGCAGCAAGCCCAGCCCCCAGCCTGCAATTGCGGTGATCAAATTGTTTTCGAAAGGATGAGAAATGTGGCGAATGGATTGTTGGCGCTCAAGATGCGCCAGGCGTGCCGCCAGCAAGCTGCGCTGCACTGGGCGCGCCACGCTCAACACGCGCACCGCAAGCCGCCAGAAAATCAGCTCGAACCAACCCGCCACGCGTCCGCTGATCATGCTGCGCCTAGCGCGACGTGCTGACTTTCAGGATCTTGCCGTTTTCGTTGGCTACTACCCGCACGGTGCGGTTCAGGGACCGCCCGCCAGGACCTTCGGCGCGGCCGTGAAAAGTAAGCAAGTAATTGGAAGCGCCTGCCGATTTCTGCTGGGTCACCTTTGGGCGCGCTCCTGCCACCTCGGGGAATCGCCGCCCAATTTGCTCTTCGATACTGCGCATACTCTTGGAGTTCATCATGCCTCCGTTAATTCTGGCCTTCACGCGCTAGGCCCGCACGGGCCCGTTTGCGCAGGAAAGCCGGGATATCCAGATTGTTGAGCGCTGCTGCCGGCATGCGCTCTGATTGCAGATCTACCCGCGTGATGGCTGGTTCCGTATCTTCCAGGGTGTCAGTCACGTTCAATTCATCATCTGCTTCCATGACCGCTTGCTTGCCATAAGGATCCAGCTCGTCATCGGGTACCAGGTCCTTGAGCGCGTTGGCGCCCAGCCCGGTGATGATCAGAATCACCTGGGCGCGGTCTTCCATGCGATCGTCGCTAGTAAGCCCCATCACCACTTCAACGTCGTCGCCGGTCAACTCACGGATGTGGCTGATTGCCTCGCCCACTTCGTATAGGCTCAGGTCTTGGCCGCCACTGAAGTTACAGATAACGCCGGCTGCGTCTTTCAGCGAGATGCTTTCAAGCAGCGGATGGTTGAGCGCTTGCTGGATGGCATGGAAGGTTTTCTCTTCGCCCTGGCCGTGGCCGATAGCCATCAGTGCCCCGCCTCCGCGTTTCATCATGTTGCGTACGTGGGCAAAATCTACGTTGATCAATCCGGGTTGGGTGACCAGTTCGGCGATCCCCTGCACCGATTGGCGCAGCACGTCGTCCGCCATGCGGAAGGCCACATCAATCGGAAGATCGTGTGGCGCCACGTAGAGCAGCCGGTCGTTGGGAATCGCAATTAATGTATCGGTGTGCGGCTGTAAGCGGGCGAGTCCCTTTTGAGCGTTCTGCTGCCGTTTGCCCATTTCAAAGCCGAATGGCGTGGTCACTACCGCGATGGTCACTGCGCCCACGGCGCGCGCCACCTCGCTGGCTACCGCGATGGCACCGGTGCCGGTGCCGCCGCCCATGCCCGCAGTCAGGAACACCATGTCTGCGCCGCGTAGGGCGGCTTCCAATTCGGCGCGGCTCTCTTTTGCAGCCGCGTAGCCCACCTCGGGATCGCCACCGGCGCCCAGCCCGCGGGTCAGTTGGGGCCCCAGCTGCACTTTGACGGGAGCCAGGCTTTTTGCCAGGGATTGATGGTCGGTGTTGGCGGCAATAAATTCCACGCCCTCCACACCCAACTCGATCATGCGGTCAACGGCGTTGCTTCCACCGCCGCCCAGGCCCAGTACCTTGAGCACAGGTCCCACCGGGGGTGCAGCTAGCGGAGCGACCTCGGCAATTGGTGCCTCAATGATCGGCTCCCCATGGATCGGGTTGTCAATATCCATGTGCGGTGCTTCCGGCACCTGCATATCAGGGGTCGCTTCGCCTTTGTTTTCTGTAAATTGATTTTCGGGGACGGGTTCAAAAATTTCCATGCTGCACCTCTTTTGCCATTTCGCCTTTGCAGCGACTGGGCATTGGTTAGCTAGTTAATCCTGGAGCAACTTGCGTGCCATTGATACGCGCTGCGGGTGTGCCCTGGCCCTGTTTCCAGGCCAGCCATTGGGCTACCACCGGGCGCGGTCGTCCATCAGCGTCAAACCAGCCGCGCGCCGTCTCGGCGCGCCCTTCGTTGGCTGCCAGCAGCCAAAAATTGCAGGCCAGCACGTTGTCTGGCATCCCGGCGCGGGATTGTTCAGTCGGGAACAGCGCGGCCTGCTTGGCCATCGCTACGTTGCGCCCACTGGGGATGTTGGCAGTCTGCGCTGCATCGGCAGCCTCTCCAGCACCCAAAATTATCATGGGTAGATGTCGGCCCACCGTGGCGCTGGAAATCGCGTTATACCAATCGAAGATGCGGAAGCCGCGCTGGTCCTGGCTGCCTTCTGGTGTTTGATAGGGTAAGGTGGCAGGCCAGTTTTCTGGGCCGCCGATGCCCCAATCCAATTCCTTGTGATCGGCCCAGGCATAAGCACCGATTGTCAAATGGTCCCGGATCATGTCTTCGCTGCGCTCTGCCATTTGCTCCAGTGCCGCTCGCAAAAAGGCGGTATCCCAATAATCACCGCCCGGCTCAAGCGGCGGAAACACAGGGCTCAGCCCAGCGTCAATCGCGGCTTCTGCCAATGGGCTGAAAACGTTCAAGAAGCGCTCCACGAGGCCGCGCTGCGTCCAGCCGGTATCGGGCCAGCGGCTGCGCAGGTTGGGGCGGTCAAAGAAGGCCACATAGCGCACACCCCAATTGGCGTAGGCGTTGAGCATGGATTGCACTTCGTCTGCCGAAGGCGGGTTTTTAAGCGAGAGCGGCAAATGAACAATGGGCCGTAAATTGGCCGCGTGCAGCATCTCCAGAAAATCCTCAGGGATGGAGCGCGTCTCCGGGGCGCGCAGTGTCAGCCAACGGAAACCCAGACTCTTGATCCGGGGTAGCCATCGGCTGAGTGCTTCGGTGGTGTAATACTCGGCGTCCGTGAAATAGTGGATGCCCAATCGTTCGGGGTTGAATGGGATTACGCGCATCATGCCTCTTAATGTGCAAGACGCGTGCCAACCTGATAACTTTTTCAAAAGCGCGGTGCGAAGTGGGGCGCTATGGTAAAACCCAGGCATGATTCTGGTCACCGGCGGCACGGGCTTCATTGGCCAAAGCCTCATCCGGCGTCTCGTGGAGGAGGGCCACGCGGTGCGCACGCTCATGCGCCCATCACCAATCTCGCCCAAGCTGCCCTACGGCGTGCCCGTGGAAGCCGCCATCAGCAGCATTGACGACGAACGCGGCCTGCGCGCCGCGCTGGTTGGCGTGGATACGGTCTACCACTTGGCCGGCGTAAACTGGGCCGAGCGCAATCCCGATTGGCATGTCACTGAAGTGGAAGGCACCCGCAATCTGCTCGAAACCGCCCACGATGCGGGTGTGAAACGCATCGTTTACCTCAGCCACCTGGGTGCTGATCGGGCGGCCGCGTATCCGTTCATCAAAATGAAGGGCATCGCCGAAGAGCGCATCCGCCACGGCCCCATCCCGTATACGATTCTGCGCGCCGGCCTGGTCTTTGGCCCGCATGATAATTTCACCGAACCTCTCGCCAAGCTGCTGGCACTCGCCCCCGGCTTGTTCCCGCTTCCCGGCGATGGGTTGGCGCTTATTCATCCCCTATGGGTGGAAGATTTAGCCTCGGCGCTCGTCTGGGCACTGGATGAGGAAGACAGCCTCAACGCACTCTTCGAAGTGGGCGGCCCCGAGCATCTCACCATCCGCAGCGTGGCGGAGCAGGTGATGGAAGCCGCCGGGTTGCGCCGAACCTTGATCAACGTGCGGCCTTCCTATTTGCGCGTGCTGGTCAACTCCGCCGCGTATTTACTGCCCCGCTTGCCCATCTCGCCTACCTGGCTGGATTATCTGGCCAATTCCCGGGTTACCAAACTCAACACTTTGCCGCGCGTGTTCGGCTTGATGCCCGAGCGCTTTTCCCGCCGCCTCGACCATCTCAAGGATGTCGATTGGCGCGCCCGCATCCTGTCCGACCTAGCGGCGCGCCCGGTTTAAGCAAACTCCACCGTTGCACAAGTGGCGGCCCCCATCTACTTTATATATACTGCCCAAGTCAGCGAGTCGGACGCTGGTTGGAACCTAATGCACACATATGATGTAACTCTCACGATTTCCCCCGAGATGCCCGTTTGGCCGGGGGATCCCTCCGTTGATATTCATCGCGTAGCAAAAATTGAAGATGGCCAACATGCCAATGTCTCACACATCCAAATGGGCGTGCATACCGGCACCCACGTGGACGCTCCTTATCATTTCTTAAAGAATGGCGAGACTGTCGAAAATCTGCCCCTCAAGATTCTCGTTGGCCGCGCCTATGTGGTGCACCTACCCGATAGCGTAGACTTGATCACTGCCGACACAATGGCGAACGCCGATATCCCTCCCCGCACCCGCCGGGTGCTTTTTCGCACGCGCAATTCGAAGCAATGGGCCAAAGGCTACGGGTCCTTCATTGAAGATTTTGTGTCCATAAATGAAGACGCCGCCGAATTGCTCGCCCAGCGTGGCGTCAAACTGGTCGGCGTAGACTATCTATCGGTGGCCCCCTTTGGAAATTCGGTGCCCACCCATAAGATTTTGCTCGAGGCTGGTGTGGTGGTCGTCGAGGGGCTCAACCTGGGCGAAGTCTCGCAGGGCCGCTACAATTTTTTCTGTCTGCCCCTGAAACTTGCCAACTCGGATGGCGCTCCCGCCCGCGCGATCTTGATGGGCGTCTGATCCGCTTCCTTAATTAATTCAGTAATCTAGATTGGATTGGGTCCCTGGCTCAGCGGCGCGGCCCAACTCGTTTGATCGACTGGTAAAGCGCCTCGTCGAATTCGGTCATGCGCTCCGGCCCCAGTTCGCTGGCCCGCAGGACCGCCGTAGCCACATCCTGGCGCAGCGCCGCCACATCCACTCCCCGGCAGTGCTCCGGCCAGGGTGCCAGCCATTTCTTGCAACGCTCGAACATTTTTGCCATGCCGATAAAGTTTCCGCGCTCAATCTGTAAATAAGTAACCCCCGCCTGCAGGATGCCCTTGTAAAGATGCCGCGCCGGGCCGGGCTCTGCGATCCAGGCTGCTTCCAGCGCTTCGTGGGCGTGCCAAAAGTGGCGCGCATCGAACAGCTCAATGCCCTTGATTGCCATTGGATGCAGCTCGCCTTCGCAGGCTGTCTGCAGCTCTTCCGCTTTTACAAAGATTTCGTTGGGGTCACGAACGGCCATCCCGTCCAGTATATCAGGCCACCCGAAAGCGCTATTCGATGTAGATCTCCACGTGCTCGCGGTCTTCTTCGTCGGTAACGTCGATCACTTTGCCGACCATTCCACTGCTGATCGCCTCGCTGATATCCGTGGTCGCCACGCCGGGCACAAAGCTGGCCGCAATGTTCATCCCCGCATCCACCAGGGATAGTGGCAGGCTCACGTTGACCTTGGCCGTCCCGGTGTCCAAATTGGTCACCCGCACGCGCAAGTAGCGCGCCTCACCCGGGCGGCCCGGCCCGCGCGGTGGGGTGGGGCCACGGTTGGCGCCCTTGTTGAGCGCATCCAGCAGGCGTGTGCCATCCTCGGCGCTGATCTTGCCTTCCTGGATCATCTGTAATATTTTGAGTCGTTCTTCGCTGGTTGCCATGAGTCCGTCTCCTGAATTCTAAGCGATAATCAGCTCGACCTGGTCGCCATCGTCTTCGTCATCCACGCGGATCACGATCGGCTCGCCCGGCCGCAAGCCCGCTTCCAGTTTGTCGAGCGCAATATCCGCGATTACGCGGTTGTCATCCGAGATGTAAGCCCGGGCCGCTCCCAGCCCCATGCGCGCCAGGCCCAATGGTAGCGGAAAGCCCATCCGCAAGCGAAAATCTTTGCCCCCGTCTGAGCTGCGCACGCGCAGGTTCAACCAGGGCGAATTGCGTCCGCTCCAGGCCAGCACGATCAAACCGACCCCCAGTACCAGCGGCAGCCAGGCGCAGTAAAACCAGAGATCCATACCGCTTGCCTGCAAGCGGGCATTCATCCACGCAGCCCCTGCAACGCTCAAAAGTACGCCCAACCAAAGTGCCGCCATCCACGGCCCACGCTTGCGCTGCACCGCTTCCTCCATTTCGGGAAGATCGTCGGCCCACTGTCGCGGCTCAACGATATGTGCGCCTGCCTTGCTTTTTGTGCGCTCAATGCGTTCCAGTGCTTCTTCGGTGGAAAGCTCGCCCTTGTCCAGCGCCTCCAGTACCTCCATTGGGGTGCTCGCCTCGCTAGCCTGCGGACGCGCCTTTCCGCTGGCAAGCTGCTCGGCGGCTTCTTCCGGGCTAATCTCTCCGCGTTCCAGTTGTTCGAGAATGCGCATCCGTTCAGCTTTGCTCATGATTCGGATTCCTTTGCGCTGCTATCCTTCTCCGCCCGCTTCGGCGGCTCGCGCCCTTCCAGGGTCGCCAAAAGGCTTTCGGCTTCCTCTACACTAATCTTTTTTTCCTGCACCATTTCAAGCACTTTCATGCGTTCCTCGTCACTCACCGGTTCCGGCGCGTTCCCCAGCCCAAAAGCCGCCGCAAAGGACCGCCCCGAATGTTTGTGCCGCTTGCCCTGCAAGCGATGTTCAATGCGGCCTTGTGCCGCTTCCACCCGTCGTTGGGCTTGGTGCATCGCACGGTTGCCAGTTGCCTTGAACTGCTCGCCCAGAGATTCGAGCTGTTCATTAAGTGATTCGAGTTGGGCTTCCATCTGGCTGGAAACCTGGTCAGTAATCCCTTCCACCAGGTTTTCAAAATTCTCGCCCAGGTCAAGGTCCAGGTCGAAGTCAAAGTCATCGCCACCTTCACGGCTGCGAAAATCAATATGCCCGCCGGCCACAATCGCCAGTCTGGCGTCGCCGTTGCCAAATTGGAGCGTATGTTTGTGGCTCTGCAGGTCTTGGCTGCCCTCGTTCGTGATTACCAGGATATTGCCGCTCCCGCTTTCCAATGACACTTCAGCATTCGCCGGGCTCTCTAGTTGGCAATAGGCGTTCCCGCCGCAGCGAATTGAATGCCGCGCCCCGGGCATCAGGTCATTACGCAGGTTTGCATTGCCGCCCGCGCCGGCAGTCACGACAGCCCCAGCTTCGCGCAGGTTCAAGCTGGCGCCGATATTGGGCGCGTTGATGTTGCCTTCGATCTCGCGCAGCGTTGCGTTGCCGGAGACCGTTACAACGGTTAAATCGCCGTCCACATCTCTGGCATCCAAATGGCCGCCGATGTGCTCGATGCGGCTTGGCCCCACGCGCCGTAAATTCACGGAGCCGCCCACGCTTTCGATGGCCACCTCGCCTTCAAGGTCGAACACGTTGGCGTTTCCGCCCACTCTGTTTACTGTGAGCTGGCTCTCGGAAGGCACCCGCAGAATGCAATCGCCATGTGCTCGAATGCTCAATTGGTTCTTGTTTTGGATAAAACTGTCCTTGTCGTGGGGGCGTTCCACCCGCCAGATATCGCGTTCCCAGCCCTTGACTTGCAGCGAGCCACCCACGCGCTCCACGGTGATCTTCAGGTCTGCGCCGGCATCCATCTCAATTCGCTCGTTCATTTTATTTGGCTTCCTTTTCTTCAATGAGGCGCAGGGCCTCTTGATAATCGATTTTGCCGCCATCCAGATCGTCCAGAATTTGGCGGCGCTCTTCTTCGCTCAATCCGGCGAAATCATCTGCGCCCGGCTCGTAGCCCAATGCCCTGATCACCTCGTGCAGCCGGTTGCGGATGGTGGGGTAGGAAAGTCCCAACTCTTGTTCCATGCGCGTGATTTTGCCTTCGTTGCGCACGAATAGCTCCACGAACACCAGTTGCTCTTCGTTTAAGTGAGTAAAGGGACCCGCATGGAAGCGGCCGCTCAACTCCGTATCGCAGGCCCAGCAGCGCACATGGGTGAGCACCAACTCACCGCCGCACACCGGGCATTCGTTGGGTAGGGCGTGCATTTAGCGATTCCGCAACGCTGGGTAGGGTTGACCCAAAGCCTGCGGCTTGAGCCGCAGGCCCAATTGGATCAGCGCGTCCCCGGTGCGCGTGCGCAACTGTTCGCCCAGCCGCGGCGTTCTCGGCCCCGGAACGTGGATCAACGCTTCGAATGCGCTGGCTTCACGCAACTTTTGCTGCTGGATTTCTGCGTAAGTATGCAGATTCTGGTACATGCTGCCTCCTAAAACACAAACATAACCTTGATAAAAATGAACTTTGTTTGTGTTTGCAACCATAATTATACAAATAAAATTGAGATTGTCAAGTACTAAAATTAAATATATTGAAATTGACCTTGAATTAATCAAAAACAGCGCCTTTTGGCGCCGTTTTGTAATTGATGGGGCTTAATTGTCCTGGTAAGCTGTTTATTCAGGGAGCTGGACTTTCGCGGCCACCTCACCGGCCACGATGCGGATTACCAGCCGCGTGCCCGGCTCATGCGCCGGTTTGCGCAGGACGGCCAACGCCAGTTCGCCAAAGCGTGGGGAAGTGGCTACCGAACTCACTTTGCCCACCAGCTTATCTCCGGCCAACACATCCGCGCCCACTTCAACCGCGCCATCCACGGCCAGTTGCGCTAATTGCCGCGTCACCTTATCATAGGTCACCTGCCGCGCCAGCACCTCTTGACCGGTGTAGCAGCCCTTGCTGCCCGACACGCGTTCCGCTAACTCCACCTCAAATGGCGTGAAGTCGCCCAGCAGTTCGCCCGCACCCGGCAGCCCGGCCTCCACGCGTAGCAACTTGGCGCTGGTGGCGCTGAGCGCTTCGCCGCTGTTTGTCTCCAACGCCGCCTGAATGGTTTCCTGCAATTCTGCTTTGGCAAGCACAAGGAAACTATCGGGCTGCGTCGGCCCGCGCTGCCCGATCACCCGCAAAGCACCCGACTCATTGCTGCCCTCAACAACCGCGTTGACTG
>QWJF01000039.1 GCA_009391835.1 Chloroflexota bacterium | reverse complement strand
TTTATTATTTATTCGAGCTTTTATTACTCTGCAGGCGTAGCAGTTGGCTCTTCAACCTGCACGCTTAAGTCAATCTGAACGGGCTGAAGGTTGGCGCCTCGGAGCCAACCCTGCCCCGCTTGCCCATCCACCTCATACCAAACATTGCCGTCTTCATCTAAACCCAGCTCAATAATGATCACGATGGAATTGTTCTGTATCTGGGAAGTAAAAGAGCGGCTGCCCGGTTGCCCGTAAAGCGGAACCAGCGCCCCGAAAGAGCCACCGAAAATCTGTGCCTGCTCCCCGATCTGGTATTCCGCCTGGGCAGAAAGATCTCGCACGGGAGTAGCCGTAGGGATCGCCTGCTCCGTCGCAATGTCATCCGGCAAGATTTCGCCCGCCCGGGCGCAAGCCAATGCCGCCAGGCCCAGCGCACCCACCGCCAGCAGCAGGGAAAGATTTCGTTTACGTTGTGCCCTCATTTACGCGCGCCCCCGCATCTTAGGATCAAACGCGTCTCGCAAGCCATCCCCCATAAAATTGAAGGCCAGCGTGAGCATGGTCAGTGCAATTCCAGGCACCAACACGAGATGCGAGTTGGATCGAATGCCGGCATAGCCGTCATTGATCATCGAGCCCCAACTCGGGATCGGCGGATTCACGCCCAGCCCGATGAAGCTCAGGATCGCCTCGGTAAAGATATAGGCCGGGATCGCCAGCGTCTCGGCAATCAGCAGCGGCCCAAAGATATTCGGCAGCAGATGTTTGAAAATAATCCGGGATTGTGAAGAGCCCACTGATTCGGCCGCTTCGATGAATTCTTTATGCTTGTAGGCCAACACCTGTCCACGAGCCAGGCGCGCCATACCGATCCAATTCAGCACGCCGATGGCGATAAACAGGAATAGCAGGCCGCCCATAGACTGGTTCAAGCGCAGCAATGAACCCGCAATGCCTTCAGTCACCCCTTGCCTGCCCAACGCCTGGAAATAGACCTGCATCAGGATGATGATGGGCAGTAGCGGGATTGCATACAGGAAGTCCACCACCCGCATAATGAGGTTATCCACCCGTCCGCCGAAGTAGCCGGAGATCGTCCCCAGAACAATGCCCACCGCTAGCGCCACCGTGGAGCCCACGAAGGCCACCGCCAGCGAAACGCGTGTCCCGTAGATCATACGGCTGTAAAGGTCCCGGCCCAGCGCATCAGAGCCTGTCAGGTAGATCGCGCAGCCCCATTCCAGCGGCGTGCCATACCAGGTGCATTCCTCCGCATGGGTTTCACTGATGTTGTAGCCCGTCAGTGGTTTGGCTCGGCTTTCGCGCGTGTTCTGCGTATAGTAGTCATAGGGCGTGATAATGGGTGCGACAAACGCCGCGACCACTGTCAGGATCACGATCACTGCGCCCACGATTGCTAACCGGTTGCGCCGGAATTCGCGCCAGGCGTTATCAAAGGGAGAGCGCACCTTGTTCTCGGCAATCAAATCCACCGGTTGGCCCGGTTTTCTAGAGGCAGGTTGTGCAGTCATACGTAGCGGTTCCTTTAACTAGAATTTTTGATATTAATCGTAGCGGATGCGCGGATCCAACCAAGCATACATCACATCCACGAGAATGTTTCCAATTATGAGTAGCACGCTATAGAGTAGCGTCAGGCTGGTCAGCAGGAAGTATTCGCGCGCCCCGATGGATTGGATATAGCGCCGGCCCATCCCGTTAATCGCAAAAATCTGTTCCACGATCAGGGAGCCGGTCACCGCGCCCGCAAACAGCGGGCCAAGCACTGTGGCCACCGGAATCAGCGAGTTCTTTAGCGCATGCCCCACAACCACGGCGCGTTCACGCAGCCCCTTGGAGCGCGCCGTGCGGATGTAATCCTCGGAAAGCACCTCGAGCAGGCCGGCCCGCGTAAGCCGCGAAATGCCGGCAGAAATGCCCGTGCCGATAGCAAAAACCGGCAGCACCGCGTGCGTCCAAAAATCGGCGGTTAGCGGTGGTAGGAAATACAGCGTAAAAGGCGGGTTGGCGCCCCAAAAAGCAATCGGCAGCCATTCCAGCCACACGCCAAAGACCAGGATTAGCACCGGCCCCAGCACAAGATTCGGGATTGAAACCCCCAGCACCGCAATAAGCGTTGCCGCGCTATCCACCACCGAATTGTGTTTCAACGCCGCGATGATTCCGGTAGGGATCCCGATAATAAAGCCCAGCAAAATTGATAGCAGGCCGAGCTGAATCGAAACCGGAAAGGTCTGCGCCACGATATCGTTCACATCTTGCGTGGAACTGCGCAACATCGGTCCTAAATCGCCGCGCAGCAGGTTGCCCAAGTAACTAAAAAACTGGATATAGATCGGCTGATCCAGCCCGTAACGTCGTTCAAGCAGTTCCCGGATGTGCTCGGGCATCGCTTTTTGGCCCACTGTATCAAAGGGGCCACCCGGCAAAGCCTGTACCAGCAAAAAGGTTGCCAGCGCGATGGCAAACATCACCGGGATTGCCACAAGCACACGTCGGATAATAAATTTGGTCATTGCTGCCTCCGTATCAATCTCACCTCAAAAGCGACCACTCTCTTTTTGATACTACTCAAAAAGCTCGTCTGGTGTTCACCTTTGCGCTGCCATCGATCATTCGGGGATGGATTAGGGGGGCGGCCGGAGCCGCCCCCCTATCGATGTTGCTTTAACTCTGGCTAAGCCAGCTTATTGCATCATCTCGCCGCGCATTACAGTGTCAACAGAGTAGTTATACGTCTGATTGCCACCGAACAGAGCGGGGGTCCAGTCAAACCAACCGTGCGACGCTACGAAAGCGATACGCAGGAAGATCGGGGCGAAGGGGAATTCACCACCCTCACCAAAGAACTCTTCCTCGATCTCGCGATACAGCGTAGCACGAACAGCCTGATCGGGTTCTTCGCGAGCAGCAACGATCTTATCGTCAGTCGCATTGCACTCGCGCTTCTGGCGATTCTCGGAGTTGCCGCACCACAGCACGTCGCCTACCCAGTTGTTCTCATCCGCATAGTCAGGGCCCCAACCGAGCGTCCACATGTTCGGACGTTCTTCGGTTGCAGCGCTGCCGGCGGTGGAGGCCAACAGGTCAGCAAAGGACTGCTGCTCGATTTGGATCAGCTCGGGGTCACAACCCAGATTCGTCGACCAGTTGTCCTGAGCGAACTCAATCCAACGCAGCGTGGCCTCACCGGAGTAACCCAGGAGGGTTACCTGCGGGAAGCCTTCGCAGTTCGGGTAGCCAGCTTCGGCCAAAGCCGCAGCGGCACGTTCGGGGTTGTAGCCTAGACCGACCTCATCGATCGGGGGAGCGTGGGTGATTCCAGGAGGCGCAAAGTGGCGCATTGGAATACCTTGGCCCTGGCGAACCTCTTCAACGTAGGTCGCGCGGTCATACGCAGCCGAGAAGGCTTCGCGAACTAGCGCATTGTCGAAGGGGGGTTTGTCGTAGGCAAAGCTGATGTAGAAGACGGCCAGGTCAGCGATCTGCAGGGTCTCGTCCGGATAGTTATCCAGGTGAGCCTGAAGTTCTGCATCCGGTATACCGGAGGTTTCGACCTCGCCGGCCAGCCAGAGGGCGTAGCCTGTGCTGGTGTCCGGAACCACGTCGGTCACGGAAACGTCAATGTTTCCAGAACCGGCCAGGTCCGCCGGGAACAGCGGGTTGCGCCAGATGGAACGGCGAACGCCGTGAACCCACTCGTGTAGCACGTAGCGGCCGTTGGTCACGATGTTGCCGGCTTCAACCCAAGCGTCACCAAACTCGTCAATGGTCGCCTGCGGGATTGCCGCGAGCGTCCACATCGGGGTCATGGACAGGAAGTAGCTGGCGGGGAATGCCAACGTGTATTCAACGGTGAAATCGTCAACAGCCACAACGCCAATCGAGGCGTAGTCGTCTTCGGTCAGTGCTTCGGGATCGTCAGCGAACAGAACCTCGGAGCAACCAGCGAGCTGCGGTGCAATTACGGAGCTGTAGTAGGAACCCAGGTCCGGGTTGCAGGCGCGGCGGGCAGCGTTAACGAAGTCGTGAGCGGTCACAAAGGCGGGGTTGCCATCGGCATCCGTCACCTGGGTGGTCTCACCAGTCACCGGGTTGTGATACACCCAGGGAATGTCGTTGCGCAGGTGGAAGGTGTAAACCAATCCATCTTCGCTTACATCCCAGCTGGTGGCAGCTTCCGGAACAACTTCGGCCGTATCGAGGTCATAGTTCGTGAGGTGCACGAAAATGTTCTCAATCATGTTGATCGAAGTTACATCCTCAGCAACCTGGGGGTCCAGGTCGGGAATGTCGGAAGTGTCATAGCCGCGGATCGTTACGGGGCCTTCATCAACCGCTGCATCGCCACTATCGGCGCTGTCACCTGAGTCCGCGCTGTCACTGCTGGTATCACCAGAGGTGTCAGATGCGGGCTGAGCAGGTGCACAAGCGCTCAAAATGAGGCTCGCGATGATTAGGAGGCCCAGCAACATGAAAAGTTTTTTGCTATTCATTCTTTTGCTTCTCTCCTTCTCTAGAATTAGAAGTTTTGACAAGTAGGGTCTTCTCTTTAGGGGGTCTTAAGGATGCACCACCTCCTCCATATGGATTTGTCTGCTTAGACAGGTAGATTTCATTATACAACATGACATGCGACCCAATGCCCTGGCGTAATTTCCCGCCATTCGGGGTCTTCTTGCCTGCAAATATCAATAGCCAGCGGGCAACGCGGGTTGAAATTGCAGCCCGTGGGCGGATGCGCCGGGCTCGGCACATCCCCTTTCAAGATGATCCGCTGCCGCTTGCGTTCCTTTAACGGATCCGGAATCGGCACCGCCGAAAGCAGCGCCTGGGTGTAAGGGTGCAGTGGGTTGTTGTAAAGCTCCTGGCGCTCGGCCAGTTCCACGATCTTGCCCAAATACATCACCGCCGTACGGTCGGCAATATGCCGCACCATGCTGAGGTCGTGGGCAATAAAGAGGTAGGTGAGTCCAAATTTCTCCTGCAGCTCTTCCAGCAGGTTCACCACCTGCGCCTGAATGGAAACATCCAGCGCCGAGATCGGCTCATCGCAGACAATAAATTTCGGTTGCAGAGCCAGGGCGCGCGCCACACCGATGCGTTGGCGTTGGCCGCCCGAAAATTCGTGAGGGTAGCGGTTATTCAATGAGGGGTTCAACCCTACCAGGCCCATCAAATCCTTCACCCGCTCATGGCGCTCCTTGCGGTTGCCTATGCTGTGCACTTCGAGTGGCTCAGCAATGATCTGCTCCACTGTCATGCGTGGGTTAAGCGAAGCATAAGGGTCCTGGAAAATCATCTGGAAATTGCGGCGCGCCCGGCGCAGCTCATCGCCTTCCATTTCCGTCAGGTCGCGGTCCTCGTAATACACCTTGCCGGAAGTCGGGCGGTGAAGCTGCAAAATGGAGCGCCCGGTGGTCGATTTGCCGCAGCCGCTCTCCCCCACCAAGCCCAGCGTCTCGCCCTCGTGGATGGTCATGTTAATCCCATCCACGGCGCGCACCGTGCCTACCTGGCGCCTGAAAAGGATGCCACGCGTAATTGGGAAATGTTTCTTGAGATTCTCAACCCGCACAAGCACCTTGCTGCTGCCGTTTGCCTTGCTCATCGAAGCTCTCCTGTATCCACGTCAACCCAGCAGGCCGCAAAATGCCCAGGCCGGTGCTCTTCCAAAGGAGGATTTTCCTCCCAGCATTTATCTTGAACGAAATCACAGCGTGCCGCGAACGGGCAGCCTTTGGGCAGGGCCACCAAATCTGGCGGCAGGCCCTCAATTACTTCAAGCTTCTCATTGAAGCCATCCACCCGCGGAATGGATTTCAAGAGCGCCAATGTGTAAGGCATGCGCGGGTCGGCGTATAGGTCTTCCACCGAGGCGTCTTCCACCACGAAGCCCGCGTACATCACAATGATGCGATCCACCAGGCTGGCCGTCACGCCCAGGTCGTGCGTAATCCAGATCAACGACATGCCGAAGTGGTCTTGCAAGCGGTTCACCAGGTCCACGATCTGCGCCTGGATAGTCACATCCAGCGCCGTGGTCGGCTCGTCGGCGATCAACAGGGAAGGGTTGCAGGCTAGCGCCATCGCAATCATCACTCGTTGGCGCATCCCGCCTGAGAATTGGTGCGGGTAATCATCCAGCCGGGCCCCCGATTCGGGAATACCCACCAGCTTGAGCAGCTCAATGGCTCGCTCGGTCGCTTCTTCCTCATTCATGCCCAGGTGCAACTCCAACGGCTCACGCAATTGGTGGCCGATGGTCAACACCGGATTGAGCGAAGTCATCGGATCCTGGAAGATCATCGCTATCTGGCTGCCACGAATATCGCGCATCTCTTCATCAGATAGGGCGAAAATATCTTTGCCGCGGAATGTCACGGAGCCCGACGCAATCTTCGCCGGAGGCACAGGCAGCAGGCGCATCACCGAAAGCATCGAAACGCTCTTCCCACAGCCGCTCTCCCCTACAATGCCAAGAGTTTCACCCTCATGAAGGCTGTAGCTCACGCCATTTACGGCATGCACCACGCCATCCTGCGTGTGAAACTCTGTGCGCAAATCTTTGATTTCGAGAACTACCGGTTTTTCTTCCAAAATCGATTTCACCTCGTCACTGATGTCGGCTGCTGTGTCTCAGGAACCGTTTCTGTTCACACAAAAAGGATTGCCATCCATCGGCAATGCCTCGTATTTTCAAGTTGCTTCTGCAAAGTTTGTGCAAAGACGCACCATCTTAACCTCATTCTAATAATGAGTCAACAAGGCGCCTGCTCTGCCAATTTTCTTGCTTCATCAAAGGGGCTAGAAATTGATCCACGATGCCGCATAGCTGAATTGGGGTGCATAAAACAAGGAGCGCAGTTCCAGCTGCCGCGAGCGTGTGTCGTGCTGGTTGGAAAAATACATCACGCCGTAGGTCTGGCGCATCTGCAACTCGCGCGCCGTGCGCAGCAAACGGCGGCGCGCATCCAGTGGCGGCGCTTGCCGCCCTGCCCAATTCTTCAACATATGCCGCAACGAGCGCTCAACGCGGCTCGCTTCGGTTTGAGGCTCAAGTGAATTCAAAATTAACTCCCTGCACCACACTATCGCTTATCGACATGTTTTCTTTCAATGCCTGTCGCGCGTAATGCAGCCTTGATTTTACGGTGCCCGCTGGGATCTCCAGGATCTCAGCCACTTCCTGCAGCGAGCATTCATTGATGTAATACAAAACGATCACCATCCGTTGCGGTAGGGGCAGCGTCTGAATGGCTTCCTCTACCTGGCGCCAAGCCTCGTTTTGTTCGGCGTGGTAGGTGGGCTGCGTCTTGCGCGGCCCCGCCAGCCAGTCGCTCACGTCTTCAATGGGTTGCACCCACTTGCGCCGCTTCACATAAGTATAGGAAAGATTGGCCGTCATCCGATAGAGCCAGGGCTCCAGCGGGCGCTCCGGATCAATGCGCCCGGCAAACCGGTAAAGGCGCAGGAACACTTCCTGCAAAAGATCAGATGCGCTCTCAGGATCCCCCGTGACGCCCAAAGCCGTCCGGTAGACCAGGCGGTTGTAGCGGTCATAGAGATCGCCCAACGCGTCCAAGCTACCCTCTTGAAGAGGTAAAACCAGACGCTTCGTGTCAGTTATCAGCACAAGATTAACTCAGGTACTACTTTTTTACTACTTAGGCCGTGCCACTTAGGTTCAACTTGGTTCAACGCCCTTTGTGCCATTGGCAAGTGATTCTAAGCGCGTCGCAAACGGCTTGTCAATGGTCGCGCCCGCGACTCTAATCTTTGCCCCTCACAGGCATTGCCTGCACCACGGCAACCAGGCAACCCCCCTGATAATCTCCCTCGCGCCCAAACCTACGAACCCACTCCCTTCCTCGTCATTCCGAGCGCAGCGAGGAATCCACCCGACTCACCATCTTCCAAAACAAATCAGCCATCCCCTACTCGTCCTCCAGCTTCAGCCGCATCATCATATACGAACGATAACGCTCGAAGTGCACGTCCCCCGCCTCCACCGCCGCCAGCACCGCGCAGCCCGGTTCCTCAGCATGCGAACAGTCGTTGAACTTGCACTGGGTCACCAGCGGCGCGATCTCCGGAAAATAGCCATCCAGCTCCTCCGGCTCCAGGTCCGCGTGCCAGAACACCTTCAGCCCGGGCGTATCCGCCACGTAGCCGCCGAAATCCAGCGGGAAGAGCTGCCGCCGCGTGGTAGTGTGCTTGCCCTTGCCGGTTGCCTGGCTGATCGCCGAAACCCGCAGCCCCAGATCCGGCTGCAGCGCATTCAGCAGGCTGCTCTTGCCCGTGCCGGATGGCCCCGCCATCACGCTTAGTTTGCCCTTCATGACTTTGCGCAGCGTATCAATCCCCCGCCGCTTAGCCGCCGACGTGTAATACACGCGATAGCCAATCTTGGCGTAGTGCCCGAAGAGGCGCTTCGGCTCACCCGGGCCCACCATATCCGTTTTGTTCGCCACGATCGCCGCCGGGATGCCCTGTTGCTCAGCCCCCACCAGCATCCGATCCAGCAACCCGAAATTCGGCTCCGGTTCCGCGCAAGCCATGACGAACAGCGCCTGGTCCAGGTTGGCCACAATCACCTGCTGATAAGTCCCCCGTGGCCGCGGCGCATTGCGCACCAACGCCCGGCTGCGCGCCTCCACTTCCTCAATCATCACCTCCCCCTCTTCCTCGCTCTCCGGGATGCTCACCTGCACCCAATCGCCCAGCGCCACTAGATCCCCCCGCGCTTTGCCCTTCTTTAAACGGCCGCGCAGCCGCGCCGTCACCACGCCCGCCTCCTCGGTCTCCACTTCGTAGAAACCGGATTGCGAGCGGATCACGCGGCCGCGCAGTGCCTGTATCAATATCTTATGGGAGTGGGGTCGCCTGAATCACGCCATCGTCAGTGGCGGCCGCATCAAGCAGCGTCTCGTCAAAATAGGCCGGGTCCAGGACGCCGTAATCGCTTTCCCAGGGATACAGCGGCCCTCTCGTGCCGAAGAAATATTGGCTGGCCACCCGCCGCGCCATTGGCGCTGCAAATTCCGAGCCGTCACCGATGTTCTCTACCAGCACGGCAATCGCGATATCCGGGTTGCTCGGGCTTTGCGCATCGGTGAACGCAATGAACCAGGCGTTCGGATCGCGCCCCTCCACAGAGGCCGTGCCCGTCTTGCCATACAGCGGAATAGTAAATCCCAGGAAGCGATTGTAGGCTGTGCCGCGCGGGCTGGTGATCACCAGTCGCATCCCGGTCCAAATCGAAGCGAGCGTTTTTTCGCTCACCGGCAGTTGGCCCAGCGCTTCCGGTTCAAATTGCAGCACAGCCCGCCCATCCGTGGCCTCCACCCGCTCCACCAATTGCGCGCGAAACAATGTGCCGCCGTTGCCCACCGCCGCCACGTACACCGCGGCTTGCAGGGGCGTGATCGTGGTGGTGCCCTGGCCGATGGCCTGCTGCACGGCTTCGCGCACGCCGATCTCGGCATTCTCATCCGGGATCTCTACCGCGCCGCTCACTTCCACCGCCGATTGGATGCCCGTGGGGCTGCCCAGTCCAAAGCCGCGCGCCATCTCCGCCACCAGGTCGGTAAAGCCCTGCTGGTAGAGCACCATCCCCACCTGGTAAAACCAGGGGTTGCAGGAGCGCATCAAGCCTTCGAGTAGCGTCAAGTTGCCACTGGCCGGCAGCTCTTTCTCCAGTGTCCAGTCATCTAGTTCCACGCCGGGGATGCCTGTCCAGGTAGACGTGCAGTTGAAGGTTGATTCGGGTTCGTATACACCGCTCTCCAGAGCTGCGGCCAGCGTGATAATCTTGAAGATCGAGCCCGGTGGGTATTGGCCCTGCGTGGCGCGGTTAAAGAAGCGTCCCGCCTCGTCCGGGAAATACGTATCCCATTCGCTGTTGTCATTGTTCAAGTCCACCCAGTTGGGGTTGAAGGTTGGCGAAGAGGCCATAGCCAGAATGCGGCCTGTATCCCGCTCCAGCACTACAATGGCGCCGCTGAAATCCTTAATCGCCTCCTGGGCCGCCACCTGCAAATCCTCGTCCAGCGTGGTGTATACAGAAGCCGCCGGCTGCGGGCTGGTCTGCGCGATCTGCGTCACGATCTCGCCCGCCGGGCTAATCACATATAGGGCCCCGCCGCGCTGCCCCGCCAGATATTCCTCCCCCCAGCCTTCCACGCCGACGCGTCCTACCCGGTCGTCAATCCGGTAGCCGCGTGGAATGTAATCGTCCACCTGCTCGGCCGGGATCGGCCCCACGTAGCCCAGCGCATTGGCCCCCGCCTCGCGATCAAAGTACAGTCGAGTATCGTAATAACCGTAACGAATGCCGTTGAATCCACTGATATTGTCGAAGCGCGCGTTGAAGACCTCCGCAGAAACTTCGGCGATCGGTTCGTAGAAATCCGGCTCACCGTCTTGAGGGAAAATCGTCTCGTTGAGCTCGCTGATTGAAATGCCGGTTAGCGCCGCCAGTTGGCTAAGCAGCGCGTTGTTTTCCTCTTCCACGGTCAGGCTGGGAAACACCCCCACCGCCACCGCTTCCGCGTTCGCCACCAGCGCGCTGCCGTTGCGATCATAAATATTGCCGCGCGCCGGATCGAAGCGCTCCATGCTCAATGTGTTGCCACCCGCCAGTTCGGGCAGGATCAACGTGTCGTCCCAGGCAACAGTCCAGGCGTTGTTTTCCAGGCTCAACGTCATCGCTGTATCCCGCGTGATCGGCCCGATGACCGCCGATTGCAGCGTCACCCGGTAGCCAACCTGCGCACTGCGCGGGTTGGTCAGCGTTTGCAATATCTCGTATTGAATATCAAAGAGGTTGGCCTCGGTGGCCACGTGGCGGTAGCGCGCCTCAAAAGCTTCAAAAGAAACTGCGTCCCGGCTCAGCGTCGAAAGCATCGCATACATCGCCGCATAGTCCCCCGCCTGCCAGGCCGTCAGGTAGGCCCCCGCCGCCGCTTCCACGTCTGGCGCGCTGCTCACGTTCACCTGCACCGTGGGCAGTTCTCCATTGGACGATCCGTTCCCACTTCCGCAGGCGCTTAACACCAGCATCAGCGCCAGGCTCACCAGCAAGATTTTTTTTATTGCGCCCACGTCAACACCTCGTCAAACACAGGGCAATCATAGCCCAGATGCGCCTGGCATGCGGCCGGCATATCCACGCCGAATCCCTCGCCCAGGCGCTCCAAATTGCGCGTCAGGTGGCAGAGCGGCAGCCCCACCACGTTGGCAAAACACCCGGCCATCTCGGCCACCGGATGGAAATCCTCATCCTGTATGGCGTAGCCGCCGGCCTTATCGAAGGGTTCGCCGCGCGCCACGTAGGCCTCTATCTCGGCGTCGGTGTAGTCGCGCATCGGCACTTCGGTCGTCGCCAAATCCATCGTCACCTCGCCGCTGCCCGGCTGCAGCAGCGCCACCGCCGTATACACCTGATGACTGCGCCCGCGCAAATCGCGCAGCATTTGGCGCGCTTCCTCGGCGTCTTCGGGTTTGGCCAGGATGCGCCCGTCCAGCGCCACGGTGGTATCCGCCGCCACGATCAGGCAATCCTCGTCCAGCCCCTGGGCCGCCGCGCGCGCCTTGTCTTCCGCCACCCGCAGCACGTAGTCGCGCGCCCCCTCATCGGGCAGCCGCGTCTCGTCCACGTCCATCGGGCGCGTCTCAAAGGGCCGCTCGCCCAGCCCCAGCAGCCGCACCCGCCGCGGCGATTGGGAGGCCAGCACCAATGTCAACGATTCTTGGTTCATCTTGTTATTTTCCATTGAATTCGGGCGATTCTAGCATAAGCACAATTGCCCTGTTTCACGTGCAACCGCGCCTTAGCAAACCCTCATCCTGCCTCCGAACCACTGGTAAAATCCCCTCATCACCCAGACTAGACAATAGCCCCAGGTGGCGCACCCATGCAAGCCCTCCGTGATCGTATCCAGCAAGACGGCCAAAACCTCGGTGGCGGCATCCTTAAAGTGGATGGCTTCATCAACCACCAGGTGGATGCCGTGCTCATGGATCAGGCCGGCGCCGAATTCGCCCGCCGCTTCGCCGACGCCGGCGCCACCCGCATCCTCACCGCCGAAATCTCTGGCATCGCCCCCGCCCTGATGGCCGCCAAGCACATGCGCCTGCCCGTCGTCTTTGCCCGCAAAACCAAGCCCATAACGATGCCCGATCAGGTTTTTCTCACGCTGGCCCCCTCCCACACGAAGGGCCGCAACGTCGAACTGATTGTCTCCCCTGAATACCTAGCCAGCGGTGAAAGGGTCCTCATCATCGACGATTTCCTCGCCAGCGGCGCCACCATTCTGGGCCTCGTGCGCCTCGCCGAAATCGCCGGCGCGAAGGTGGTCGGCGTCGGCGCCCTCATCGAAAAAAGCTTCGAAGGTGGCCGCGCCGCCCTTGAATCCCTCGGCATTCAAACCATTTCCCTCGTAGCGATCGCCAGCATGGACGACGGTCAGATCATCTTCGCCGATTAACCGTCCATGATCCTTGTCCTGGATTTCGGCTCACAAACCAGCCAACTCATCGCTCGGCGGCTGCGCGAAGCCCGCATTGAATGCCGCCTGCATCCCTGGGATACGCCGGCCGAAGAGCTGCTCGCCGAGCGGCCCCTGGGCTTCATATTCTCCGGTGGCCCCGCCTCCGTCTACGAAGATGGCGCACCTTTCATCCAGCCTGCCATCCTCACCAGCGGCCTGCCCATCCTCGGCATCTGCTACGGCATGCAGGCCCTCACCCACGCCCTCGGCGGCCAGGTGGCCGCCTCCGCCCAGCGCGAATATGGCCGCGCCACGCTCACGCCCATCGCCCCCAATCCACTGCTCCCCGCCGACCCCCAGCCCGTCTGGATGTCCCACGGCGACCGCATCGAAATGCAGCCGCCAGGCTTCCACCCCATAGCCGCCAGCGACAACGCGCCGATTGCTGCGATGGCCGACGCCGACGGCCGCCGTTTCGGCCTCCAGTTCCATCCCGAAGTGCACCACACGCCCGGCGGCGCCGAGATTCTGCGCCGCTTCGCTGTGGAAATTTGCGCCGCGCCCCCCACCTGGACGCCCGCCGCCATCATTGAAAACTCAGTCGCCGCCATCCAGGCCCAGGTCGGCAAGCAACGCGTCCTGGCCGCCCTCAGCGGCGGCGTTGATTCCAGCGTGGCGGCTGCCCTCGTCCAAAAAGCGGTCGGCGACCAGCTTATCGCCGTCTTCATTGATAACGGCCTGCTACGCGCGGGCGAACGCGCCGCCGTGATGCAAAGCCTCCAGCAGGGCCAGAATCTGGAACTCATCACCGTGGATGCCGCCGACGATTTCCTCGGCGCGCTGGCCGGCGTCGCCGATCCCGAGCAAAAACGCCTCATTATCGGCGAACGCTTCATCCGCCATTTCGAGGAGCAGG
>QWJF01000038.1 GCA_009391835.1 Chloroflexota bacterium | reverse complement strand
TTCGCCCTATTCATCCAGCGCCCAGACCCTGATTGGCCCCTGCAGAGTGCTGGCTGCCAGCAAGCTGCCATCCCGGCTGAACAATACCCGCCGAATGCCGCCCTCCAGGAAAAAGGCGGCCAGCTCCTCGCCAGTGGACACATCCCAAATCTTCAACTCGCCATCCCGCCCGCCGCTGGCCAACAGCTCGCCGTTGGGCGAAAAATCCATTGAGTCCACCTCGCTGCCGTGCCCGCCCAGCACGCTATGCAGCTCGCCCGTGCCCCCATCCCAGAGGGAGATTGCCCCGCCCGTGGAGATGGCTAGCAGGTGGCCGCGCGCCCCCGCCGCGGGCGGCGAGCCTTCCAGCGCCACGCTATCCACCCAGCCGCTTTCCTCGTAGGCAAAGGTCTCGTGCAGCCCTGCAACGTCAATCACTTTCACCGTGCCGTTGGCCGAACCGGACGCCAGATAGCGCCCGTCGCTGGAAAAATCAATGTCGGTTACGTAATCGCCGTGGCGGAACACAGCCAGGTCTTCCCCCGAATCGGGATCAATCAACGCCAGGGTGCCGTCAACGCTGGTGTAACCCACTGCCAGCAGCCGCTCACCCTTTGGCGGCAGCGCGGCTTCCTCCAGCCAGGGCGAGGGCACAAAGTCAAATGGAAGGGCCGCCCCCGTAGCCGCGTCCCACAGTTGCACATCGTCCTCGTCGGCCGTCACCAGCAGCCGGCCATCCGGGCTGGCTGCCAGCGACCGCGGCGCAAAAATATCGCCCACCGCCATCTCGCGTACGGCCCGGGCCGCGTAGAGATCCCAATGCTCCAGTCGCGAATCCTGCTCCCAGGTGGCCACCCACAGCGACCAGCCACCCTCCACCGGGGCGAAGGCGAAATCGCCGATATCCACGCCAATATCCAGCGAAGCGACTTCGAAGATGCCCTCGATGCTCGCCGCACTAAAGGGTGGCAAATCCTGTAAATCCTCCGGCACGATGAAATCGGGGAGCGGGGTGGGGCTGGGACGCGGTGTGCGCGTGGCGGTGGGGCTGGCCGCTGGCGTGTGTGTGCTCGCCGGGCTCTGTGTGGCAGTCAGCGCGCTGGCGGGCGTGCAGGCGCTCAACGCCAATAAAGCGACGAAAATACAGATCCGATTCGGCAAACGTTGCGACTGCATCCATCTATTGTAGTCCTCCCGCGCTGCCCGGCCAAGTGGCTTGCCGCCAGAGTTACGCGCAGTGAAAGAGCTATACAATGGGGCTGAATATCAAATTGTTTGCTGCTTGAGCGACGCTTGAGGATGCATGTATACTGAAACTGACCAAATCGTTAAGGGCGTCAGCAACACAATTTTGCGGGGTTGCAACGAAAGTAAATTGGGTACACAAACTAGTCGTATTCTCAGAGTGGCCAGGATATTGGTTAGCATTCTCGCCATTGTCCTAACCCTCATTGCCGTTTATGTATTGATCGTTGGTCAGCAAGTAACGATTGTTCAAGAAGGCTTGCCCGGAGAGATTAACGATTCGGTGCGGAATCCTGAAATCCAGCGCGTGCCTTATCCGCCCGCCTTCCTCTTCCTGCTGGCCCCCCTACTGCTGCTCATCGGAAATGTGCGACATATACAATGGTTAACATGGGGTGGACTGGGAACTCTTTTGCTATTCAGCTTGTTGTTTTTGTTCAGTTTCGGGGCTGCAATACTTCCCATAGTTCTAGTGATCCTGATCTTGCTATTGGTTATTCACTGGGTCGAGAAAGCACAGCACAACCGGCAAGACCAGTAGTTACATAAAAAATCGCCTTAGGCTTGGGCAGTGGCGTGACGATCGAGGATTTGCAGGAGGGCAAGTGTGAGTATGGCGAGGGAAAGACCGGTTTTGTAGACCGCCTCGGCGAGGTCGATGTGGAGGCCATATTGAGTGGAGAGGCCGAAGACGAAGAGGGCGATGCCAAGGATGTAGATAGCGCTTATTACAATTAATCCGTTGCGGTACAAGCTGGAGTGTTCGGGCTTTAAGGCAGCAAAGAGGAAAATGAGGGCGGCGGGTGCGGTAACCATGTTGCTCATGCCAACCACGGGGACAGCCAGCCAGCCCAAAGCGAAACTGATCGCCAAGAGGAGATTGAAAGTCGGCTCAGCGGCTTGCGTGCGGCGGTGGCGGAAGACAAGTACGGCAAAAGCCAGACTGAGGGAGATGCTGAACACCTGGTAGGGGTTCCAAAGGGAATCGAGCGGAGATTTCAAGGCAAAGGGGATGAAACGATAATTGGTGAGACTGGTGATAAAAGCGGGTACCCAGCCGGGTTGGAAGAATTCCGCTAGGGACCAGTGGGTGAGGGCGGCAAGGCCAAAGCCAAGCAAGAAACGCCAGCGGCGTCGATCTAAGACCGCCCAGACCAGGAGGAAAAGCAGGGGCAGCAGAGTAGCCTGGGGTTTGTAGGTGAGGGCGCTTGCCCACACGCCAGCCCAGGCAAAGTTGCCGCGCCGCAGGGCAAGGTACACGAGGCTGATACCCAGCACAGCGATAGTGTTGACTTGGCCGAAGAGCGTGTTTTGGATCGTGGGAATGAAGAGCGTGGCAAGGATAAGGAAGAGGGTGATCTGGTTTGTGGAGGGCGGCCAACCTGCGGAGCGGATGACCAACCAGAGACCAACAAAGAAACAAATCTGGATGAACAAGAGCCAGATGAAGTGGGCGGATTGTAAGGGGAGCAGTGCGAGCGGGTAGTAGAGGACGAAGAGATGCGCAGGGTAGTAGAAGTTGCCTTCGTAGGGATTAGTTTCAATGCCGGTAAAGCGGATCAGGTCGCTGCCATTCTCGGTGGAGTAAAGGTTGCGGCCCTCGGTGAGAAGATTGCGGCCGGCGAACCAGAGTTGAGTGAAATCAGCGCGCAATCGGATGGGTTCGGAGCGACTGAGGAGAAAACCTATGGCGAGGATGAAGAGCAGGCCGACCAGGGCCAGGAGGCGGAGTTTGCTGCGATCGGTAGTGGAGGAAGCCATAAGACACTATAGCAAGTATCTAAGAGACGAGTAATTTGAAATTTGTAATTAAAAAAAGCCCCGCAATAAAGGGGCGGAGTCAAAGCGTCATATTGAATTTAAGTTATCCTTGAAAATTGCCGGAATCTTCTTTTTCAACAGTCTCGATCCTTTACTTCTGGCCTTTTGAGCCATTGGCTGCAGGTTCGAGCACTGCCGCGCTCACAAAGCAAGTCACCTCCACTGTTCAAGAAGAGTAAATGTAGGTGGGGCAGAATAGACTTTTGCAGAGTGGCGATTCGCTCTACGCATCTATGCTATTGATTAACCTTCTTTGTAATCCTTCTTTCAACAAAAGCATTGACCGTCATCAAAAAAAGAATAAACAGAGCCACAGGGACTAGTAAGCCCCCACTACTAAAGAGAAAAAGCAAAGAAAATACCAAGAGAAGCGCAAGTCCGCTCCATGCCAACACATGTACTCTTCTCAAATTCCCAATTGCCAGCATTACTGAGGCCAAGAGAGGCAGAATAGCAGCCGGATATGGTTCGCTGCCAAGTGTTACCGAGCGTCCCCCTACTAACCTTGTTGTTGCTTGTCCATACAATAACAAATATACTGCGAACAGGGCAACGGCAACGACCAGAATCCTGATTATTGCCGTTGTTACCCTGAGAAGTACGCTTGACGACACAGTAATCCTTTAGTTACAACCTTGCAATATATTTCTACCCACTCCCAAAACAATATTACCTGCATAGGTATATGTGCATTGTGAACTACCGTTAGCTTGTCCGGTTATCGTACTGTACAGTGCGTGGTAATACCCATCGGGATTGGATATGTTGCAAGGAAACTGGCTGGGCGGGGCGCTGCCCGCCAATCCAATCCTTTAGAAAAAGAATTCAGGGTCATTTAGCCTCTGGAGCTCTTTCGCTATTTGATGCGCGTATTGATCTGCTCGTGCATATAGAGCTGCACGTAGTAGTGTCCGCCGGCATTCTTGCCGCTCGAACCCGAAGCCTTCCAGCCGCCGAAGGGTTGGAAGCCCGGCCAGGCCCCGGTTGTAGCGCCCTGCGGCCGGTTGGCGTAGGTCACCCCCGCCTCGATATTCTCGAAGAACCAATCCGCCTCGTCCTCCGAGCCGTAGAAGCCCGCCGTCAGCCCGAAATTCACATCGTTGGCCAGCTTCATCGCCTCGTCCAAATTCTCCACCTTGTGCACCATCATGATTGGCAGGAACATCTCGTCCTGCCAGAGGTGGTGCTCCATCGGCACGCCCGCGGCAATCGTCGGCTCGCAGAAATAGCCCTTGCCGTAAGCACCATCGGTGAGTACCTTGCCGCCGGTCAGGAAGTCGCCCGCCTGCGAAAGTTCCTCGGCGAAGCCCTTAAAATTGTTGTAAGCCGATTGGTTTACCACTGGTCCCATAAAGGTGTCCTGCTCGGTGGGGTCGCCGATTTTGAGCGCCTCGGTGGTGGCCACCAGCTTGCCCATCAACTCGTCGTACACCGGCGCCTCCACAAAGACGCGCGAGGCCGCCGAACACTTTTGCCCCTGCAAGCCAAAGGCCGAGCGATAAATCCCCTGCACCGCCCGCTCCAGGTCTGCATTGCGCGAGATGATCGCCGGATTCTTGCCGCCCATTTCCAGCACGATGGGCCGCGGGTAGCGGTAGTTGGCGAAGCCGCGGTAGAGCTGCATACCCACATCGTAAGAGCCGGTAAAAGTCATCCCATCCAGCTCGGGGCTATCCACCATCGCCTGCCCGGCCACGCTGCCGCGCCCGGTGACATAATTGACCACGCCATCCGGCAGCCCCGCCTCCCGGAAACATTCAGCCAGCAGCCGCGAGGTCCAGGGCGTATCCTCGGCGGGCTTGATCACCACCGTATTGCCCGCCGCCAGCGCGGCGCCCATCGGACCTCCGGTCAGCGCCGCCGGGAAATTGAAGGGCGAGATCACCAGCCACACGCCATAGGGCCGCAGCCGGGAGACATTGCTGGCCTCGTAGCCCTTGAGCGGGTCCTTGCCCATCGGCACCACGAAGCCGTTATTGGCTTCCATTTCGTCGCAGGCATAGCGCATCAGGTCGGCGGCCTCGGCCGCGTCGGCCAGCGCTTCCATGCGGTTCTTGCCCACTTCCAGGGCAATCACCGCTCCAAATTCAAAGATGCGCGCATCAATCAAATCGGCTGCCTTGCGCACCAGCGCGATGCGCTCCTGCCAGGGTCGCCGCCCCCAATCGCGGGCTGCCTTGCGTGCCGCGCTCATCGCTGGCAGCGCCTCTTCCGCGGAAGCCCGCTGGAAGACGGCCAGCACTTGCTCGGTGTTGATCGGCGTGCGCTTCTCAAATTTCTCGTTGGCCATCACGTCCTGGCCGTCAATAATCATCGCCACGTCCTGGCCAAGGTTGCCGCGGATCTTGGCCACTTCTTTCTCGAAGCGTGTGTGCAGTTCCGCCGGCGGATCGTACATCGTGGCGTAAGTAAGCTTGAATTTGGCGTCTAAGGCCATTGGGGAGAACTCCTTTGGAATGGAAATCGTGCTTGAAAATTATAGTCGATGAAAATTGTTGTGCCGCTCCTTAATCACAGCAGCCCTGCAATTGCAGGGCTGCTAGGCTTGTCTTTAACGAAGGGGTGTGAGGCTTAGGGCAGGCTGCCCTCCAGGACCCAGGGGCCTTCGCGCACTCCGACAGACTTCTGAAAGGCGGCTTGAATTTGCCTGGCTAATTCTTCGTCTGAGAGGCTTTCGGGCTTGGCGTCCACTTCATACCCTGAATAGCCCTCCTCTGCCACGCAGCGGATCGCGATTCCAGAGTTGTTTGCGTCCAGTTCGATCTGGGCGGCATCGCAATCCTGCCTGTCCGGCCATGAGATTTCCAGCTGGGGAACCACGATGCGGAAAGAGTCCAGCTTAGTCGTTTTTTCGATCGGAAAGCTGACCTTATCACAGCGCTGCCCGACGCTGGTTGATCCGGTCCTATAGTCAATTAACTCAAGTGCGAACGAGTTAATCGCCGCATCGGGCAGTTCCAGGCGAGACGTGCCCAAAAGCCAATCGGCCTGGCTGGGTCTGTCGTAGCACAGGTCTGCCCAAAAATAGTCTCCTTCGACCCTGAAGTTTGAGGCTTCTATTTGGATGCCCCCCGCTTCAACATAGGAACTCCCTTGAACCTCATCAACATCGTAACCAGCATTGGAATCAACTAGGCTGTTTGCTTCCGGCTGTCTCTGGCTGTCCGCAATCGCCGCCTGAGCCGACTGATTTCTTAATCCACAGCCGGCCGCTGCTGCGAGTAAAGCCGCCAACAGACTGAGATGGATCCAATCGAGATGCGATTGAGCGAGTTTCCCGGACATGTTGGCACCAGCCCTCTCTCCACAGCCAGGCAAAACCTGTTTGCCATGAACGTTGCGACCATTATTGGGTTTGCTGGGAAAAAGTAAATAGGCAGTTGTACTGCTTGGGTCAAGAAACTTAGCGGCCCCATGCTTGTTGCGCGCAAGGGGACGTTACGTTATACCAGCCGCACCAGGCTTCCCTGCCCAAACAAATCCGGCACGCTCAAGCCCAGCGATTTTTCCGCATAGAGTTGGGGCGGCACGCCGATATCCGCCAAAAACAAGTCACCCACAATTTCTTTGGCTTCCTCGCTAAGCAACCCGGTCTTGGGCAGCGCCAGCGTCATCGTCGCCTGCGCCCGGATGCTGGGATTGCCCGCGCGCCCGCTGTTGGTATCCAGCCCGCTGGGCGCGTCCAGCGCCAGGATTGGCGCTCCAGAGGCGTTGGCCGCTTCAATCCAATCGGCGATGGGCGCCCGCGGATCGCCTTGGGCGCCATAACCCAGCAGGGCATCCAGGATCAGATCGGCTTCATCCAGCGCGATCGTCGTGCGCGCCAGCCCGAGGCGCTGCACCGCGGCCCACTGGTGGGCGCTCACCGGCTTCAACGCGCCCGCCTCAGCCGCCAGCACCACTTCCACGGCCGCGCCCCAGTTCGCGAGCTGGGGCGCCGCAGACATTCCGCCGCCCCCGTTGCCGCCCGCGCCGCACAGGACGGCAATCCGCTTTCCTGCCAGGTCGCCATCCAGCCAAATTCGGCTTAATTCCGCTAAATTGCGCCCGGCCAGCTCCATCATCTGGATCAGTTGGATGCCGTAGTCTTCTTCCATCAGCCGGTCCACTTCGCGCATCTGCGCCGTGCTGACCGCTGGGACGCTTTCAATCTTGATGTCTTGCATGGCTGCCTCGCTACTCGGACGAATAATAGCTTTCCTTCCTTACATCTTAAGCTAATCTTTGAACTTATTTTC
This sequence comes from Chloroflexota bacterium, assembly GCA_009391835.1. GTDB lineage: Bacteria > Chloroflexota > Anaerolineae > Anaerolineales > UBA11579 > QWJF01. The sequence continues at coordinate 6,139 of QWJF01000038.1, read as the reverse complement.
TATTCATGTAAGAATCCCGCTGCTTGACCTCATCCATCTACTACAACCTCATACCTCAAAGGAAACCAATGGCCGTTACCGCCCGCAGTCTAGAAAACCTTCAAGTGGAGATCAATGCCGGAACGCACCGGTTGATTGCTGATGAACCCGTGGCAGTTGGCGGGGAGGATCAAGGACCCAACCCCTACGATCTCTTGTTGGCCTCTTTGGCCGCCTGCAAAATTATCACTGTTCAAATGTATGCTAAGCGCAAGGGCTGGCCGCTTGAAGGAGTGGAAGTCTCACTGAGCACCCGCAAAGTTCACGCAAGAGATTGCGAAGAATGCGACTCTGACCCCGATGCACGTGTGGACCTTATCGAAGCCGAGATCCGCTTCAACGGAGATTTGGATGCTGCCCAATTGGAGCGCCTCACCGAAATCTCTACGCGCTGCCCAGTGCACCGCACCCTCACCAGCGAGACCGTGATCCGCACCAAGATGCTGGAAGCGGCGTGAGGTTTGCTTCCCATGAAAATAAAATTGCCCGCTTTGTTGCTTGCCACTGTTTTCCTGTTAGCTGCCTGCTCGGGTACGGCTCCCCAAGTGGAATTGCCGGTGGCTGACGCAGCCGCCCAGCCCAGCGCCACCCCGCCACCCACGCAGGGCGCGGCGCCGCGCACCTCGCCCGGCGAATTCTCCACCGATTTCAGCATCCACACCATCCCCTACGACCAGGTGCTCTCAGGCGGCCCGCCCAAGGATGGCATTCCGGCGATAGACAACCCAAGTTACGAAACGGTCAGCCAGGCTGATCAATGGTTGCAGCCCAACGAGCCGGTGATTCAGGTGCAAGTCGGCGAGCTGGCGCGCGCCTATCCCATCCAGGTGCTCATGTGGCACGAAATTGCCAACGATCAACTTGGCGGTCTGCCCCTCACAGTCACCTTTTGCCCGCTATGCAACACGGCTATTATTTTTGAGCGCGCCCTGGGTGATCGCGTGCTGGATTTCGGCACCACCGGCCGCCTGCGTTTCAGCAACCTGATCATGTACGACCGCCAAACCGAAACCTGGTGGCAGCAAGCCAATGGCGAAGCCGTCGCTGGCGAACTGACCGGCGAGCAGCTTGCCTTCTATCCCGGCCTGATTGTCGCCTGGCAGGATTTTAAAGCTGCCTTCCCGGATGGCGACGTGCTCTCCCGCGAAACTGGCTTTTTCCGTGATTATGGGCGCAACCCCTACGTCGGCTACGACAATGTGAATTCTTCGCCTTTCCTATTCCGCGGCCCCGCCACCCCAAATGAAATGCCCCCGATGACCCGCGTGCTGACCATTGAATCCGGCGGCGAAGCGATTGCCTTCACCTACGATATTCTCTCCGAGGTCAGCGTGGTGAATGAAGCGATAGATGGCCAGCCGATCGCTATATTCTGGCAGCCGGGCGTGGTCTCCCCGCTGGATACTGGCCTCACTGGCAGCGGGCGCGAAGTCGGCGCCGCCGCGGCCTTCTCGCGCAACCTCAACGGCGAAACGCTCACCTTTGCCCTGGATGGCGAGCTCATCCAGGACGAGCAAACCGCCAGCACCTGGAATATCTTCGGCCTGGCCGTGGATGGTTCCCTGGCGGGAGAGCAACTCGAACCTGTGGTGGCCATCAATCATTTCTGGTTCTCCTGGGCGGCTTTCAAACCCGCAACGCGCATTTACCAACCTTAACAAGCAACTCCATAAATTTCATTCATTATCAAAAACTATTCACGCGCCTGTTTGAATGCGCCAGCAATTCGGCCGGATATGGGTCTAATGCCATCCGAATCTACCGAAAGCGCTGATTCCTACCAAAGGCTATTGAATCTACTCCATCCTCCGTATACAGGATTGGCGATTGCACGCACAATGGGCTCGTGCAATCGCAATGAAAACCGACCAAACCCGCACTCCTCGAAAAACACAACGAACCCGGAGCACCACGTCTCGCTCGTCGGCCTTGAGCGGGCGAAGCATTCCACTGATCCTGATTGTCATGGCCGTGCTTACCGGCGCGTTGATTGTGTTTGCTTCGGAGGTTCTGCTGGGCGTGGTCCACTACTAATCCTCAAGGAGTAATCGAATGTCGCTTAATCTCATCCTGCCCTTCATTTCCTCAGCCATCATGTTGGTCTTCGTAATCCTGGTATTCAAGCGCTATGCCCAGAGCCGCAAAAGCTATTTTTTGTTCTGGGGCATCGGTTTGGCTATGTTTGGCATTGGCAGTTTCGCCGAAGCTTATTTGGCGCTGGCCTGGAACAAGTGGGTCTTCTTCTCCTGGTATCTCTTCGGCGCGGCGCTGAATGCTGCCTGGATCGGGCATGGCACCTTGAATTTGTTGGTGCGCAAGCGCTGAGTGAAAGGCGTCACCGTTCTCCTGGTGCTGGCCAGCCTCTGGGCCACCTCGCTGATGTTCCAGGCCGTCCAGAACCTGGATGAATCGGTCTTCACCACCAGCAAGCCAGTGAGCGAGCAATACGGCACCAAGCGCCTGGATCCGGGCGAGGTCGCTGCCCCCGGAAAGCAAACCGCCGAGATCGCTTACCGCGGCGAAGAGGTGACCGTCACCCGCGGCCTGCTCGCGTTGGGCTCCACCGTGCGCCTCACCACCCCCTTCTTTAATATTTACGGTCTGCTCACACTGGTAGGTGGCGCGCTTTGGTCCGCATTCTTGTTTTGGCGAAAACAGGTGCTTTCCAACCGCGTCGTCGGTAACGTGCTAATCGCCGCCGGCGCGCTCTTGATCGGCTTTGCAAGTTCGCTCACTCGCCTAGGTTATGGGCAATATCTCTATTTGGGCGAGCTGCTTTCGTCTATCCTGATGTTTGCCGGCTTTATCGTAACTACGCGTGAGCCGGAAGCCGCAAAAGTCAAAGCAACCGCAAAAGTCGGCTAGCGACGAGACGCCAAGAGAAGCTTAGTTAGCGTGAAACAGCTTATGTTGAATCGTGATATGTGGGGATCCTGGCTGATCGCCTTCGGGGTTGCTGCCTGGCTGCCCTATTTCTATCTTGTCGGGCAGCGCCCCAATGTGCCGGTGTTCCCCTTCCTGGCTGCGCATTTGGCAGGCGTGCTGGGTGGGGCGCGTCTGAAATTGCAAACCAAGGGCCTTGAACACAACCTCGGAAACCGAAAGCTAGCCCTGACCAGCAAGCTCCTGATCTACTTTGGGGTGCTGGCCTGGGCGCCCTACATCTACCTTTCGCGCGTCCTGCATATCGATACCAGCGTTGGCCCCTTTCTGATTACCCATCTCACAGGTGTACTCAGCGGCATTAGCCTGAGGGCCTATATCGCCTTTTCCAAATAGCAACGAGGAAAATAATCCCGGCTCAATAAATGTCAACTGCCCTTACAACCAAATAAAGCCAGACACGTATACTATGCTGTAGGCGCACCCGCGTTTACAATATCCACTGGAAAGGGGATAATCCATCTATGCGCAAACCCTGGAACTCAACCTTCCGCTATTGGCTGGCAACCGCTCTGATTCTTTTCATGTTGGCCGCCCTCTGGTTTGTCCGCGAATTAATCGGTCCGCTGGTTATCGGCGCGCTGATTGCCTTTGTCCTTAACCCCTCCGTCAACATGCTGCACCGCAGCACCCGCCTCTCCAAATCCACCGTCGTCACCCTCGGCTTACTCATCACGCTTGCTTTACTGATTGGCCTAGGAGCAATCCTCTCCCCGGCACTGGTGACCGAATCCCAGGTGCTTTCCACTGATTTTCAGGAAATCCTCAGCGATGTTCAGGTCTTTGTTGCCGAACCGCTGATTTTCCTCGGCCGCCAAATTGATTTACAGCGTGTCCTTCCCGATTTCTCCAACCTGGTGACTGAAGGTATCGCCACCATTCCTGAAAACGCCTTCCATCTATTGGAAGCCACCAGCCGCAACCTGATCTGGGCTCTGGTCATACTTGCCACCACTTACTATCTGCTGCGCGATTGGGAACATCTGCGCGATTGGGTCTTCAACCAGGTCCCAAAGGCGGAGCAGCCTGATATGCGCCGCCTCTATAAGCAGCTCAAGGGCATCTGGCTCGGGTATTTCCGCGGCAATCTGTTGCTCATGCTGATTGTGGGCGTGGTGTTCACGATTGCCTGGCTCGCCATCGGATTGCCGGGGGCTGTCATTCTCGGCGTCATCGCCGGCTTGCTCACCATCATTCCGGATCTTGGCCCCGCTATTGCCGCCGTATTGGCGATGGTTGTGGCGCTTGTAGAAGGCTCGAATTTCCTGCCCCTCACCAACCTCGTGTTTGCCCTGCTCGTGCTCGGCGTTTATCTGGTGTTGATCAACATCAAATCCATTTGGATTCGCCCGCGCATCTTTGGGCGCAGCGTGCACATGCATGCGGGTGTTGTCTTCGTAGCGATTATGGCCGCCGTGATTTTGCAGGGGGTTCTGGGGGCCATCGTGGTCATCCCGCTGTTGGCTTCCGTGGGCGTCCTCTTTCGCTACGCCTACCGCCGCCTCACGGATCAGGATCCCTTTGATTGATTTGCTGTATCCGGTTAAATCAAAATCCCCACTCAGTGGGGATTTTTTGATTGTTCAAAGGATGTCAGCGCCATCCCACGCGCAAGGTTCGCCCGGTTGTTTGCCATAGCGGCAATCATTCAGGCGAACCATTGGCGCTCCTTGCGGCTTATGCTTTGGCCTGCGGCCAACATCTCCGGCAGGCTGATCCCCGCTATGATGAACGCCCACAAAAAGTGAGCAAAACCATCCCCAATCCCCTCCTCAGCTACGTTTGTCGCGGCCCTCTTATCTGCAAGGAGCTTTTGGACCATTAATAATGATACGAATCCGCTATGAACGTAGCTATTAACAGGATTCGTCGAAAGCTACTTTTTCTCCAGATCGGCTTTGCTCAACAATTCAACCAGTTCTCCCACGTGGAAGGAGCGAATTTCGTGGTGCCGCAGCGCGCCCTCGGCATTGACCGTGTAAACGTTTTCGCGCCCCACCTTTTTCCTGGTCAGGTAGCCGCCATCTTCAAGATCCTTGATGATGTTGAGCACGGATCGCTCCGTAATGCGCACCCGTTCAGCCAGCTTGCGCGCCGTAATGCGCCCTTGCTGGCTGATGATCAGCATCACGGCCCCGTGGTTGGTTATGAACTTCCATTCCGACATCGTGTCCTCGTTTTCACCTATTGACTTTTGGGAGAAACTATCTATAATTTTCTCGCCGTAATTTACGAAAACCAATTCATCAATATGGAATGATGAAACGGTTCTTGATTTTACCGCAAATTGTGCGCAACACAAATGGAATTTGCGGCAAGCCCAAGAGTGGCAAAGGAAAAAATGATGGAAACACGTGCAAATCAAACCCGATGGCTGGCCGTTTTCGCGGCCATGTTATTGGTGGGTTGCGGGGTTGCCGCACCCGCCGCGCCCACGCTGGATGTCAAGAGCTTGGCAACACAGATTGCGGCAGATGTCTTCGCCGCCATCTCCCAAACCCAGGAGGCGCAGCAGGCCACCCAGGTTGCGGCGCAGGAAACTCAAGTGGTGCAGGCCAGCCCCACCAACACCGCCGAACCGCCTGCCGTAGTGCCCACCTTCACCCAAACCCCCGGCGCGTCCACCGCAACCCTGGCGCCCACCGCAGTTACCCTGCCCAGCTCCACCCCCGCCCCAATCGCCTGCAACGCGGCCCAATTGGTGTCGGATCTGACAGTAGCCGACAATTCATTGTTCTCCACAGGAGCCAAGTTCTCCAAGATCTGGCGTATCAAAAACGTGGGAAGTTGCACCTGGGATAGCGGCTACCGCATCCGCTTTACCGATGGCACCAACCTGGCGGAAAAGAGCAGTTATCCACTGCCCGCCGTTGTGAAACCCGGTGAGAGCGTGGATGTCTCTGTGGATATGACCGCCCCTAACAAAACCGGGACCTTTCGCAGCAGTTGGAGTCTGGTCAGCGATAAGGACGTCACCTTTGGTGTAGGCGTCAATGCTAAAACGGCGGTTGACCTGCCCCCCAAAACCTGATCCACATACAATGTTACGGATCAGGCCAAAGGAGACAGGCAATGCCCAGAAAGCGACAATACTCAACGGAACAAATCATCACCAAACTGCGAGAAGCCGATGTTCTGCTAAGCCAGGGGAAGTCAG
>QWJF01000037.1 GCA_009391835.1 Chloroflexota bacterium | reverse complement strand
CCCGCAAGTGCGGGCCCTTTTTATTTAAGGCGGGCAGGGTACTGTGTTGCAGGGCCTTCGGTGAAGATAGCCGGATTGGCTTCGCCTTCCACATACAGGAGGCCGACCAGGCCGCGCTCGAGGCGGCTCAGCGCATGATCCACCAGGATGTAGGTGCCGGGCACGTCGAGATCAAACTCCACGGCCCAGGCCGCACCGGGATTCACATTGATGGTTTGGACATCGGTTAAGGGCGGACTGGTGAAGGAGCCGAAGGGGTAGACTGTATCGAAGATCTCGCCAATGACGTGGAAGGAGGAGGTGAAGTTGGGGCCACCGACGCCCATAAAGATGCGCACCCGCTCGCCGACTTTGGCATACAGTGCGTTCTCGTCCGAAGCGAGCGCGCTAGCGGCGCCGTTGAAGGTGAACCATTCGGGGGTTTCATTGAGCATTTTCTCGTGGCTGAAAGTGAGGTTTCCCTGCGAGCCTTGGGCTTCTTCTGTGTAGATTTCACCCTGCATTACGTAGAATTCGCGGTCCACGGGGGGGAGCCCACCCTCCGGCTCGATCAGAATGAGGCCGTACATACCATTGGCGATGTGGTGGGCGACGCTGGGTGTGGCACAATGGTAGACGAAGATGCCGGGGGTCAGCGCCTGGAAGGTGAAGACTTTGCTCTCCCCGGGCTGAGTTTGGTTGTAGACCGCGCCGCCGCCGGGCCCATTGACGGCGTGTAGATCCACCGAATGGACAAAGGCGCTCTCGGTTTCATTGGTGAGGGTGATTTCAATGGTGTCGCCGACGCGGGCGCGGATGAAGGGGCCGGGGATGGATCCGTTGAATGTGAAATAGGAGAAGGTAGCGCCATCATCGAGTTGGCCGGTAACCTCGCGGGCGATCAATTCGACCTTTACCACTTCAGGAGCGCGCGCCCCAATCGGGGCAGGCAGATCGGCGGGGTTCTTTACGACGGAGACGGCCTCGGCGGCTTGGGAGGGGCTCCCGACGATGAGCAGCCCTTGCATGCCCGCTATCCGATGGCCGGGGAGCGTGCAATAATAACTAAAGCTGCCTTGCTCATCGGCCAGGAACTTAATGGTGCGTTGTTCGTTTAGCTGTTTCAGGGAACCGGTTTCAACGCCAAATTCGTCAATGCGCAAGTCGTGTTCGACGGGCATGCCATTGATCAGGGTAATCTCGACGACTGCGCCCAGTTCGACGTTGAGGGAGGGGTTTACGATGCCGTCGATTTCGCCACCGACGCCAATAAACACGAGACTGGACCCATCCTGATCGGCGCGCAGGGTGAAGGAGACATCGGCGGCCTCGGCAACGGATCGGGGTTCGATCTGAGGATTGGTATCCGCCGAGCTAGCTCCGGCCATTGTGTTCATCTGATCTTGCATGGACGACATCGTGGCTCGCAAGGTCCATTCTTCGGTGGTCATCAGGCCGCAGGCGCTTAACAGCGCCGTGATTGCCAGTAGGGAAACAAGTAGGGCAAGTTGTTTTTTGGCGGGCATATTTTCCTCTCACTATGGCGGAAGGGGTTTTCCTAGAGAATACGCGAGTGTTCGCTAAAACTGATGGTAGGAATGCCTTCAAATGAGCATGACAAATGTCCCTTTTTTGAAACAGTATCTGTTTGTCGCGGATGGGTGTGAATGGATCACATCCGACTATAATGACCGGCTGTTAGGGCTTGTTTGGATCGGCCGTGGGACTGCGCACGCTTTAACACGACAAACCCACCCCAGGGCCAGGAGTTTTTGATTAGCGTTTTCTTTGAAATCTCAGGATTTAACATTTATCTTCAGATTGGGTTCACGTTGTTTTTTATTGCGCTGAACCTGTATTTGGGACGCAAGGCCGGGCGAACAGAGTCGGTTGTTGAGACGATTGCGATCACGACCATCGGCCTTTCGGGTTGGTTTACGATCATGAGCGGGTTTTTCGGTCACATCATTTTCGCGGACCAAGTGGCTTCGGGGATTGGCTGGCCGCTGAACAGCGGATTCCAGATGGAACTGGGGTTCGCATCCATCGGCATCGGCCTGGTGGGTTTTCTGGGCTTTTGGAATCGAGCGTACTGGTTTCCGTTCATTGTGATGAAACTGATCTTTGGATGGGGTGCGGGGCTGACCCACATCCTGCACATTCTGCAAGAAGGAAACCTTTCCCCCAGCAACACAGGCATTGTGGTGTATTGGGATTTTCTGTTTCCGGTGGTTATGCTGACGCTTTTTCTGCTCCATCGGCGTGAACAAGGCGGCCAGGCGCAGCCCGGATAGGGGGCCGGAAGAGCCTTTAGGGAGGCCGATCCAGTCAATTTGGTACAATGGAATCTAGGGGGAGAATTTGCGGGCAAAGCTTCAAAAAAGAGCTAAAAAATTGATCCCTTAATGGGACATTTATACCGCATCTATTGGTTCTCACTGGGGTTATCAGTGAACCTTTCGTAAACTATGTAGGAGGTGCAATATGTTCGAAAATTTTGGAGACATTTTTGCCGGGTTTTCCGGCGAAAACATTCTCAATCTGCTGATTGCCTTAGGCATTCTGCTCGGCGGATGGGTGGTGGCCCGCGTGGTGGGCTTCCTTGTGCGCCGCTTGATCCAGCGCACGCGCCTGGTTGAGCGTTTCAACGGGGCGATGGATGGCGATAGTTCCGCGCAGCCCGATGTAGAACGCTGGGCCGGGGCGATCGCGTTCTGGCTGATCATGCTGTTTGTGCTGATCGCTTTCTTCCAGACCCTGCAGCTGACGGCAATTTCCTCGCCACTCAGCGATCTGTTGAATCAGGTGCTCTCGGCCGGGCCGCAACTTCTTGGCGCAGCGTTAATTCTGCTGTTGGCCTGGATTGTGGCTAGCGTCGCGCGCATGTTGGTCTCGCGTGCACTGGGCATCCTGCGACTCGAAGAACGCTTGAAGGAAAGCGCGGACATTGAGGCCGAATCGGCATCTGTTCGCGAATCGCTCTCCACGGGTATTTTCTGGCTGGTTTTCCTGCTTTTCTTGCCGGCGGTGCTTAGCACGCTGGGCATGCAAGGGCTGGTGGGACCTGTGCAGGGTGTGGTTGATGGGGCGCTTGGCGCAATCCCGGGCATCTTTGGGGCGGCTGTTTTGCTTCTGGTTGGTTGGGTGATTGCGCGCATTGTGCGCCAGATCACCGTAAACTTGCTGGGGGCGGCCGGCGTGGATCGCTTTGGCGAGCGCGTCGGTATCGGAGCAGAGGGCCAAAGCCTGACCCAATTGATTGGGACAGTGGTCTATGTGCTGGTGTTGATTCCGGCCGTGATTGCGGCGATCAATTCCCTGGGCATCGAAGCGCTCGCGGCTCCGGCAGTGAGCATGCTGACCACGGTTCTGACCGGGGTTCCGGCTTTCTTCGGTGCTTTGCTGGTGCTGGCGGTTGCTTACTACGTTGGTAAGCTGATCGCCGGGCTGGTGACGAACGTGCTCGCTGGCGTAGGGCTGGATAGCGTTCCCGAGCGGCTGGGCTTTAGCATGAAGCCTGCAGCTGGGCAGCGCACACTTTCTGAGATCGCTGGCTCGCTGGCGCTGGTGGGTGTGATGTTGCTGTCTGCGGCTGAAGCGGCCAGCTTGTTGGGGCTGCCGACCTTGAGCGTGATGATCGCAAACTTCACGACCTGGGGTGGGCAGGCCATTGTGGCGTTGATGATCTTTGCTATCGGTCTGTATCTGGCCAACCTGGCGCGGGACGTGATCGTGACTGCCAGCGGCACCCAGGCCAACTTTACGGCTAACTTCGTGCGCACGGCGATCCTGATCTTTGTCGTGGCGCTGGCACTGCAGCAGTTGGGCGTGGCCAGCGAAACTGTGAATCTGGCTTTCGGCATCCTGCTGGGCGCCATCGCAGTGGCAACCGCGCTGGCCTTTGGGCTGGGGGCGCGTGATGTGGCCGGCAAGCAGGTTGAAGCCTGGATGGGCGACCTGCAAGGCTCCAAGAGCGCTAGCAAGAAGTAAGCTTCGCCTACGATCGTTTTTTGAAATGGCCCCCGCATTGTGCGGGGGCCATTTTTGTTAGCGATTGGCTAGTGCTTTGCCGCGTTCGGAATGACAAGATTGGGGTGTGATAGGTTGAGTTTAGATACAATTGGCGATTATGAGTGCAGATAATTCAAAGAAACTGACTTTGATCACCGGGGCTGCCGGGGGGATTGGCGCAGCGGCTGTCAAAGTGTTCGTGGAGCAGGGTTGGCGCGTAATTGCCACGGATATCTCGGAGGCCGCGGATTCCGCCAAGGGTGTGAGCTACGTGCAAGCAGATTTGAGCCAGCCGGCGGAGATTGTGCGTCTAGCGGCCGAGGTGGGCGGCGGGCTGGATGCGCTGGTGAACAACGCGGCGCTGCAGGTGACGAAGCCACTGGGGGAGACCGAGGTGGAGGAGTGGGATGCGCTGATGGCGGTCAATTTGCGTGCGCCCTGGCTGCTGGCGAAAATGTTATTGGAGGCGCTGAAGCGATCTAAGGGCGCAGTGGTCAACGTGGCCTCCGTGCATGCGGTGGCGACTTCGCCCGGATTGGGCGCCTACGCGGCGAGCAAGGGCGGACTGCTGGCGATGACGCGCTCGATGGCGATTGAATTTGCGCCCGAGGTGCGGGTGAACGCCGTGCTGCCGGGAGCTACAGACACGGATATGTTATCGGCCGGGTTGGCGCGCGAGATGTTGGCGGGAGACAGCGCAGCGGAAAACCGCAAAGCGCTGGCGGACAAGGTGCTCCTGAAGCGGATCGGGACGCCGGAGGAAATTGCGCGGGCGATCTATTTCCTGGCGGATGGGGAGCAATCTTCCTATATTACAGGGCAGCCTTTGGTGGTGGATGGTGGGGCCACGGCGCGGCTGAGTATTGAGTGAGCCAAGTGCGCCAGCAATTGAAAGCGCTGACCCCGGAGCCGATCTGGCGGGCGGGGCGGGACGCCTGGCTGGTCGCCCGCCATCTGGCGGCGACGCCGCTGGCGACGCTGCACCCCTGGCGCAGGGCGAGCATGGTGAAGTTGGCGGCCTTGAAGGACACGCATAAAGGGGAGCGCGCATTTATTGTAGGCAACGGACCCAGCCTAAAACAGACAGACATGAGCCAATTAAAGGGGAAACAGAGTTTCGGGATGAACCGGGCTTATCTGGCGTTTGCGGAGTGGGGCTTTGCGACTAGTTATTTTGTGGCGGTGAACGACCTGGTGGTGCAGCAGACAGCGGAGGACATAGAGCAGCTAAAGATGCCGAAATTCCTCTCCTGGCGGGCACGACGCTTCGTACAGCCGGATGACGAAACCATGTTCCTATTCAGTACTTATGAGCGGCCGAAATTTGCGCGGGATGTGCGCGGGCGAGTGTGGGAGGGGGCGACGGTGACCTACGTGGCGCTGCAACTGGCTTTCCATATGGGTTTCGAGACGGTGGTGCTGATCGGGGTGGATCACAATTTCGAGACGCAGGGGACGCCGAATACGACTGTGGTTTCTGAGGGGACGGACCGGGATCATTTCGACGAACGCTATTTTGGCAAGGGCTTCCGCTGGCAGCTGCCTGATCTTGAAGCTTCCGAACGGGCCTATCACATGGCGCGGGCGGCCTATGAGGCGGACGGACGTCAGGTGTTGGATGCGACGATTGGCGGCAAGTTGCAGGTGTTCCCGAAGGTTGATTATGATGCCTTGTTTTAGTAGGCAAAGGGCAGTGGGCGCAGCATGCTGCGCCCCTAGGAATAAGAATGGCTAAAAGCACTAGAGAGCGAAAAGTGGCGAAGGGGTTGAGGGTGGATTGGTCGCGGGTGCTACTGGCCTTGATGCTGGTGGTCGGGTTCGGACTGCGCATGATTGATCTGACCGACCCGCCAATGGACTTCCACCCCACGCGGCAATACCGGGACGCGCTGATTGCGCGCAGCCTTTACTATCAAATCTCAACGTCCGAAGACCTGGAGCGGCAAGAGCAGGCACTGGGTATGCGCGCGCAGGTGGCGGAGCTGGAACCACCGATTATGGAGAGTGTGGTGGCTGCGGGCTACGCTCTGGCGGGGGGCGAACAGCTCTGGATCGCGCGAGTAATCTCCTCGTTGGTTTGGGTGCTGGGCGGCTGGGCTTTGTATGCATTGGCGGCGCGTGCCACGCGGCGCGACGCGGCCATACTGGGATTGGGCTATTACCTGTTCTTGCCCTTTAGCGTAATTGCCAGCCGCTCCTTCCAGCCCGACCCGCTGCTGGTGGCTTTGATGGCGTTGGCCAGTTATGCTGCGTTTCGTTGGAGCGAAGAGAAAGACGACGCGCAAGGACAGGGATGGAAATGGGCGATCCTTACCGGAATGGCGGCGGGGCTAGCAGTATTGGTCAAGGCGACCGGATTGTATTTTATGGTGGGCCTGCTGCTGTCGGTTGTTTTGGCGACGCTTGGCTGGCGCAAGGCGCTGCCCAACCGGCAGGTGTGGGTGATGGCGGCGCTGGCGGTGCTGCCCGGAGCGCTCTTTTACTTAGGTCGCAGCGGCGATTCGACGGGCAGCTACGTGCAGAACTGGATTGTAGCCCTGCTGCCGCTGGCCTTCAAGCCGAGCTTTTATGTGCGCTGGCTGAATTTCCTGGGCAGCTTTTTAGGGCTTACGGCGCTGTTTGCCGGGCTTGCAGGAGTGCTGTTGGGGCGCGGCGTGTATCGCTGGACGCTGGTGGGGTTGTGGAGCGGCTACGCGCTGTACAGCGTCACGCTGCCGCACCAGACGCTGACCCACAACTATAACCATCTGCCACTGGTGCTTTTGATTGCGTTGTCGCTGGCGCCGCTGTTTGAGGTGCTGCTTGGCGCGCTGCGCGCGCAGGGCAAAGCGTGGCGCTGGATGTTCGTCGGGTTGGCGGTGGCGGCGATGGCTTTTAACGGATGGATCGCGCGCAGCACGCTGTTGGGTGTGGATTACCAGCACGAGGCGGATTACTGGGCGGCGGTGGGGGACGCGCTGCCGGAAGACGGCAAGATCATCGGTCTGGTGCAGCAGTACGGACACCCGCTGACGTATTATGGCTGGCGCAACGTGGCGCTGTGGCCGGTGACCGGCGATCTGAGGCTGGCCGAACTGCGCGGCAACAACTCCGAGACTTTTGAGACAATCTTTGCGGAACGTACAGAGGGCATGGATTATTTCCTGGTGACGACTTTCAACCAGCTTGAACAGCAAGCCCAGTTGAACGCGATGCTGTACGGGCGTTACCCGATCCTGATTGACGGCGGCAGTTACATCGTTTTCGATTTACGGGGTGAGGGTTGACGACCAGTTTTGTGGGCAAGAGCTTGCCGCTGGTGAGTATCGTGACGCCCTCCTTCAACCAGGCGGCCTATTTGGAAGCGACGCTACGCTCTGTGCTGGAGCAGGATTACCCGAATCTTGAATACCTGGTGGTGGATGGCGGCTCCACGGATGGCAGCGTAGAGATCATCGAGCGCTATGCAGGGCAACTTGCCTGGTGGGTGAGCGAAAAAGATGAAGGTCAAGCCGAGGCGATTAACAAAGGAATTGGACGGGCCAATGGCGAGATCGTGGCCTGGCTGAATTCGGACGATGTATACCGGCCGGGCGCAGTGCAGGGGGCAGTGGAGAGCCTGGCGAGGCATCCAGCCGCAGGGCTGGTGTTTGGACAGGTGGAGTTTATTGACGAGACGGGGCGGATCTTTAATCGGAATGCATATCGGCAATACACGCTTGACGATCTGCTGGCCTTCCGGATCATTGGGCAGCCCTCGGTGTTTATGCGAGCTGAGGTGCTGAGGCAGGCGGGCGGCCTGGACACAGACTATCATTATTTGCTGGACCACCAATTGTGGCTGCGGATGGCCCGGCTGGCGGAGATGGTGTATGCGCCGGCGGTGTGGTCGGCGGCGCGGCAGCATGCCGGGGCTAAGAACGTGGCGCAAGCCGCCGAATTTGGCGTGGAAGTGTTCCGGATTCTGGCTTGGGCTGAGAAACAGGAAGATTTGAAAGCATTGATCGAAGCAAAAGAGCGCAAGGTGCTGGGGGGCGCAGAACGATTGAATGGCCGCTACCTCCTGGACGCGGGCAAGCCACGGGCAGCCTTGCGTGCCTACGGACGTGCATTGGGGCAGGACCCAGGCTACGCGTTGCGGCACTGGCACCGCATGCTGTACGCCGGATGGCGGGCACTGGTAGGGGGCGCGGATGCGTAGATTGATGAGCAGGATAGGCAAGGCGCTAAGCTATTTCTGGATGGCCGTGGAGCATCCGCGGCAGGCGCTCACGATTTTCGGGCTTCTGCTGACAGAGCGATCCTATTTGCGGGAATGGCTGCGATTGGCGGAAGCGGCCTGGCTGCGAGACGCCGGAGTGCGGACCGTGATTGATGTGGGAGCCTACAAGGGATCGTTTTCCTATGGGGCGCTGAAGGCGCTGCCCGAGGCGCAGGTGTATGCGTTTGAACCTTTGCCGGAGCATTTTGCCCGGCTGGATAGGTTGGCGAAAAACGGCAGGCTGAAGGCGTTTAACGTGGCGCTGGGCAATGCGCAGGGGGAGACCCGCTTCCACCGCAATGAATTCTCAGCGTCCTCGTCGGTGCTACCGATGAGCGATACCCATCGAGCCGCCTTTCCCGAAACAGTGCGCAGTGATGAGGTGACTGTAAAACTGGGACGGCTTGATGATTATGCGGGCGAGATGGAACTACGGGACATGACGCTGCTCAAGGTGGACGTGCAGGGCTATGATTTCGAGGTGCTCAAGGGGGCTGAGAATACGTTGAAGCGGGTGGACTTTGTACTGGTCGAGATTTCGCTGGCACCGCTCTATGAGGGACAAGCCAACTTCGATGAGATTTACGAATTTTTGGGCGAGCGGGGCTTTGCCTACGCGGGGGATTTCGACCAATTGCGTTCACGGCAGGATGTGCGCGTGCTGCAGGTGGATGGACTCTTTGTCAGGCGGGCAGATTGAGCGAAGCAGGCCGTCCGATCCTGGTGAGCGGGCCACACCGCGGCGCCACGAGTTGGGTAGGGCGTATGTTGGATTTGAGCGGACAGACGGCTTACGTCAGCGAACCGCTGAACGTTCAGCACCGACCTGGGGTGATGGCGGCGCAAGTTCCGCATTGGTACATCTACATCTGCGCAGAGAATGAAGCTGATTATGCTGAGGCGCTGGAAGATACGATTGAGCTGCGCTATGAGTGGGGGCGAGAACTTAGGGCCCTGCGCGGGGTGAAGGATTTGGGACGCATGCTGCGGGATGGTGCCATTATGGCTCGGGGACGGTTGCTGGGACAGCGGGCCCTACTGAAAGACCCCTTTGCGCTTTTTTCGAGCGGCTGGTTTGCCGAACGTTTGGGCTGCGATGTGGTGATCACCGTGCGCCACCCGGCGGCCTTCGTGAGCAGCCTGAAGCGGCTGAACTGGCAGTTTGACTTTGGCGACTTATTGGCGCAGCCGCTATTGATGCGGGATTGGTTGCTACCCTTCAAGGGTGAATTGGAGCTGGCGGTTAAACAGCCGGGGGACGTGATCGAGCAGGCCAGCCTTTTGTGGCGTATGGTGACGGCGGCCACGGCGCAACTGCAGCAGACGCATCCGCACTTTATTGTCGTGCGGCACGAAGACTTGGCGCGGGAACCGGTAGCGGGATTTCAGGCGTTGTATGCAGCACTGGGGTTGACCTTTAATGGACGCGTGCAGGTCGGGATCGAACGAGCCACAACGGCAGACAATCCCGAAGAGGCGCCGATGGATTCCATTTACCAGACTCGGCTGGACAGCGCGGCGAATGTGGATGTCTGGAAGCAGCGGCTCTCGGCGGAAGACATCGCACGCGTGTGGGCGCGCACAAACGCGGAAGCGGATTTGTTGTATAGCGCGGAGGATTGGGCCTAGATGTCGGATCGTCCGTTGGTGAGCATCGTGGTGCCTTCGTACAACCAGGCGGCTTATTTGGGCGCGGCGCTGGACTCGATCTTTGCGCAGGCTTATAAGCACATCCAGGTGATTGTGATGGATGCGGGCTCGACGGATGACAGCGCAGTGATTATTAAGCGGCACGCAGCGCGGCTGGACTATTGGCAATCACAAGCCGACGCGGGGCAGACAGATGCGATAAACCAGGGCTTCGCAAAAGCTAAAGGCAAGTATCTGGCATGGTTGAATTCGGATGACGTGCTGCTGCCGAATGCAGTGAAGGAAGCGGTGAACTTTTTGGAGGCACATCCCGAGGTGGGTATGGTGTACGGCGATGCGGATTTTATCAACCAAAACGGTGAGGTAGTGGGGCGATTTAAGGCGCGACAAACCGATTATCGGCGCTTATTACGCGGTTTTGTGCACGTGCCGCAGCCAACAGCTTTGTGGCGGGCTTCGCTATGGGAACAGGTGGGGCCGCTGGATGAAAGCATCTATTTTGCAATGGATTATGACCTGTGGGTGCGCCTGGCGAAGGTGAGTGAATTACGCTATCATGCGCGGAATTGGGCGCAATTCAGGCTGCATGCAGATTCGAAGACCATGCAAGGCCATACGCGCGCCTGGCCGGATATGTTTACAGTGCAAGCGCGTGAAGGCGGGCGCTGGCTCTCCTGGCTGCGGCTGCGCTACTGGGTGCGTAGCCTGCTCAGCCCGCTGCTGGCGCTACGTTGGCGAAAGATAATGAAATGAGAGCGGACCCATGACACGAGACGCAATTCTAGACGGTGGCCCAGAGGATTCTTTGGGCGTAGTGTTGGGGGCCTGGCGCAACTGGCTGGCCGGAGCGCTGCTGGGCGCGTTTGCGGCCTGGGGCGTGTTTGCGATCTTCCCCCCAGATTTCCAGGCGCGGGCCACGGTGGCGGTGGATCAGAATTTAGAGGAAGCATGGACCTATTTCCCCGACCGGCAATTGTTTCAATTTTCGCGGCGCGAGACGGCGCGGCTGGCGGAAGTGGCATGGTCGGACGAGGTGCTGGCGCAGGTGGTAATGGAAGTTGAAGGTACGTCCGTTGCCGCACTACGCGACGGCGCTCTGAAATTAAGCCAACCGGGAGATGGGGGCTGGCATTTTTATGGGTTGGCGGCGAATGGTGAGACAGCGCAGGCACTGGCCGGCGCGTGGGCGGAAGCCTTCGTGGAGCAGGCACGCGCGGCGACCGTGGTTTCGGCCGAAATGGAGGGCTTGCGCGCCGATCTGAATGAGTTGGCCGCCAATGACGTGACCCGGGATGATGAGGAGGTGCAGGCGCTGATGGGCGAGCTCGCCGCGCTGGAAGAAAAGGGCGAAGGCATTTCGCCGTATACAGAAGTGAGCCTGAGCCAGTCCGCTAACCTGCCATTGGCCCGGCGAACCAGCCTAGCGAGTTATTTGTTGGCCGGTTCCATTGCAGGCGCGCTGCTGGCCGGGCTGGATGCGCTGCTGCGCAGGCCCCAACTGATTTGATGACCCGTTATTTTTCGACGGCACAACTGGAGCGCTGGGCAGGGCTGCTTTGGGGACTGGTGCTGCTGACCCTGCCAGTGACTTCGTTTCGCTATTTCCCGGGCGCGCTCGGACGCACGGTGGTGAAGCCGCTGGCTTTCTACCCGCTGGCACTGCTGGCGATGCTGCTGGTATTGCTCCTGGCGCGCGGCTGGCGGCGACGGCTGCCGAGCAACAGCGCCATACTGCTGGCCTTTCTACTGTTTGGATTAATGACTACTGTGGTGGCGGGCCTGGCCGCCCCAATACCACTACGCGGCGCTGAATACTGGGAGCGGGCCTTGCGCGGCTGGAGCTCCTTGCTGATCGGGCTGACCTTCTTTTTGGCAGCCTTCTGGATGAATCGCTCAGAGGCTGATTTGCGGCACAGCCTTCGCTGGCTTTATGCTGGTTTGGGACTGACAATCCTTTGGGGATTGCTGCAGGCACTGGCGATTAATACTGAATTCATTCGCAATGTGGATGTGGATCGCATCCAGGAGCTATTTTCGGAACGGGGCACGCAAGCGCGGCGGGTGACGGGCTTCGCCTATGAGCCCGCCTGGCTGGCGGACCAACTTTTGATCTATTCGATGCCCTGGCTCTTTGCAGCGCTGATTACGCACTGGCACCTGACCAAGCAAAAGTGGCTGGAGGGGGCATTGTTCGCGCTGGCTGGCGGGCTGCTGCTATTCACATATTCGCGCAGCGGGATCTTGGGCGGCGTGCTGACGATCGGAATCGTGGGGCTAGCGTTGGGGCGCGGGGCCCTGCGAAGGGCGGCAAATTGGTTTGGCCGCCCCTTGAAGCGCGCGATTCCGGGACAGGGCACAGCTCTGGGTTTACGACTGGGGCTGTTGCTGCTGGTGGCGATAACCCTGCTGGGCGCGCAGCGTTACCTGGCAAGCTATGATTACTTCGCGAACCTGTGGCGGGCCAGCACAGACCAGTCGCTGGCAAACTATTTGATCGAGATTAATATCGCCCCGCGGGCGGCCTACGCGGTGGCCGGCTATGGCGTGTATGCCGAGCAGCCGGTGAGCGGCGTGGGGCTGGGGGCCAGCGGGCTGCACTTGTTCCGGCACTATCCGGACTGGGCGCTTTCCATTCCGGAGATCGCGCGGCAACTTGCGCCCGACTCAAACATTGTGCCCAATCCCAAAAACCTCTACGTGCGGCTGCTGGCCGAAACAGGGCTGCCCGGTTTCTGGCTGTTTGCAGGCTTTATGCTCTCGGTGCTGGGGATTGTGCGGCGGCAGTGGGTATCGGGCAGTGCGGTGCTGCGATATGTGGCGGCGGCGGGCCTGTTCCTTTGGGTGGGGCTGGCGATTCGCAATCTCACGCAGGATTCATTAACTTTCCCTATCATGTGGGTAGGCTTGGGTATGATTGCGGGACTCGATCCAGCTCAGGCACAGGATTAATTCGAAAGGAATTTATGGCTAATCGACGGATTTTGCTCATTATTGGCGGGGTGTTGGGAGCGGGCCTGATTTGCATCGCCTGCTTTGCAGTAGTGGGAGTGGGTTCCTTCTTTGTGGCGCGCGAGATTGATAACAGCGGGCTGGTAGATGGGGTCACGCAGGATAGCGGCCCCACGCCGGAGGTGGTGCGAACGCAGGAGCTGACCTCGGATGAAACACTACGGACTCTTATGGAAAGCATTGTGCCGGAGAACAATCCGGTGGAACTGGCGGAACGGCTGCTGGGCGTGGCAGATATCCCGGATACGATCGCGCCGCGGGAGGTGCCCTATCAAGTGGGCGACCGGCGCAGCTTCTGGGTGACAAACACGGAAACCGAGCAAAATTTTCAGACCGAGGCCGTGCTGCGCTATGTGGGGGAGATTGTGTATTTCTGGGTTGAGGATGGAGTGAGTTACGACCAGGCAGATCTAGTGGCTTTGGCGCAAACCTTTGAGAATGAGATTGTGCCGATCAACCGGGCCTTCTTTGGCAGCGAGTGGTCGCCGGGGATTGATGGGGACCCACACATCTATATTCTGTATTCAACGGATGTGGGCGGTAACACGGCGGGCTATTTCTCTTCAGCGGATGAAATCCATCCGCTGGCGCATGAATTTTCGAATGCTGCGGAGATGTTCCTGCTGAACGCGGATAACAGTTACCTGGATGAAGAATATACCTATGGTGTGTTTGCGCATGAATTCCAGCACATGATCCACTGGTATCGCGACCGGAACGAGACGAGCTGGCTGAATGAAGGCCTCTCTGAACTGGCAACCCTGCTGAACGGCTATATCCACACGGGTTTTGCCCAGGTATATACTGCGTCGCCAGACGTGCAATTAAACGACTGGTCGCCGGACCCCAACGCCAACACGCCGCACTATGGGGCGGGACTGTTGTTCACGGCCTATTTCCTGGATCAGTTTGGGGCGGAGGCGACTCAGGCGCTGGTGGGGGACGAAGCCAATGGGCTGGACAGCGTGGATGACGTGATGGAACAGTTCGGATATACGCGCCTGGATAGCGGCGAAGTGATGACCGCGGATGATGTGGTGCTCAACTGGATGGTGGCGAACTACCTGCTGGATGGGTCGCTGGATGCGGGCCAGTATGGCTATCCGGAATATAGCGACATTGTGACCAAGCCGCGGCCGAGTGAGTATGTCAGCGGCTGTGCGCCGGGGCAGCAGGCGCGGGACGTGCACCAATATGGTGCGGATTACATCCGAATTGATTGCGAGGGGCCGGTGAGGCTGCTTTTCGAGGGCTCCTCCCAGGTGCAATTGGTGCCCAGCGAACCCTATTCGGGGGACTACGCCTTTTGGTCGAACAAGGGCGACGAGTCGGATATGCGGCTGACACAGGCCTTTGATTTCACGGATGTGAGCGGCTCGCTGACCCTGAGTTACTGGACATGGTTTGATATTGAAGCCGACTGGGACTACGCCTATGTGCTGGCCTCAACCAACGGCGGCGACAGCTGGGATTTCCTGGGCACGCCCAGTAGCACGGAGACTGACCCGAACGGCAACAGCTATGGGCTGGCCTACTCGGGCTTCTCGGGTGGTGGCGAGGATGCGGGCATCTGGATCCAGGAGAGTATTGATCTCTCGGATTACGCCGGGCAAAACGTGCTGTTGCGTTTTGAATACATCACCGACGCGGCCGTGAACGGCGAGGGCATGCTACTGGACGATATCGAGATTGCGGAGATTGGTTACTTTAGCGATTTCGAGAGTGATAGTGGCGGCTGGGACGCGGAGGGCTGGGCGCGAATCCAGAATGTGCTGCCGCAGACCTTCGGACTGGCGCTGATCCGCCACGGAGTAAGCGATGAGGTACAGATTCTCGAAGTGCCCGCCACCAATGATCTTGAGATCCAACTCGATTTCGGGGACGGCGTTGACGGGTATACGCTGATAGTGACGGGGACGACGCGCTTTACGCGGCAATCGGCAGGCTATCGCTTTGATTTTCTGCCCTAAGAATAGATGAATCAAAAAAGCGCCGGCAATT
>QWJF01000036.1 GCA_009391835.1 Chloroflexota bacterium | reverse complement strand
TAACAGCAGCCTTCAGCTCCGATTCTGCGGGTGCCAGGGCCCTCGTAAATGCGGTCGCAGACCGGCTTCAGGCACGCCTCAAAACCTTCACCGCAACCACCAAGGGCGTCGTGGATGCCTCGATTAAGGGCATAACAACACAAATTAGCGACGTAAATAGCCGCATCGCCAAAGGCAAGCTGTCAATAACCGAACGCGAAACAAGCCTGAAAACCCAGTATGGGCGGTACCAGGCGCAAATTATGACGCTACTGAATACCCAAAGTTCGCTGAGCAGATTGGTCTAAGCGCTAAAGTTCCTCTCCGCCCCGCCGATACCAAGCGTAACGGAAACTATCAGGGTATAAAAGATCATGGCACCCGCTGATTCACTCTCACCTGTGGGCGGCCCAACTGCGCCAAACAGCCAGGCCCCGGCCGTGGCAAAGCCCGCGGTGGGAGCGCCTGCCGATTCCAAAACAGAGCGCGCCCTGCCGGGAGCGGCCACAGGCCCGAAAGCAGACCGGCTGGCACCGTCTGACGAAGGGCAAATATCGATGTCGGCCCGCAAGCTTGCCAAACCCGACATCAAAGAAGCACAGCCGAAGGCAGACCCGAAACCTGAATACCAAACCAAGTCGGGCTCCAGCCTGCGCTTTCAAGTGAACAGCGACGACGGGTCTGTGACAATCACAATTATCGATCCGGACACAAAAGAGGTTGTGCGCACCATCCCGCCCGACGAACTTAAAAAAATGGGATACGACCACTTTCTGAACCTGTTTACTTAAAGAACATTTACACCAATGCAAACCCGCCCGGCTGTGGATCCACCGCCGCGGCGGATTAATACTTTAGGAGCTTACACAGCATGACCATCAACCCCTACGCTCGTCAGGCGCGCAACTACCGCGAACACGACATCCTCAATGCAGATCCCGTGAAGCTGGTTGTGCTTACATACGATGCCGCAATTTCAGCTTGCGGCCGCAAGGACCTCGGCACGGCCACGCGCGCAATTCATGAATTAATCAAGAGCCTCGATTTTGAGCAGGGCGACCTGCCCGCCCGCCTGCTGGCACTTTACCAGTGGACATCTGACGAGTGCCGCTCCGGCCGCTGGGATGCAGCTGCGGAAGTGCTGCTCGAGCTGCGCTCCACCTGGTCACAACTTCAAAAACAAACTGTGGCCGGCGCGCTGCCCGCCATCACAGCAAGCGCGTAAACGCATGCCCTGCGGGTTGCGCGCTGCGCTAGCGCGCCTGTTGCTTGGTGTGGCTGCCGCCTGCGCAGCAGCCGGTTGCGCCGCGGGCGGGCCAAACGCCGCGCTGGCGTACACGCTGCCAAAACGTGTGGTTGTGGTGCCACTGGCCACTGTATTGGCAGACATGGTCAAAGCCCAAAACTCAACGCTTGCCGCAACGCCGGCGGCGCCCCGCTCCGACTTAACCAGCCAAACAAACTCCAGTACGCCGCCTGCCGTGGCTGTTGCGCTGCGCTCAACAGCCGGCGCCCAACTGCGGCGCAGCGCCGGCTTTGAAAAGTACCTGCCCATTCGCGGCGGGTTTCTGGCGCGCGTGAAGACTGCGCCAGCAGCCAGCCGGCAGGTTCCGGCCGCACTCGCCCGCGCGGCGGTTGCGCCGGAGCGCATTGCACTGGAGCGCATTGCGCCGGAGCGCATTGTGGCGGCGCGCATCGGGCTGGATGCCGCGATTGGCAGCGCGGCCGAAGAAGCCGATGGCAACTGGCAGATCCCTTACGGGCTGGCCGGCTGGCTGCCCACCTCTGCCGGGTTTGGGACAGCCGGCAACACAGTGCTGGCCGGGCACCAGAACACCCAAGGCATGGTCTTCCGCAACCTGAACGAACTTGTGCCCGGCGACGAGCTCGATGTGTACGCCAACGGCGCAATGCGTAAATATGCGGTGACCGAACGGCTGATTGTCCCCATCTGGTACTCATCTCCGGCCGAGCAGCTGCTGTACGCCTCGTTCATGCACCCCACCCGTGATGATCGCCTGACGCTGATAAGTTGCTGGCCGTTTTTTACCAACAGCCATCGCCTGATAGTTGTGGCGCACCCGCGCGCCGCGAGTTAGGAGCCAGCCGGCGCGCCGGCAGCGCGCACGCACTGCTGAATTCATTAACGTTTAAGCCGCCCTTTATGGAGGGTTAACCAGCGCGCAGTCGGCGCGCTGATAACATGCTCGCACGGACTATTTTTCGTGCAGGCAATCCCCAACACACTCCGCTCTGCGCTGCCTACAGCTAACAGCAACACGCTGTCCAGCTTGTTTGGCAGCGAGTCTGCAGACGCAAGCTCCATGCTGGGGCCGCAGAACAGCACCGGCGGATTTAACCTGGCGCTGCTGCGCGTATTGATGCAGGCGATGGGCGAAAACAAGTCCGGTGCCACCACCGGCGCAAGCAGCGCTGCAAATTTGAACCTTGGCGGCATGGCAGGCAACCCGGCCCTGCTGCTGTCTGCGCTTGCGGGCGGGCAATCCGGCAGCCAGCTGGGCGGCATTGAACAAATACTCAGCGGCTTGACCTCCGCCAGCCCTTCGCTCAGCCAGGCAACCAATGCCTATCAAGAGCCGGGCAAGTGGCCCTTCATGCCGGTCTTCATTCCGCCGGCAGCCACACCTGCGACCGCTGCAAAAGACATGCCGGTAGCGCCCCCGATTACTTTCACAATTGCCAAGCCGGCGGCTGCGCAGCCTGCAACTGCCGCACCGGAGGCAGCGCCCAATGTACGGCAGCTGAGCACGGAGCCGGAACCAGCTGGTGGCATCCCCATTGAAGTTCCGCGCGCAGATCCTTATGACCCGGCCGCACCGGCCGTTGGCCGCGTGAGTGTGGCGCGCCCGACTACTGCGGAGCGCTACGCGCGCCCCGCTGCCACCGGCACTGCTGCCACCACGCTTCCGGCGGCCACTGGCAGCCCGCTGGCAGCCGCGCTTGCCAGCCTCAGCAACATTAAGTCCGCTGTGCCCGCAGCTAACACCGGACCGCTGGCCCTGGCAGCCTATCCGCGCCCGCCGCAAGACAACGGCCGGGGAATGCACTGGGTGCCCACCACCAGCACCAAGCCGGCCGATGTGGACCGCCTGATGCCCGAACTGCGCGCCATGAACGTGCGCTGGGTGACGCTGCTCAACGACAACAGCAACATCGGCAAAAATGATTATCTCGTTGGCCAGCTCAAGGCCAGCGGCATTGAGCCCGTTATGCGCGTCTACACCAACGGCATGGAGCCCATCCAGGGCGACCTCGGCGCCATGGTGCGCCACTACAAAGAGCAAGGCGTAAACTACTTTCAGCTGTACAACGAGCCCAACACCAACGTGGAAAATGCGGGCCGCGAACCAAACGTAAACCGCTATCTTGATGCTTGGCTGCCCGCCGCCCGCACCGTCACGGAGAACGGCGGCCACCCGGGCATCGGTGCCCTTTCCAACTCGCAAACCGCGGGCGTGCAGGATGATGTCAAATTTATGGATGCGACGCTGCGCGAAATTGTCAAGCGCGGCGCTACGGACGTGCTGGACCGCGCCTGGATCTCTGCGCACAACTACAGTGCCAACCCGGTCACCGACGAGCGCGGGCTGCCGCGCGCCAAGGACTACAACAAACTGGCAACAGAACTGCTCGGCCGCGCCCTGCCCGTGATTGGCACCGAAGGCGGCATTGCCGCCAGTGCCGAGGTCAGCGAGGCGCAGCAAGCGCAACAGATAACCGCCGCCATGCGCCACATGCGCGACCAGCGCGAGCCCTACAACTTTGCCTACTCGCAATGGGTGCTGGCCAACCAGACCGCCGGCGGCAGTGACCCGGCGTGGGAATCGCAGGCCTTGATCCGCCAGAACTACACCAGCCCGCTAGTTGCTTCGCTTAAGGAACTGACATGAACATATTTAACACCTTCCGCACTTCGGCCTCGGCTCTAACTGCGCAGCGCATGCGCCTCGACACAATTGCCAACAACGTTGCCAATGTGGAGACCACGCGCACCGACGAAGGCGGCGCGTTCAAGAAGCAAAACGTGGTGTTTTCATCGCGCGCGTCAGAGAACCGCCTGCCGCGCTTCGGCCCGATGCAGCAGGTAATCAAAAATGCCGGCGGCTTTGGCCGCATTCCCGATCTGACGCTGCCCAGTTTTGTAAAACACCGGCCGCAGATGTTCAACCAGTCTGTGGCTTCCGGCGGAGTGGAGGTGGTGGATGTGAAAGCAGACGCCGAGCCGGGCGCCCGCATGTACAACCCCGGCCATCCGGATGCTGATGCCCAGGGGTACGTCACCTTCCCCAACGTAAACCTGGTGACCGAGATGACCGACATGCTCTCCGCAACCAGAGCTTACGAAGCCAACGTTACCGTAATGAACTCCGCCAAGCAAATGGCGGTGAAGGCGCTTGAAATTGGTCGCGGCTAATATCCGCCCGCTACCCGGAGCACGCCCAACATGAATATTGACAGCATAGCCAAACCCGCCCTCACCCCGCCGGTGGGACTCAATGGAACCATCCGCCAGCAGATGGCGGCCGAGGCCGCGGCCACCGCCCGCCCCGCCCCGATTGATGTTACCGGCGGCTTTGGCGCTTCGCTTGGCCGGTCAGTGCAACTGCTTGACCAGATGCAGCTCACATCCGACAAGGCAATTGAACAACTGGCCGCCGGCGAAAACATGGACATACATGACGTGATGATTGCCACGCAAGAAACGGATATTGCTTTCCGCCTGGCGCTTGCCATGCGCGACAAGCTGGTTGAGGCTTACCAGGAAGTGATGCGCATGGCCGTCTAGGCTGCGCTGCGCTTGAATTTTTTTACGACTGCTATACTGAAAAATAGGAAGTGACTATGGCTGGAATAGCCGCAAATTTCATGGCCCAGTTCACAAGCTTCTGGGCGAAGCTCGACCGCAGCCAGCGCCTGGTGCTGGTGGGCGGCGGATCGCTGATTGTTGTGCTGCTGGCCGTTTTCACGGTGTGGGCGGCACAGCCCGATTACGCGGTGGCCTTCACCGGCCTCACCGAGGGCGATGCCGGCGCAGTGGCACAGCACCTGAAGGAACAATCCATCGACTATCAGGTGCAGGCGGACGGCACAATCCTTGTGCCGCGCAGCCAGGTCTTTGACACGCGCATTGACGTGGCCAGCAAGGGATTGCTGCAAGAGTCCACCGTGGGCTTCGAGCTGTTCGACACCACATCCGCGCTGGGCATGACGGAGTTCAACCAGAAAGTGACTTACCAGCGTGCCCTGGAAGGCGAGCTGGCACGCACAATTGAGGCGCTGGACGCAGTCGCACTGGCGCGCGTGCATATTACGCTGCCGGAAGATGCGCTGTTTAAAGACCAGCAGAAAGTGCCGACCGCTGCCATCACCCTCAAGCTGGAACCGCGCCAGAAGTTAAACGACGGGCAGGTAAGTGCAATCAAGGGCCTGGCTTCGTCCTCGGTGCAGGGCCTGCAGCCCAAGGACGTGGTAATTGTGGACATGGCCGGAAACATGCTTTCCGGGCCATTGCTGGAAGACGTGGCCAAATCCTTGGCGGACACCAACAACGACAAAATGACCGCGGAGCGCAAGTACGAGGAACAAGTGGAAGCCAACGTACAGGCCATGCTGGAGCGCGCCCTGGGGCCCGACCGCTCCGTGGTGCGCGTGAAGGCGCGCCTGGGCTGGGATGCCGTAGAAATAGTCGAGCAGAATTTCTTTCCAGACAGCGTGGTGCGCTCCGAGCAGGTGACGACCGAATCCTACACCGGCACCGGAGAGTTTGTGGGCGGATCCCCCGGCACGGGCTCCAACCTGCCCAGTGACCAGGGCATTCCCAGTTATCAAGCGATGGCTGACACCGGCACCAATATAGATTACGCGCACACTGAGACCACCACAAATTACGAAATGGGCAGTGTGGAAGAAAAGCGCAAGGTGGCCAGCGGGCAGCTGCAGCAGCTTTCGGTATCCGTAGTGGTGGACAACGTGACCGATGAGGACATGCTGGACTCGCTCAAGGAAATAGCAGCCCGCGCAGCCGGAGTGAACATCGAGCGTGGCGACCAGTTCACACTGCAGTCCATTCAATTTGACCGCACCTTTTTCACAGAACAAACTGCGGAATTTGAAAACCAGCAGCTTAGCCAAACCTACCGGCAGGTGGCGCAATGGTTTGGCGTTGCCGTAGTGCTCTTGTCTGCGCTGTGGTTTACGCAGCGCCTGATCCGCAACCTGCGCCTACAGGCGGAAGAGCGCGACGTTTGGGATAACATGCGCCTGGGCGTGGACACCCAAAATGACGGCGGCGCCGGCCTGCTGCAGGTGCAACTGCCACCGGCGCCCTTAAGTCTTCCGGACGAAGAGGAAGACCGGCTACCCACGACGGACAGCTCGCGGGCGCGGCGCGCGGTGCAGCGCATTGCAGAGCAGCGCCCCATGACCGTGGCAGAAATAATCCGGCTGTGGATGGAGCAGGACAAGGATCCGTCCGCTGCCTAGCTGCCATTGCCGAAGATCGACTAGCAACTTACAAATTCGCGGGAGCAGCAACCAATGGCAGTCCAAACTGAATCACAACGCGACCTCAACATCGAAGTGGCAGACACTGACCAGCGCCCACCGGCCGTGCTCGGAGAATCCGGCACCACACCGCCCAACCTGCTGGAATCACTCAAGACCATGCTGGCGGGCGGGCGCAGCGGACCTGTTGCGCTGACCGGGCCGGAGAAAGCCGCCATCTTGATTGCCGGCCTCGGCGTGGATGTGTCGGCCGACATTTTGACCTCGCTTTCGGATGCGGAAGTTGAAGAGGTCGTGTTGGCACTCTCCAAATTGCAATCGGTGGGGTCGGAGCTGCGCGACAGTGTGTTCCAAGAGGCATTTGAGCTTTCGCATGCCGGCGGTTCACTGGCGCCGGGCAGCATGGGCTTCATTCGCCAGCTGATTAGCCGGCTGCGCTCGCGCAGCGAAGGCTCGGCAGTTGCAGACCGCATGGTTTCCGCGCTGGACCAATGGCGCCGTGGGATCCGCGGTGAACCGGACCCAGACGAAGTTGTCGACCCCGCTCTCGCTGAAGCCGAGCAGCTGGCGCATGCCGAAGCAGAATTGGCGACAACCAGTGTAGCGCTTACGCAACTTGATGCGACTAACGCAGCCGATGACGCGGATGTGGCCGCCTACCTCAAAGACGAGCACCCTCAGGCTGTGGCGCTGGTGATTGCCTTGATGGAAAACAAGAAAGCCGGAGCCGTCATGGGTTTTCTGCCACCCACAATGCTGGGAGACGTTAGTGTGCGCATCGCATCAATGTCGGCCATATCCCCAAGCGTCGCTGCGAACATCGGAAAGGCGCTCGATAAAGAGTTTGCCGGTGCCGGCGACAAAAAGGAAAAAATCGGTGGCCCTGAGTTTCTGGTTGCCCTGCTGCAGGGAATTGACCGCGCCGCCGAAAAACTTATTCTGGAAGGTTTGGAAAACGCCAAGCCGGAACTGGCAGAGGCTGTCAAGTCACAGCTGTTCACCTTTGAGGACATTATCATCCTGACAGACAAATCCATTCAGCGCATTATGCGCGATGTAAACAAAGCCGAACTGGTTGTGGCGTTGAAGTCCTCCAGTGCGGATCTGCAAGGCAAAATCTGGAAGAATATGTCTTCGCGTGCCGCGCAGATGATGCAAGAAGAGCTGCAGTTTATGCCGCCCACAAAACTGACGACTATTTACGAAGCGCAGCGCAAAGTAATTGACCTGGTGCGCGAACTTGAAGCCAAGCAGGAACTCTCGATCCCGCGCGCCGGCGGCGTACAGGAATTTGCCTAGCCCATGCCAGCCAGCGGCCGATTACTGCGCTCGCAGCAGGTACTGGTGGTGCCGCGGCGCGCATTTGCAGCGCAGCGCAGCAATGCCCCCGCGCAGCCGCATGCGCCGGCGGCACTGCCCGACCTGCAAGCCGATCTGCTGCGCACGCAAGCCGAGCTCAACGAGCGCGAGATGACTTTCAACGCCCAGCGCCTGCAGCTGGAAGCCGCCCTCACCCGCCGCAGCGCAGACATGGACGCGGCGCTGGAAACCGCGCGCGCCGAAGCCGCCACGGTGCATGCCCAGGCCGCAGCGGCACTGCAGGCAGCGCAAACAGCGGCGGCCGCAGCACTGGCTGCAGCCAGCATTCAGGCGGCAGACCTGCTGGAGCTGACGGCTGCGGATGCCTACACTGACGGACAGGCCCTGGCACAGCGCTTGGTGCTGGCTGCCGAAGACCAAGCGGCTGCCATCCGCCAGTCTGCGCAGGCAGCCGGGTTCATTACCGGCCGCGAAGAGGGGCGCACTGTGGGCGAGGCTGGCACGCAGCTTGTGTTGCTGCAGGCCCAGCGCCTGATTGTGGAAGCCGAGGGCTGGCGCGCCAGCCTGCTGGCAGCCAGCGAGGGCAAGCTGGTGGACCTGCTGGGCATGGTTGCCGAGCAGCTGTTTGGCAAGGGTTTTACCCTGACAGACCAGGCGCTGCAGCAAATGGTGCGCACCGCTGTACAGCAGGCACAGCACCTGAGCAACTTGCGCGTGGCGCTGCACCCCGCTGACTACGCGCGCCTGCTGCCGCTCTGGCCAACCCCCAGTGTGGCGCTGATTGCCGATGCCGAAGTGCAGGCCGGCGGCTGCGTAGTGCATGGCGACGAAGGCGACGTGGACTTCCAGGTGCGGCGCCGGCTGGACCGCGTGCAAAGTGCGCTGCGCGAAACACTGGACGCAACCGAGCACGACACAGACTAAGCGCACATGCTGCCAGCCGCCGAACAAGAAGCCCCTGCCCCGCCAAACCTGGAACGCTATGCGCGCGCCATCAAGGCGCTGCCCGGCGCGCAAGCCAGCGGCCGGGTGGTGGAAGTGGTGGGCCTGACAATTGAAGCCAAGGGCCTGGTGTGCGAGATCGGCGAACGCGTGGATATCACCGTGCGCGACAACAGCACTATTCCGGCAGAAGTGGTTGGTTTTCGAGCCGGCCATGTGCTGATAATGCCATTGGCAGAAATGACCGGCATCCAGCCGGGCAGCCGCGTTACGGCTACAGGTGCGCAACTGCGCGCACCGGTGGGGCGGGCGCTGCTGGGCCGCGTGTTGGATGGCCTCGGCCAGCCAATTGACGGGCTGGGCCCGCTGGCTACGCAGCGCACCGTACCGGTGGTAAGCGACCCGCCCCACCCGCTGCGCCGCAAGCCGGTAAGCGATCCGCTGGTCACCGGCGTGCGGGCTATCGACGGCTTGATTACGGTGGGCAAGGGCCAGCGCATCGGAATTTTTTCCGGCAGCGGCGTTGGCAAAAGCACACTGCTGGGCTGCATTGCGCGCAGCCAAAACACAGATGTGACTGTGATTGCTCTAATTGGCGAGCGCGGCCGTGAAGTGCGCGAGTTTGTAACCAACAGCCTGGGGCCGGCCGGCCTCGCGCGCTCGGTGATTGTCGTCTCAACTTCTGACCAGCCCGCACTGGTGCGGGTGCGCGGCGCCTGGCTGGCAACCGCCATCGCCGACAGCTTTCGCAATGAAGGCATGGATGTAACATTTTTAATGGACAGCGTTACGCGTGTGGCCATGGCGCAGCGCGAGATCGGCCTGGCGATTGGCGAGCCGCCTGCCAGCAAGGGCTACACGCCATCGGTGTTTGCCCTGCTGCCCAAGCTGATGGAGCGCACCGGCAACTCCGAGCACGGCACCACCACCGGCTTCTACACCGTGTTGGTGGAGGGCGATGACTTCAACGAACCCATATCTGACGCAGCGCGCTCCATCCTGGACGGGCACATCATGCTGACGCGCGAGCTGGCTGCGCGCAACCACTTCCCCGCCATCGATGTGCTGCATTCCGTGAGCCGTGTGATGCCGGCAGTGGCTGCCAAGGCGCACCTCAAAGATGCCGGCATGCTCCGGCAGCTGCTGGCAGCCTACGAGAAGGCGCGGGACCTGATTAACATTGGCGCATACGTTAGCGGCTCAGATGCCACCATCGATGCTGCCATCCGCCTGATGCCGGAAGCGCTGGCGTTTTTACAGCAAGACAGCGAACCAACACCGTTTATGGAAAGCCTGCGCCGATTGGGCGAGCTTGCCAGCCAGGGCGCGCCCGCCCCCGCCTGAAGCAAACTCCGAACATGCCACCCAAGTTCCCGCTCCAGCCCGTGCTGGACTTTCGCAAAGTGCTGGTTGACCGGCTTGAAGTGGAGCTGGCGCGCCTGCTGAGCGCCGGCCACCGCCTGCGCAACCGCATTACCGCCAACCAGGCAGCGCAACAGGCGGTGCTGGCGGAGCTGCGCGCACTGCAAAGCGGACTGCTGAACATCGAGCAGATCCAACGCCTGCAAAACGGCTGGCAGACTTTGCACGACGAGCTGCAGCGCCTGGCTAGCGAGATGCGCACGCTGCAAAAGGCGGTCCACGAAAAACGCGCCGAGCTGGTGGCGGCCGTGCAGCGCCGGGATGTGGTGGCCAAACTGGGCGAACGCCACACCAGCAAATGGCAGGCGGAATTGTTGCGCCATGAAACAGCCGAGCGCGATGATATTTACATTGCGCGCGCCTTCAGCCGGCGGGCCGTATGAGCATCTCCGGCAGCGCGGCTGCGAACGGGCCTTTGTTGCTGCGCACGCTGCACGGCATGTTGTCCAAACAATACAACGCTGCACCCGGCCGCATGATTGCCGATACCGCGCCGCTGCCCGACATGATTCCGCCCGCTAACGGGCTGCCACCTGCAAACCCGGCCAGTGCAGCGCAGCTGGCGCCGGAATCAGCCGGCCTGCCCAACCCATCGGACGCAACCGGTTCGGTTCAAAATTCCGGCGGCGCATTGCAAGCGGCCACGGAACAAACCGGCATGCCCAAGCCGCCCCCCGCGGCCACCACCCTGCCGGAACCGATCACATGGATGGCACTGACTGCGGCTGCCGAAGCAGAAGCAGCCGCTGTTTCCGCGAATGCGGCGGCCAAAGCGCAGGCCAGCGCGGCCCCGCCCGTAGTGCCAGCACTGCCCGCGCCAATAGAAGTGGACCCCAACCATTCGCTGCCCGCACCCATAACAGTAGATCCAAACTATATTCCGCCCGCAACCGTGCCGGACCTGCAGAATGGCGGCTGGGTGGTGCCCGAGGTGCGCAGCATCTCCAAAGTACGCCCGAGCGAGTATGACGAACTGATCTACACCACGGCCATGCAACACAAGGTGGATCCCGCACTGGTGAAAGCCGTCATTCACGCCGAGTCAAATTTCCGGCCCACCGTGAAATCATCTGCCGGCGCCCAGGGCCTGATGCAATTGATGCCCGGCACCGCTGCTTCACTGGGAGTTACCAACTCCAACGACCCGGTTCAAAATGTTGACGGCGGCACGCGCCTGCTGCGCAAGCTGCTGGACCGCTATGACCAGAATGTGTCTCTGGCACTGGCTGCCTATAACGCCGGCCCCGGCGCGGTGGCACAGTATGGCGGCATTCCGCCCTACCCTGAAACACAGCGCTACGTGCCGCGTGTGCTTTCTTTATACAAAACTTATGTGGAGGCCTGATCATGCTGGGATTATTTAATGACTTTGCAAGCACAGCCACCAAGGCTGCGCTCAGTGGCTTGGGGAAACGCCAGGAACTAATCAGCAACAACATTGCTAATGCTGACACACCCTTGTATCAGGCGATGAACATTGAATTTGAGCATGCGCTCAACACGGCAGTGCGCTCGCGGGATGGGCACATGCCACTGCAGGTGGCGGGTAGCAATGCCCGCCATATCAGCCCGCTCACGGCGGAAATGGCGCCTAAAGTAACCCGCCGGGCAGATTCTTCCATGCGCCTCGATGGCAACAATGTGGATGTGGACCTCGAGATGACGCGCCTGGCCGAAACAAATCTGCTGTACCAGACCATGACCCAGATCGAGACGAAGAAGCTGTCTCTGATCCGGGCATTGACAGGCCGCTAGCCGGTTGCCCGGATCCTAAATGAACTCAGCCCCCGCCCCGCTTACCCTGGCCCAGCCGCTGCAGCTTAGCGGCAGTGCTGCGCTGGCGGCCACCATGCGCCACAGCGCTGCAGATCTGTTCGAAACATTTATGCAAGAGGTGGGCCCGGCAATTGGCGGAGCCAAGCCATCCGCCGCAAGCCCGGCTGGCCTGCGCGCAGCGCAAAGTTCGCAGCCGCAGCGCGCCACCACAGCGGCGCAGAGCAGCGCCGCAGCCAAACCGGCAGCGCCGGCCCAGCCACACCCTGCCCTGCGCGATGCAGCCGGCACTGCGGCCAGCAGCTTGCAGCCCGGCTTTGCGCCCGGCGCTGCGTTCGCTGCGCAAAGCGGCACAGCCGCAGCCAGCCCGGCGCCCACAACCAAACCTATTGAGCCCGTGGCTGCACTTGCGCCAATCGGCGGCCGCCAAGATATTGCGGGCGGACCCAACCGCGCCGGCAATGCCGGGCAGCCGCTGGACACAACCCTGACTGCCGAGCTTGATCCTGACACCGAAGCCCTGCCGCCCGCCGTGCAGGCCGTCATTCGCGCAGTGCGCTTTTTAAACGAGAGCGGCGAGGCCGGCGTGTACCTGCAGCTTGAGCCGGCGCATCTGGGACCCCTGCGCGTGCGCCTGACCCGCGCAGCCCAGGGCGGCCTGGAAATAAAACTAAATGCCGGCCAACTGCAAACCGCACGCCTGGTGCGCGCCAACCTGCCGGCCCTCGCCAAGGCGTTGGAAACGGCGGGCGTGCCCGTGGCACAGCTGCTGGTGAGTGTGGAAAGCGAAGACAGCCAACCCGCACAGAATTCGCCAACCGCAGCCGCACTGGCAGACAGTGCCCTGCGCACGGTCTACGCCTAGCCCCACCCGTTCGTCTCCCTGATCCAGTTTCATTTTTAGCCCCAAAGAGGACCCCCATGGCAATCCAACCCGCAACCCCTTACGCTACCGCACCCGCCAGCGCCCAGCCCGTGGTGACTGCTGCCGGCGGAGACAAAGACAACTTCATGCAAATGCTGCTCACCCAGCTGCGCTACCAGGACCCCATGAACCCGATGAAAGACTCGGACTTCATGTCGCAGATTTCACAGCTGCAGATGGCGGACAAAATGAGCCAGCTGAATAAATCCATGCTGGAAAGCGTGCGCGCCGAGACCCTCTCGCAGGCCGCTAACTTCATTGGCCGCCGCGTGCATGCAACCCAAAACGGGGAAAGCGTGGAAGGCATTGTGAGCAGCGTGCAGCAGCGCAATGGCGCGGTGACCCTCAGCGTGGGCGGCCGCACCGTAACACTGCCGGAAATTGAGCGCATTGATACCGACAACGCCAAGGACAGCGCGACACCGGCTGTGCCCGCCCTCTAATCCACTGTAACAACCAGGAAACAAACATGATCAGATCTTTTTACAGCGCAGTGACGGGCCTGGCGGGAAACCAGACTTATACCGATGTCGTGGCCAACAACCTCGCAAACATCAACACGGTTGGTTTTCACCGCAGCCGCGTGGATATTGAAACGCTCATCAGCCACTTGAAGCGCGCCGGCACACCGCCCACCGAAGCGCTCGGCGGCATCAACGTTTCACAGGTGGGCGCCGGCATGTCCATTGGCAGCATTTCCAAAGTCTTCACCCAGGGCGCGCTGCAAGAGACCGGCCGCCCGATGGATGTGGCAATTGACGGCGACGGCTTTATGATTGTGGACGATGGCACCCGCACGCGCGCCTTCACGCGCGATGGCCAGCTGCAGATGGATGTTGATGGGAACCTTGTGCAGTCGGTGACCGGCTTCAAAGTGATGGGATATGCGCCCGCCGGCCAAACCGCGCCGGCAGCAGCTGGCGCTGCGGATGCGCTTGCCGCGCCGGCCGCCGATGCGGCTGCAGCCGCGGTGACTGCCGAGACTACTCCCCCGCCGCCGCCGGAGCTGCAGGCGCTGCGCATTCCGGTTGGGGACAAACAGGCCGTTGCCACTACCAAGCTAAAAGTGGCGGGAAACCTGGACGTGCTTACAGCGGCTGCCGGCACCACAACCAGCACGGTTGCACTATTCGACTCGCTTGGCGTGCAGCACAACATTGCCCTCACTTTTACGCGCGGCACATTACCGGGCAGCTGGACCTGGCAGCCAACATCCACAGACAAGTCCGTCTCCAGCGTGACCGCAGACACCGCAGCGGTGGAGTTTGACGCCAATGGCGGTCTAAAAACCGGCGGCGAGACCGTGCTCACGCTGCAGCTCAACAACGGCAGTGCCGTCCAATCCGTGAGCCTTGATTTCTCCGGCATCAGCCAGCTGGCACAACCCTCCGCTGTGAGCGAGAGCGAACAGGATGGCATGGCCCAGGGCATGGTGACCGGCATGAAGTTTGACAGTGAAGGCAAACTGTACGCGCTTTATTCCAACGGCCTGTCCAAAGAAGTGGGCCAGCTGGCGCTGGCAAATTTTGTAAATCCGAGCGGCTTGCTGGATGTGGGCCAAAACAATTTGCGCCCTTGGCTAAACTCCGGGGAGCAGCAGCTCGGCCGTGCCGGAGACGAGAACTTCGGCGTGGTAGTGCCTGGAAATGTAGAAGGCTCCAACGTGGACCTTTCCACTGAATTCACCCAGCTGATTTTGGCACGGCGCGGCTTTCAGGCCAACAGTCGGGTTGTCACAACCTCGGACGAGATGATCCAAGAACTGCTGAACATGAAGCGCTAATCCGGCACAGCAGTCCGCGCACAGCAACAAAAAAACCCTCCCGCATGCGGGAGGGTTTTTTTGTTTGGCAAGTTACTGCCACACGCCTATTTGGAGAGGTCTTCCTGCGGAAGCCAGCCTTTTACCAGCGGCTCCCCCGCTTCAATCTTGTACCACCACTGGTCACCGGTGCACGCCCGCTCCTCCCCGCTCGATGACTTAAAGCGCAACATCCTATCAATCACCTCAGTCTCATCACCGCGCCCGGCCACGCCCACAATCGTCGCCTCTTGGATCATACAGTTCGTATACATGACCACACTGGGAGACTCACTTTTTCCCTCCACCCGAACGCGCGCGCCCTTGTTGAACTTTGGAATGGGATCCTTTTTGGGGCCTGCGCAGCCGGCAAGCAGCAGCACTGCCAGCCCCAGCCGAAAACCATTTACTAAAATATTGTTTGACATTCTGATCTCCGGCGGAAATCCGCACCCTTGTCCCGCCGACCCGGCATTCGTCGGCGACGCAGCTGCACCTGACTAAGCTATTGACCGAATTATACCTGTGCGGGCGCAGCGCAGCAAGCAACGCACCGGGCGGCTAGCTTGCGACTGATTCGCTAACCGGGTAAACGGGGGACTTTAGCGAGCGGGCAACGCACCGGGCGGCTGGCTTGCGTCCGGTTCGGCAGCGGGGTAAACGAGGGATTTTAGCGAGCGGGCAACGGCGGCGCGCTGCCCCGCAGGGATGGCGGCTGCCGTGTTTTCATTGCGCACCTGCTGGCAAAGTTCATCGCGCAGGATGGAAAC
>QWJF01000035.1 GCA_009391835.1 Chloroflexota bacterium | reverse complement strand
GCAATGGAGGTGGCATTACAACCAGATTAGACCCCACAGTGCACTAGGCTACAAAGCCCCTACACCGGTGACATTCCTCCCGGCAGCTTCACATCCCCAGCTTGTTAGAGTAACATAAGCACTGGTACAACTATTGGGGGCAGGTCACCCTCTGATTGCCTTTCTAACCACCAATGGAATCACCATTGTCGTTGTTCTGGCGATCCTGCTGATCACCCGGCTGCTGGTCCGCTTAATGCTGGGCCGCGTCAGAGCCCGCTTGGGGCGCACCTCTCAAATTGTTCGCCTCAGCCAGCGCCTGAAACTCCAGAATCCCGAGAGCTTGCCGAATGGACTTGCGCTCTTTCTTGCATACGCGCTCGCCCTGGCTGGCTTGTCGTTCGCCTGGCGTTTTTTCCTGCAAATTGAAGGGGTTGATCAGCTTCTTGAGCAGGTCACAACCTTCGTTCAATCCGCACTCAGCATCGCGGCCGTAGTCTGGGTGATTAACCTTTTCCTTGCACAGGTTAGCTTCATCCTGCTTCGCAGGCTGATCGCCTTCACCCGGGTGCGCTTTGCGTCTGCGCCGGCTTTTCTCGAGAAACTGGGCCGCGAACGAATCAGGGATCTCCAATTCCAGAGCGTCAATTTGATCAGCGCCGAGCGCCTCGTGGAAATGCTGGTTTCTGCCTCCCGGCTCCTGCTCAACTTGGTTATCTTGCTGGAGATTTTGCTCTTCGTCGCCGTCGTCTTTGCCATCTTCCCGCAAACGCGCGGCTCCATCGTTTCCATCCTCACTGATGCTCAACTCGCCATCAGTCGTGGCTGGGCATCCTTCGTTTCCTACCTGCCCAACCTGGTCAATCTGATCCTCATTGTCGCCGCCACCTACTATCTACTCAAGCTGATCCACTGGGTTTTCCTCGAAGTTGCAAAAGGAACCCTCACCTTTTCCAATTTTCTCCCTGAATGGGCAGAACCCACCTTCAAGCTGGTCCGCGTTCTGGTCATTGCGCTGGCGCTGGTGCTGGCTTTCCCATACCTGCCTGGCTCATCCTCCCCGGCTTTTCAGGGCATCTCGGTCTTTGCCGGATTGCTGCTATCGCTGGGTTCAACCACCTTTATCGCCAACATCATCGCTGGCATCGTGCTGACCTATACGCGCGCTTTCCGCGTCGGCGATTACGTCCAAATCGGCCAAACCACCGGTGACGTGCTCGAGAAAACCTTGCTGGTCACCCGCATTCGCACACCCAAGAATGAAGAGATCACAGTGCCGAATGGCATCGTCATGAATGCCCACATTGTGAATTACAGCGCGGTGGCGTCTGCCCAGGTCCTCATCCTGCACACCAAAATTTCCATCGGCTACGATGTCCCCTGGCGCGATGTGCATGCTGCCATGTTGGAGGCCGCCAAAAATTGCAAGGATGTTCTCGCCGACCCGCCCCCTTATATTTTGCAAACCATGTTGGATGATTTCTACGTGCAATACGAACTGAACGTATTTACCCACACTGCCAATCAGCAGCCCCGCATTTATTCAGAATTGCATCAGGCGATTCAAGATAGTTTTGGCCAGGCTAAGATCGAAATTCTCTCCCCGCATCATACCGCCCTGCGCGGCGAAGTCAAAGCCGCCTAGTTCCCGGCGCCAATCCGCGCAGCCGGCGCTCCAGCCTGCGCCCCCAGCGATTAAGCATCTCGATCCAGGAAGCCAGGCGGATCGCCCATTTGGCCCGCTGCGCCCCATCAGCTATATCTATATCGCTTCCCAATCCGTAGCGCCCCCGCTGATACAGCGCCGAAACCTCATCCACCACCGGCCCCAGCTTGGGCAGTTGAGCCTTAAGCGCTGCGGCCCGCTCCTCGGGCGTGTCGCCCTCCAGGGGTGGGGCGCCCAGCCGCCGCAGTGCCGCATTGATCTCCATATAAGCTTGCGGCAGTTCGGGCAATTCCGCGTAGTGCGCCCAATTGCGCACCGGTTTCGGCGGTTGCAAATCCAGGCGGCGCAAGCCGCGCTCCAGCAGCAACGGAATCGAAGAGCCTCCCGCTTGCCGTTTTCGCCGCCAAAAGAGCGCCGCCCCCAGCACCCCCACCGCGCTGCCTAGCAGGGCAAAGCCGCGCAGTCGCCGGCCGGTTGCCGCAGCGGCGGCCGCGGCCTGCTCTTCGGCCAAGCGCGCCTCCAGGATGGAATTTTCCGCCTCGCTGATTCCCAATTCCTGAAACTCGGCCGCATTCTCCTCAGCAGCCAGCTCACTTTCGTTGGGGTCGCCGCCCACCGGGCGCACCAGCACTGCCTGGTTGGCGGTGGGCTCGAATTCCACCCAGCCGATGCCCGGGAAAAAGACCTCCGGCCAGGCGTGCGCATCCCGTTGTCGCACGGTGTAATAGTTGAAGGCGTTGACAATCCCTTCCAACAAATCATTTTTCTCGACCTCGGCGCCATCCTCCAGCAAGTTACGCTCGTTTAGCTCCCCTTGCGCGTAACCAACCGCCATGCGCGCCGGGATGCCCAGGCTACGCAGCATGATCACTTCGGCGGTCGCGTAGTAATTGCAAAAAGCTTGCTTGTTTTCAAAGAGCATCCAGTCAATCGGTTCAAAGCTGGAGGGCGCGGCTTGCACACTTTCCTGGTATTCGATGTTCTCCCGCAGCCAGGCCGTAATGGCCGTGGCCACGTCATAGGCGCTGTCCTGGCCTTCGGCCAAGCTCTGGGCCAGCTCCAATGTGCGCGTGGTGATTTCATCCGGCACAGTCAGATAGCGTTCAAGTACCCAGTCCGGATAATCGGTGCCCGCCGCGCGCAATTGGGTGACCGTCGCCGTCGTCAGGTGGGCTTCCACCGCGTAGCTTTCCCGCGGCCGCAGCGATATGGGTGCCAGCAGCGCGGCAATGTCCCAGCTCCCGTCTGGATTTAGCGCATAGTCCACATCGGCTGTTCGGTTTACGCTAACTGGCTGCGTGGGGCTGTGCAGCAGGTAGATACTGCGCCCGGTCGTCATCCGGAATTCGCCAAGGGTGCGCCCTTCATAATCCGGAAGCAGCAGCGCGTTCTCCTCAGCCCTCAGCCGTTGCTCCTGCTCGAACGTAATCTTCCAGCGCCCATCCGCATAATCGTCGTAAATGCGATCCCGCCAGTAGTAACGCGGCGGCGCTGCGCCCTCGTCCAGCACCTCCACCGTGAGCACAATCGTGTCGGCCAGTGCGTTGCCCGTGCCCAGCGAAAGCGTTTCCCCGTAATAATCGCTCACCACATAGGTATCGCCCTTTAATGAGGAATAGGCGCCGCCAAATTCGTCGCGCAGCTTGCGCCAGGGTGCCGTGATCGCTTCCCAGGCCGCCTGCGCCGGGTTGTCGGCCGCCGCCAGCACCGGTGTCACCCAGGCCAGCAGCACCAGCAAACTGGCCGCTAGCAGGGTGGCCCGCAGCATGTCCTGCCCCACATAGGTGGGTTGCTGCGTTCCGGTGCGCCGCCATTCATCCTGCTGCTTCAGCAAATGCACGCGCGCCACCAACAGCAGCAGAAAGAACATGTAGGCCGCCAGATACCAGATACGGCTTTCCACCACCGAGTCGTAGGTTTGGAAGATCACCAGCATCCCGCCCATCGGCAGCCCGGCCAGCCAGGCATTTCGGTGCCGGCTGAGCGAGAACCCCGCCCAGCTCCCCAGCCACCACAACAGCAGCGAGGTCTGCACCAAAAACAGGATCGGATCGCTCATGTCTTCTTTCTGCGCCCACAAACCCAGTGCGGAAACCAGCCGTTCCCAAAGCAGGATCAGACGTTCGCTCCAAGCCAAATCCTCGAGAATGGTGAGGCCCAGTTGCCAGGGGAGGAAGAACGCGCCATAAGCCACGCCGAAGGCCACAGCGATCCCGCGTCGGAAGCGGCTGGCGCCCAGGGCCAAGCCAAAAACCGTCGCCAGGAGGGCCAGCAGTTGCAGCCGGAAGAGGCCCTCTGTCCAGCCGGTGGCTACCAGCCGCCAGGAAGCCATCACCACCGCCAGGAGCAGCAAAATTGCGCCGGTCCAGTCCCAACCTTTGCGCTCTTCCTTTTTGTTTGTCTGTACGTTTTTCATTTGTGAAATTTAGTCTTTATTTGCGGAAAGATGCACAATCAATGAAATCATGGTAGAATGCCAGCGTTCTGATTCTGGGCTGCTGGCTTCGTCTTGTATACCGAACGGACCTTTCTGCGGGTTCATTCTAAGGCTACGCAGCCCGAGTGGCAAGGAAGAGATATGCTCGACCAGTGGCTTTTTGTCGGAATTTTTGTATCTATTGCGGCGGTCTTTCCGCTGCTTCCCCTTGTGATGGCCCGCTTCTTGGCGCCGCGCAAACCCAACCGAATCAAGCAAGAAACCTACGAATGCGGCATCGAAACCGTCGGCGACACTTGGGTCCAGTTCAAAATCCAATACTACGTCTATGCCCTTGTCTTCCTGATCTTCGATATCGAGACTGTTTTTCTCTACCCCTGGGCAGTCTCCTTCGACGTTTTGCCGCTCTTCGCCGTCTTTGAAGGCGTGCTCTTCATCCTTATTTTGGCCGCTGGACTTTTTTACGCTTGGCGAAAAGGTGCCCTGGAATGGTCCTAAGCACCCACGAAAGGCTGCAGACATTGCCAGCCTTTCTGTTTGTAAACGCGCCTTTCGCCCGCGGTTTGGCCTGAGGATCGTCAATGACCTTTTTTGAAGACCCCGTCGTTTTCTTATCCAATTTGATCCAGGATCTCCTGGTCGGACTCAATCTGGCCCCCAGCGTGGTCACCTTCTTCATGACTTTGCTCGGCGTGGTCATTGTTGCTTCCTTCGGCCTAATCGCCGTGATCTTCTTGATCTGGCTCGAGCGCAAAGTGGCGGCTCGCTTTCAGGATCGCATCGGCCCCAACCGCGCCGGCCCCTACGGCCTGCTGCAAACCTTTGCCGATATCATCAAGCTGATCACCAAAGAAGACATAACCCCGGATAACGCCGATAAAGTTGCCTTCAACATTGCCCCCATCCTCTCGGTGGTGTCCGTCCTGCTCATTTGGGCGGTCATCCCCTTCGCCTCTGGCTGGATCGGCTCGGATATCAACGTCGGTGTGCTCTATATCGGCGCAGTGGGCTCCTTCGGCATCCTGTCGGTGCTGATGGCGGGCTGGTCCTCTAACAACAAATATGCTTTGCTCGGCGCCTTCCGCGCCGTGGCCCAGCTTATCTCTTATGAAGTGCCCATGCTCATCACCCTGCTGATTCCCGTGCTGCTGGCCCGCACGATGGGCTTGATGGGCATCGTTGAGGCCCAGAGCACCTGGTTCGTCGTCTACGCTCCGCTGCCCGCTTTAATCTTCCTGATCTCATCGATCGCCGAAATCGGGCGCACCCCCTTCGACCTGCTCGAAGCCGAATCCGAAATTGTTGCCGGCTTCCATACCGAATACACGGGTATGAAGTTCGGCTTGTTCTTTGCTGGCGAATTCCTGCACGCCTTTACCATTGGCGTGCTCACCGCCATCCTCTTCTTCGGCGGCTGGCGCGGCCCTGGCGCGGAAACTTACCCTGTGCTTGGCGTCATCTATCTGATGCTCAAAGCGCTGG
The DNA here is from genome assembly GCA_009391835.1 of Chloroflexota bacterium. Taxonomy (GTDB): domain Bacteria; phylum Chloroflexota; class Anaerolineae; order Anaerolineales; family UBA11579; genus QWJF01. The sequence continues at coordinate 11,365 of QWJF01000035.1, read as the reverse complement.
GCGGCTATTTTATTGTGATGTGGGTGCGCACCACCTTGCCCCGCATCCGCATTGACCACATGCTCAATTTTAACTGGAAGCTGCTGGTGCCGGTGACCCTGGCGCTGCTCATGTTGATCGCAGTGCTCGATAAGGCCTTCGCCGGCACAGCCTTGTATTTACCGGCTCTCATTGCGGCCAATCTCGTGGTGTTTGCCGGCTTGATGGTGGCCCTGCGACAGTTGGCCGTCCGCCAGCGCAAAGAGCGCAAGCGCTTCAAGAAGCGCCCGGTGGCCAAGCCCGCCTAGTGATGAGCTTCGAGGAGATCCTCAACACATGACCCCGATTCAACTCGTTTTCCTCTTTGTTGCCTTCGCCACCCTCTGGGCGGCGTTTATGGTGGTCACCCGCAACAATTTGGTGCACGCGGCTCTGTTCCTCGTAATTGCGCTCTTTGGCGTAGCTGTGCTCTTCGTGATGCTCGAAGCCGGCTTTCTCGCCGTCATTCAGGTGCTGGTGTATATCGGCGCAATTGCCATTCTGATGATCTTCGCCGTGATGCTCACCCGTGGCGATGTGGACGATATCCCCGATATCACCAACCGCTATGCCGGTTGGGTCGGCCTCGTTGCCGTCCTATTTTTCTCCAGCCTCGTTATTTTGATGGCCCAATGGCCCAGCTTCACCGCCCTGGCCAAGCCCATTCTTTCCAGCCGAGACACCATCGTGGAATTGGGCACCGCCCTGGTTTCCCCGAATGGCTACGTGATCCCCTTTGAGGTCGCCTCGGTGATGCTGCTCGCCGCCCTGATTGGTGCGCTAGTGGTCGCCCGCCCCCGGAAAGGCAAATAGCATGATCCCGCTTTCCTGGTATCTCATTCTCGCCGCCGGTTTGTTCTGTATTGGCTTCTATGGTGTGCTGGCTCGCCGCAACGCGATTGCCATCCTAATGAGCATAGAGCTTATGCTTAACGCCGTCAACATTAACTTGGTCGCTTTCTGGCGCTTTTTGGCTCCCGAGAGCATCAGTGGCCAGGCCTTCGCTGTGATTGTGTTCGCCGTGGCCGCCGCTGAAGTAGCCGTGGGCTTGGCCCTTGTGATATCCATTTACCGCAGCCGCAAGACGGTAATTGCGGAAGAAATTAATTTGATGAAGTGGTAGCCTGCTTCGCTGAGGATGTATGACGACTGAAACCCTGATCTGGCTCGTTCCCCTACCGCCGCTGCTGGCTTTCTTTTTAATTCTGCTGTTTACCAAGCAGAATAATCGCCTCAGCCATCTGGTCGGGGTGGGGGCCGCTTTCCTCTCCTGGCTGCTCGGCATGCTCGTTTTTGTTGCCGCCGTGGCCACCGAGCATTTCGGCGAGCATCCCTTCGCCTCCTCCGTGGGCTGGCTCCCGTTGGGTGGCGACACATTCTCCATTGGCGTGCTCATCGACCCGCTCTCTGCCATCACGCTCTTTTTTGTGGCCTGGACCGTGTTGATGATCTTCATCTACAGCATCGGCTATCACAACTTCGGCCAGCCGAAGGGCGATCATGATGTCCCCGGCTTGCCGCCCCACGGCGCCAAAGTGGACGGCCACAAAGTGCCCTCCATCGAACCGCTCTACGCCCGTTTCTTTGCCTTTATCGCTCTATTCGCCTTTGGCATGTTCACGCTGGTCGTCTCCGACAATCTGCTCACCCTCTTCGTGGGCTGGGAGATCATGGGCCTCTGTTCCTATCTGCTGATTGGTTTTTGGTACGCCAAGCCCTCCGCCCGCGAGGCCGCCAAGAAAGCTTTCATGACCACCCGCGTGGGGGATGTCTTCATGCTGCTCGGCATTGTGGCCCTCTATTCAGCCACCGGCACCCTGAACTTCCGCGAAATCCTTTACGACAACCACATGCTGATGATGTTGGCATCTGTCGATTCGGGCGTTCTTGGCCTCTCTGCGGCGGGCCTCATCGGTTTGCTGCTCTTCATCGGCACGGTCGGTAAATCCGCCCAATGGCCGCTGCATGTCTGGCTGCCCGACGCGATGGAAGGCCCCACGCCGGTCAGCGCCATGATTCATGCCGCCACGATGGTTTCCGCTGGCGTCTACATGATCATCCGCATGTTCCCGCTGCTCAGCGCCGGCTGGCATGCAGGCGGCGATCTCACCGCAACCATGACCACGATGGCCTTTATCGGCGCCTTCACCGCGCTCTTTGCCGCCACGATTGCTGTCACCCAACGCGACATCAAGCGCGTGCTGGCTTATTCCACGATTTCGCAGCTTGGCTTCATGGTGGCCGCCCTCGGCATCGGCGCTTACATTTCCGCCGCCTTCCACCTCGTCACCCACGCCTTTTTCAAAGCGCTCTTATTCCTTGGCTCGGGTTCTGTCATTCACGGCGTCGAGCACGGCGTCCTGCACACCGGCGAGGACATTGATCCCCAGGATATGTTCAATATGGGCGGGCTCAAAGATAAGATGCCCACCACTTTCTGGACCTTCCTGATCGGTGGCTTCGCCCTCTCGGGCTTCCCGCTGATCACCGCCGGCTTCTGGTCCAAAGATGAAATCCTCGCCGATGCCTTTGCCAACGGCCATATGGCCGTCTTCCTCACCCTGGCGCTGGCTGCGCTGCTTACTGCTTTCTACACCATGCGCCAGATTACGCTCACCTTCCTCGGCAAACCCCGCAGCAAATCCGCCGAGCATGCCCATGAAACGCCCCGCACGATGACCATGCCGGTTACGGTGCTGGCCGTCTTCGCCGTGGCTGCCGGCTGGGTTGGTATCCCTGAACATTTCCCCCTGATAGGCGGTCTGCTGCCCAACTGGTTTCACGATTTTGTCGGCGGCACGCTCTTCGAGCATCCCGAGGCGGTCGAATTCAATATGATTCCGCTTTTGGTTTCGCTGGGTGTTGCCCTCGGCGGCCTGGCCCTCGGCTATCTCGTTTACCGCAATGCCAGTGCCGAAGATCCGCTACGCAAGCCGCTCGGCAAGCTCTACACCATTCTCGAAAACAAGTATTACTTCGATGAAATCTACGACCGTATCTTTGTCCAGCCTGCGAAGCGCTTTGCCGAGAACTTCTCCTACCTCTTCCTGGACCGCGACGTGATTGACGGCCTGCTGCACGCTGTCGCCCGCGCATCATTCTCCCTGGGCGCTATCTTCCGCAATTACTTTGATCTGCCTGTGGTGAATGGCTCCGGTGATTTCACTGCCGCGCTCACCCAGCGCTTCGGCCGCATCCTCCGCCGCGTGCAAACCGGCAGCGTCCAGCAATATATGTTGGTCGCAGCCCTGGTTACTTTTGGCGGCCTTTTCTATTACTTATTCCGTGTGCTGCAATAGGGCCATTCATGACTGATTACTTGCTTTCCCTAATTCTTTTCACTCCGCTGCTTGGCGGCTTGGTGGTCATGCTGCTGCCCGGCGAGAACAAGCCCCTCGTCCGCCGCGTGGCCCTCGGCCTTAGCCTGATCCCCTTCCTGTTAGCCCTGGTCGCCTGGTTCGGGTTTGGCAACGCCCCCGAAGCGGATGGTTTCCGCTACCAGCAGCAGCTCACTTGGTACGCCGCCATCAACTCCAGCTTCCACGTCGGCGTAGATGGGCTCTCCCTGAGCATGGTGCTTCTCACCACGCTGCTCACCCCGTTGGCCATCCTGGCCTCCTTCACTATTGAAGACAAGGTCAAGCCCTTTATGGCCCTTTTCCTGGCACTGGAAACCGGCATGCTGGGCGTATTCCTCTCCCTCGATTTGCTGCTCTTCTTCGTTTTCTGGGAGATTGGTCTCGTGCCGATGTATTTCCTCATCGACCAGTGGGGCAGCCCGAAGGGCGAGCGCGAGCTTTGGAAAGGCATGAAGATGCCCTCCCGCCGCTACGCCGCCTTCAAATTCATGGTCTACACGATGGCTGGCTCGCTCGGTCTGCTGCTCGCCATCCAGATGCTTGGCGTCGTATCCGGCACCTTCGACCTTATTGTCCTATTCCAAAGTTGGCCCAGCCTCACCGGCTCGCTCTTCGGCCTGGATATTGCCCAGGTCAAGAGCATCGCCTTCTGGGCCTTTGCCATCGCTTTCGCCATCAAAGTGCCCATCTGGCCCTTCCATACCTGGTTGCCGGATGCCCACACCGAAGCCCCCACCGCCGGCTCGATGATCCTGGCCGGTGTGCTGCTCAAGCTTGGCGCTTACGGCTTTTTGCGCCTGGTGCTCCCGCTGTATCCTGAGCAGGCCCACCAGTACGCTCCGGTGCTCGCCTTGTTGGCTACCCTCGCCATTATTTTTGGCGCCTTCTCGGCCTTCGCCCAGAAAGATTTCAAGCGCCTTGTGGCCTATTCCTCGGTCAACCATATGGGCTTCGTTGTCCTCGGCATCGCCGCAGCCGCCTACGCTGCCGGCACCGAGTCGGCCACAATTGCGCTCAACGGCGCGGTGCTCCAGATGTTTAATCATGGCATTTCCGCTGCCGGCATGTTCTTCCTGGTCGGCGTGATCTACGAGCGCACCCACACCCGCAACCTCGATGAAATGGGCGGGTTTTTCCCGCTCGTTCCCGTTTACGGCGGGCTGCTCATCCTCACCTCGATGGCCTCGCTGGGCCTGCCTGGCCTCAATGGCTTCGTCTCTGAATTTCTCGTGGTGCGCGGCGCCTGGCCCATCTTCACCGCCTACACCGCGCTGAGCATGCTCGGCTTGCTCTTTACCGGCGCTTATATCCTCAAGGGTATTTCCAAGACCTTGCACGGCCCGCTCAACGAAGCCTGGAACAAGAAGAACTTGCCGGATATTAACCGCCGCGAGTTGGCCGTGATGGCCCCCCTTGTCGTCCTTATGATCTGGCTGGGATTTTGGCCCGCCTGGCTCCTCAATGTAATCAATCAGGCCGTGGTGGCCTTCTTCGGCTGAGGCACGCATGACGTTTCCGATCCTAAGCATTATCGTTTTTCTGCCCATCGTTTCCGGCGCAGTCCTGCTTTTCCTGCCCTCGGAGCGCCGCGATCTGATTTATCGCTTCGCCCTCGGCGTGGCCTTCCTAACTTTCCTGCTTTCGGTCCTGGTCTATTTCGGCTTCGATATTGAAGGCGCACGCTACCAGTTCATGGAGCAATACAACTGGTTGCCTGCTCTCGGCATCTCCTACTTCGTGGGCGTGGATGGCATTAGCGCCCCCCTTGTTCTGCTCACCGGCATCGTCATCTTTACCGGCGTAATTATTTCCCAGCGCATTGACGACCGCCCGCGTGAATTTTTTGCCTTCCTTTTCATCCTGGCCAGCGGCGTCTTTGGCGTCTTCGTAGCCCTGGATATGTTCGCCCTGTTCTTCTTCTATGAGATCGCCGTCTTCCCGATGTACCTGCTCATCGCCCTGTGGGGCTGGAAAAAGACCCGCGAATACGCTGCCATGAAGCTGACCCTTTACCTCTTCATCGGCTCGGTGATTGCCCTCGTCGGCGCGTTGGCCATGTATTTTGCTTCCGGCTTGCAGACCTTTAACATGCTTGCGCTGGAGGGCGCCGGGTTTTCCGCCAGCTTTCAGCAGCTTTGGTTCCCCTTCGTCTTCTTTGGCTTCGCCGTCCTCGGCGGCATCTTCCCCTTCCACAACTGGAGCCCGGATGGCCACGTAGCCGCTCCCACCGCTGTTTCCATGTTCCATGCCGGTGTATTGATGAAGCTGGGCGCCTTTGCGGCCTTGCGCGTGGGTATCATGCTCATGCCCGAGGGCGCTGCCTACCATCTGCCCTGGATTATCCTGCTCTCATTGGTCAACGTTGTGTATGGCGCATTCATAGCAATGACCCAAACCGACGCCAAGTATATGATCGGCTTCTCGTCCGTCTCGCACATGGGCCTCGTCATGATGGGCTTTGCCACCCTCACCTACGACGGCTTCGTCGGCGCCGGCGTGCAGATGGTCTCCCACGGCGTAATGACGGCTCTCTTCTTTGCTGTGGTCGGCATGTTCTACGACCAGACTCACACCCGCGAGATGGGCAAGCTTGGCGGCCTTATGAAGGTCATGCCCTTTGCCGGTGTAGCCTTCATTATCGGCGGTCTGGTCTCAATGGGCATGCCCGGCTTCTCCGGCTTTATTGCTGAATTCCCCATTTTCATGGGTGTCTGGCGCAGCTATCCGCTCGTAGCCATCATTGCCGTGATCTCCATCGTAATCACCGCCGCCTACATTTTGCGAGCCGTCAGCCGCATCTTCTTTGGCGATATCCCCGCCGAGCTGGAAGGCCACTTGCACGATATCAGGCCCTCTGAAAAACTGGCCCTCGGCCTGTTGGCCTTTGTGCTTGTATCCATCGGGCTTTTCCCCGGCGTGATGGTGCCCATGATTGAGAGCGGTGTAAATCACATCAACGAAATTGTTCATCTAATTGGAGGCGCATAAGTGTTCGGCTCCATAACCACCGATATGGTTCTGGCCATCCTGCCGGAAATTGCCCTCCTGGTGCTCATCGCCGTCGTCTTCGTGACCGATCTCGTTGTCGACGAGAAACGCCGCGGCATTCTGGCCTGGACGAGCATCATTGGCCTCCTAATTACTATGCTGCTCACCGCCTTTTTTGCCCAACCGGGCGCCGAAGCCGAAACGCTGTGGGGCGGGATGCTGCGCCACGATTGGCTCGCCTACGTCTCGAAACTGATCTTCTTGTTCGGCGCCCTGATCACCACCGTCTTCACCCTCAATTGGGACAGCGTGCGCTTCAAGGGCGAATTCTATGTCCTCTTACTGACTTCTACCCTCGGCATGACGCTGATGGGCGCTTCCGCCGATCTCATCATGCTCTTCCTCTCCATTGAAACCACCTCCATTCCGCTCTATGTGCTGGCGGGCTTCCTCACCGATGATGATCGCTCCACCGAAGCCGGCTTCAAGTATTTGCTCTTCGGCGCGATGACCACCGCCGTGATGCTCTATGGCTTCAGCCTGCTCTACGGCTTTGCCGGCAGCACCGGCCTCTACGAGATTTCCGCCGCTATCGGCGCGGGGCAGATTCCCGCCGCCGCGCTGGCTGGCGCAGCCGTGCTCGTGCTGGTCGGTTTCGGCTTCAAGGTCGCGATGGCCCCGCTCCATTTCTGGGCTCCTGACGTTTACGAAGGCGCCCCCACGCCGATCACCGCCTTCCTTTCTACTGCCTCGAAGGCCGCCGGCTTTGTGGTCCTCACCCGTGTGATGATTGCCGCGTTTTCATCTGTTCAAGCGGAGTGGCAGCTTATGCTGGCGATTGCCGCTGTCATCAGTATGACGCTCGGCAACCTGGTAGCCCTCTCCCAGACCAATATCAAGCGCTTGCTGGCTTATTCCTCCATCGCCCACGCCGGCTATGCCCTTTTGGGTGTCATCGCCGCTTCCGAATTGGGCGCCGCCAGCGTCGTCTATTACTTCCTGGTCTACGTCGTCACCAACATGGCCGCATTTGGCGTTGTCATCGTTGTCTCCCGCGTCATCGGATCCGACGAGATAGCCGACTACGCTGGCCTTTCGCGCCGCTCGCCGGGGCTGGCCCTCGTTATGCTGCTGGCCTTCCTTTCGTTGGCGGGCATCCCGCCCCTGGGCGGCTTCATTGCCAAAGTGCTGGTCTTTGCCGCCGCCGTCCAGGCCGAATTTGTCTGGCTGGCTGTGATCGGCGTGCTCAACGCCATCATAGGTCTCTACTATTACCTGATCGTCCTTAAGGTCGTGTATCTCACGCCCGGCAAAGACGAGCAGAAGGCGCTGCCTACGCCTCGGCCTCAAGCTGTGGCGCTCGTGGTCAGCATAGTGTTGCTGCTGTTGATGGGCACTGTGTTTGCCCCCTGGTATCAATGGGCACTCAACAGTGCTTCGGCCCTGTTTTAGCCGTTTTGCGCCGTTGACAGCATTAGTGATTGTGATATAATTCTCAAAGAGAGCAGCATTGACCCAGCCGAAAAACGACAGGGCCCGTAAAGCCCTCAACCTTACGCTCGCGGCGGTCACCAGTTTAGTGGGCTGCATCACGGTCGTCACAACAATTGCAGCATTGCTCTTGGGGCTTTGGCTGGATGCCCGCTTCGGCACACGGCCAACGCTCACAATAGTTGTCACCTTAGTATCATTGCCGGTCACGCTTGTAACCATGTTTGTGGTCGTTCGCTGGACGACGTCTCGCATGCTCATCGTGCCCAAGAAGAAGAACGAAAAAGAATCTTAGGAGGAATAATTTGGCTGAAGAAAAGCAAAGCGGTTGGCGTTGGGGAGTGAACCGGTGGATCGTACTGGGGCTTATCATTCTGAGCGTATTCACCTCGCAAGCCTATCCACCCCTGCAGCCCCACATTCAGTTGCCCGCCGAAAACGTCAGCGGCCCGCTGTTCATGCTCTTGGGGCAGCCCTTCTACCTCACCAATACGCTTGTTGCTACGCTGCTCGCCGATATCATTCTGCTCCTCATCGGCTTCAGCTTCTGGCGCTCCTCACGTAAGAGCGAGGGCCAGGCGCTCAAAGGCATCACCGGCGTCATCGAGGGAATGGTGGAGGTGCTCTACAACCTCACCGAATCTACCGCTGGCAAATGGGCTAAAACGATTTTCCCGTTCTTTGCCACCATCACCCTACTTGTGCTGGTTTCCAATTGGATGGAACTCATCCCCGGCGTGGATAGCATCGGCGTTTTTGATGAGCATCACATCGCCGAGGAAGCGCAGTGTGATATCACCACCTACCACGTCCTCGGCATGGAGCTCGAAGCCGTAGTGGGCGGCGATTCCGAGTGCTCGGCGGGCGTAGTGCCCTTTGTGCGTGTCGCCTCCACAGATCTGAACTTCACGCTGGCTATCGCAATTTTCGCCGTGGCCGGCATTCAGGTTGTTGGCTTGCGCGCCCAGGGCATGGGCTACCTAACCAAATTCTGGAACACCAGCACGCTGTTTAAAGTGCCAATGTTTGGCGTCATTGATTTTGGCGTCGGCCTCATCGAGCTGGTTTCCGAATTCGTGAAGGTGCTCTCGTTTGCCTTTCGTTTGTTTGGCAATATTTTTGCCGGTTCGGTGATGCTTTTCGTGATCGGCTCGCTGGTGCCCGTGTTTGCCCAGTCGGCCTTTTTGATGTTGGAATTCTTTGTGGGCGCCATCCAGGCCATCGTGTTTGGAATGCTCACAATGATCTTTATGTCTCAAGCAACAATCAGCCATGCACATGGCGACGACCATTAGCGCCCCCGGGCCAATGGCGAAAGTTAAAAATACTAAGATATTGACCTGGAGGTTAGGAGTTTATGGACGCTGAAGCAGCAATTTTGATTAAAGAAGGTTTGAAACTGATCGGCGCAGGTTTGGCCATGATTGGCGCAGTCGGCGCCGGCGCAGGCATTGGCATTGTGGCCAGCGGCGCTGTGCAGGCGATGGGCCGCAATCCGGATGCAACCGGCACCATTCAGACCAACATGATTCTGGGCATTGCCTTTGCCGAATCGATCGGCATTTTCTGCCTGGTGGTTGCCCTGCTTATCCTCTTCGTTTTCTAGAGCGGATAACGAATAGGTAATTGAAAGGAGCATAAACTTGGATCAATTAGGTCAATTAGGAATTAACCTGGGCTATTTGCTGGTCCAGATCACCAATTTCGCCATCATCTTCTTTGTCCTGCGCATTTGGGTCTACGTCCCCTTGGTCAAGGTTCTGGAAGATCGTCGTGAACGCATTGCCAAAGGGCTGGAAGATGCCCGCATCGCCGCCGAGGCTCGTGAAAACGCGGAAGCTGAAGCCGAAAAGATCATGACTGAAGCCCGCAGCAAGGCGGCCGCCGAGGCCCGCGAAGTAACTGTGCGTGCTGAAGCGCAAGCCAAAGATATTCGTGCCGCCGCCGAAGCGGAAGCTGGCAAAGCCCGTGAAAAGGCGCTCGCCGACGTGGAAGCTGAGCGCAACCGCTTGCTCGGTGATGTTCGCGGCCAGGTGGCTGGGCTTGCCGTAGCCGCTGCGCAGAAGCTCATCGGCGAGGCCCTGGATACGAATCGCCAGCGCGCCCTCATTGATGAATTCTTCTCCGGTGTGAAGGCCGGCAAGGTCACTGTCCTCCCCGACGCGGGTAAGCTTACCGGCGACGGCGCGGTGGTCACCAGCGCATTGCCACTCACTAAAAGTGAAGAAGAAGCCGTCCAGAATGATATCCTCAAGACGTTGGGCGGCAAAGGCAAGGTCGATTTTAAAGTCGATCCCCGCATCCTGGGCGGCCTGGTAGTCCGCGTGGGCGATAAAGTTCTCGATGGCTCAGTCTCCGGCCAGCTCAATGAACTCCGCCAAAATTTACGCTAATCTCAACTGAGTTTCAAGACGCCCCGGAGCCATCCGGGGCGTCTTTTTGTATCAAACCGCCTATAATTTCCCAATGCCCAACCACAGCCTGAAGCATCTCTTCGCCGAATCCCAGGCCCACACGCCTGTCCCGGAGGGCGTCGAAGTCAATGGCATTGTCCTCGATTCGCGCCAGATTCAACCCGGCAATCTCTTCGTTGCGCTCGTGGGCGGACAGGTGGATGGACACCAATACATTGCCGATGCATACGAGCGCGGCGCGGCCGCCGTCCTGGGCACTCAACCTCTATCAGGGAGCGTTGCCAACTACGTCCAGGTGGCCGATGATCGCCTTGCCCTGGCTGAGCTATCCGCCGCCTTCTACGACTATCCCGCCCGAAAACTCACTCTGATCGGCGTCACCGGAACCGACGGCAAAACCACTACCGCCAACCTCATCTATCACATCCTGCGCGCCGCCGATCTCAAGGCCGGGATGATTACCACCGTGAATGCCCTTATCGGCGACGAAGAGTTGGATACGGGCTTTCACGTAACCACCCCCGAAGCCCCCGACGTGCAGCGCTACCTGCGCCAGATGGTGGATGCCGGCCTCACCCACGCTGTCATGGAAACCACGTCGCACGGCCTGGCTCAGCAGCGCGTCGGCGCTATTAAATTTGACCTTGCCGTAGTCACCAACATCACCCACGAGCACCTCGATTACCACGGGTCCTATGAAAAGTATCGCGCAGCCAAAGGCCGCCTCTTTCAGTCACTCAAGCCGGATGGCCTCGCCATCCTCAATCGCGACGATGCCAGCTACGAGTTCCTTGCCGAGCTTACCCGCGCCCGCAGGCTCAGCTACGGCCAACATGCTGAATCCGATCTGCGCGCCACCCATATTGAGCACGGCCCCGCGGGTCTGAATTTCACCGCCCGACACAACGACAACCAATGGCAGCTCACCAGCCCGCTCATCGGCGCTTACAACGTCTCCAACGCCCTCGCCGCGTTTGCTGCCGGAGTGCTTGGCCTCGGCTTGCCCGCGCAGTCCGCTATTCAAGGCATTGCCTCTCTGCACGCCGTGCCTGGCCGCATGCAGGTCATTGATCTCGGCCAGGATTTCACCGCCAT
>QWJF01000034.1 GCA_009391835.1 Chloroflexota bacterium | reverse complement strand
GATAAGCCTGGCGATCTCCCTCTGGGTCATTCCCACTGCCAGCGAACGGCTCACTTCCTCGCGCTCGCTGGTGCTTAGGCGCATGTATTTTGTGTTTTGCATACGAACGAATTATCCTTCATTCGTTGCACTAAATGTCTGACTCCACCGTTGATTTCCCTTCCTATTATTATTCGGCCAACCTTTCGTTTGAGCGAGGATTGACTCCTTACGACAATTCGAATTGGAAATTGGTCAGGTCTCTTTACACTGATGGGGATGTTTTCGCCTTCTTGTATCCGCCAACCACCCTCCTGTTTTTTCGACCCTTCACCCTTTACGATTATCAAACCGCTTTGTCAGTCATGGATTGGCTGAACAGTGTATTAATCCTGGTCTTCCTTTACGTGTTCTTCATTAAAATTTTGGAATTGAAACCCTATTATTTGATTCTTATCCCTGCAATAGCTTACGTATACCAATTCCATCCATTGGGCATAACAATCAACAATAGCCAGGTAGGAATTTGGCTTTTGGTCAGTATTTGCCTGGCTTGGTGGGGAACCAAGGATGGCTGGCATCCTTTCTGGATTGCCTTGGCCCTGGTATTTGGCACTGCTTTGAAGATCTACCCGATTCTCGTTTTATTTATCTATTTCTTTCGGAGGGATTATCGAACCATCGTTTATTTCCTGCTATTACTGATTGCGGTTTGCGTAATCGCCACGGTCGTACTGCCCCAGGGGATCTGGCAAGATTGGTATGAGTCCGCTGCCTCAAAAGGCTATGCCGCGGATGTTCAAGGGATAAAGACCGCCACACCAGCAAATCAAAGCATTAGCGGCTTCCTTACGCGGTTATTTTATGGACGTAATCAACGCTTCGATCGCCTGTTGCGACCGCCAGACTGGGAGGGCATGGCGCCGTATATTGCGACGGGAATCGTTATGCTGGTTTCACTGGCGGCTACATGGCTGCTCTCGCGTCGCGGCGACGATCCAAATAACCTGAATATTGCGTTTTGCGTTTGGCTCCTTGCCATTTTCTTAGTCGCCCCCTTCTCTTGGGATCATCATCTGGTTCACCTTCTACCAGTCATCCTGATTGGTGTTCAGCTAGCTTGGAAAAGAAGGAAAGTGTTTCCCTTGCTCTTTACCATTGCCATCGCCCTTTTCCTCGCCTACGACTTTCCATCGAACGATCCATTCTTCCGCAGAGGAATATGGACGCTCCTGATTTCCAGCCAACTGTTCGCTGTGGGCATGCTCTGGATATATTTCATCTATCTCTCTCTTCTAACGGCTTTTTCGCCTAATGGGTTTCAGTTCACTTCTCCCCCATCAACCCATACAACAACACCCCCGCCGCCACCGCCAAATTCAACGACGTAACCCGCCCGCGCATCGGGATCCGCACCACCCGCTCGCAAATCCCCCGCTGCGCCTCGCTCAGCCCCTCCCGCTCGCTCCCCAGCAGCAACACCCACGGCACCTCTTCAAATCCGCCTGGAAAATGCGTAGCATTCTCCGGAATCCAACGAGCAGCGCTCGTTGGATAAGGCTCTTCCCCGGTCGCCGAACTCCCAATCACCCGATAGCCGCCCCCCGTCGCCCACGCCGCAAAATCCGCAAAGCTCGCCCGCGCCATCGGCCGCCAGAAATGCGCCCCCATCCCCGCCCGCAGCGCGCTCGGATGATAAGCATCCACCCCGCCATCCACCAGCACCAACCCATCCGCCCCCGCCGCATCAATCGTCCGCAGCAAACTTCCCAGGTTCCCCGGATCCGCCGCTTCGACCACCGCCACCCCGCGCCCAAAAGTATCCGCGCGCAAATCCTCCAGCCCCACATATGCTTGACGCAGCACCCCCATCAGACCATTCGGATTCTCGCGCCCGCTCACGCTCTCCAGCAAGTCCGCGCCCACTTCATAAACCGGCACCCCCTCCGCTTCCAAATCACTCGCCAGCTTAAGCGCGAACCCGCTGCTCAACAGTTCCGGGCTCACCAGCGCAAACTCAAAACCCGCGCCTGCCGCCAGCGCCTCACCCATGTGAAAAACACCTTCCAGCAAAAACAAACCTTCTTCATCGCGGCCTTTCCGCGAACGCAGCGCACGCGCCAATTTCAGTTTTTGATTCGAATGGGACGTGATTTTTTCCATGGGCACACAGTCTTTTTGATAGTTTTTGCGAGGAATCCGTCAATATAGTCTAATCGAGGAGAAAAATCCGCTAACTTTCGAAGATTATATGACAGTAAATCGCACATCCCGCATACCCGGATTCTATAAATTGGACATGGCCGCGCGCCACGCCGCGTTGCGCCGCGCCACCGGGCTAAGCGCGCAAGACCTCGCCGCGCTCACCACGGATTCCGCGCTGGATCTTGCCGCCGCCGATCCCATGATCGAAAACGTCGTCGGCACCCACAACCTGCCGCTTGGTGTCGCCCTCAATTTCATCGTCAACGGGCGCGAAGTAATCGTCCCGATGGCCATCGAAGAGCCCTCCGTAGTCGCTGGGGCGTCATTCATGGCCAAGCTGGCTCGCCCCGCCGGCGGCTTTACTGCCACCACCACCGCCCCCGAAATGATCGGCCAGCTCCAGCTCCTCGACTTCACAGACCTCGACGCAGCCACCGTGGCTATTGAAGCCGCCGCGCCGGAATTGCTCCAGGACGCCGCCCAAATCGACCCCGTCCTCCAGAAATTAGGCGGCGGGCCGCGTGAGCTGGTGATTCGCCGCATCGAAGAGTCGCCCATTGGCCCCTTCCTCGTCCTGCACCTGATCTACGATGTGCGCGATGCGATGGGCGCCAACGCAGTCAACACCGCCTGCGAGCGCATTGCCCCTCAGATCCAAGCCCTCACCGGCGGCCGCGTCCACTTGCGCATCCTCAGCAATCTCGCCGATCGCCGCCTCGCCACCGCCCGCTGCACCATCCAGTTGGAGCAGTTGGCGTTCGGGGAGTTCCCGGCGGAGAAGGTGCGGGATGGCATCGTGGAAGCCTGGGCATTCGCCGCCGCGGACCCCTATCGCGCCGCCACCCATAACAAGGGCATCATGAACGGCGTTGACTCCGTGGTGATCGCCACTGGCAACGATTGGCGCGCGGTGGAGGCGGGCGCTCACGCTTATGCCGCCCGCGAGGGCCACTACACCTCTCTCAGCACCTGGGGCGTAGATGACAGCGGCAATCTGGTGGGGGAGCTGACCATGCCAATGGCCGTGGGCACTGTGGGTGGGGCTACCCGAGTGCATCCAACGGCGCAGGCGGCGCTCAAGTTAATGGGCGTGGATACGGCTGCTGAGTTGGCCGAGATTATTGTTTCCGTGGGATTGGCCCAGAACCTGGCGGCGCTGCGGGCGCTGGCCACTGAGGGCATCCAGCGCGGGCATATGAGCCTGCATGCTCGGCAGGTAGCCATTGCGGCTGGAGCCAGCGGGGATCAGGTCGAGGCATTGGCCCAGCGGCTGGTGCAGGATCAGGCAGTGCGGGTGGATCGGGCGGAAGAACTATTAAAGGAATGGAACGCATGACGGAGAGTAATCAAATCCACGATCACGAGCATGAAACTGCGCGTTTGCTGAAACCGCAGAACCCGGTGGGCATTGTTGGCTATGGGGCTTACGTGCCGCGCTACCGGCTGCCCGCCAAAGAAGTCTCGCGGGTGTGGACAAATGGCACTGGCGGACTGCCCATTTTGGAGAAATCGGTGCCGGGATCAGATGAAGACGTGGCCACCATGTCAATTGAGGCGGCGCGCAATGCGCTGGGCCGTGCTCAGATCGCTCCAACGGAGATTCGAGCCGTGTGGGTGGGTTCCGAATCGCATCCCTATGCCGTCAAGCCTACGTCCACGATTGTGGCGGAAGCAATTGGGGCGGTGCCGAGTACGCAAGCGGCCGATTGGGAATTTGCCTGCAAGGCGGGCACAGAAGCAATGGTGGCGGCGATGGGCGTGGTGGGGTCGGGGATGATGGGCTATGCGATGGCGATTGGCATGGATACGGCCCAGGGAAGGCCGGGTGATGCGCTGGAGTATACGGCTGGGGCGGGGGGCGCAGCGTTCATTATCGGCCCGGCCGACAAGGCCCTGGCGGAAATCGAGAGCACCTATTCCTTTGTGACGGATACGCCGGATTTCTGGCGGCGAGCTTACCAGAAATATCCGGAGCACGGCCATCGCTTTACCGGTGAGCCGGCCTATTTCAAACATATCACCTCGGCGGGCGAAGCCATGTTTGAGGCGACGGGCACCAAAGCGGAAGATTATAAGTTTGCCGTGTTCCACCAGCCGAACACCAAATTCCCGCAACGGGCCGGCGCTATGCTGGGCTTCACGCCCGAACAAATTGAAACCGGACTGCTTGTGCCGCGCATTGGCAATACGTATTCGGGCGCGGCAATCATCGGGCTGACGGCGATTTTGGACATAGCCGAACCGGGCGACCGGATCATGTTGGTGTCCTTTGGCTCGGGGGCGGGTTCGGATGCGATGGTGCTGCGAGTTACGGACAACATTAAAGGCAAGCCGCAATTGGCGACTAAGACCGAGGACTATATTGCACGGCGCACCGAAATTGACTATGCCGAGTATGTGCGGATGCGCGGCAAACTGACCATGAAGTGATGGGAAATGCGTAATTGGGCAATGGATGTTCGAGACTTGAGATTAGAGACTGTGATTATGGACTACCGAGTGGAGATTGTGGAGCACTATGCGTGATGTAGTGATTGCAGGGATTGGGCAGACGCCCGTGGCAGAGCATTGGGAAATATCGCTGCGCGAATTGGCTTTCCAGGCGATGGAAGCCGCACTGGACGATGCGGCCGGATTGCGCCCCTCGGCGTTGTATGTCGGGAACATGCTCTCGGCGAGCCTTTCGCATCAGGCTCATTTGGGCACGCTGCTGGCCGATTTTGCCGGGTTTACCAGTATTGAAGCCGCGGCGATTGAGGCTGCAGGAGCATCTGGGGCGATGGCGTTACGCATCGGAGCGATGGCGGTAGCTTCGGGGCAGGTGGATGCTGTGATGGTGTTGGGCGTGGAGAAGCTCAGCGACCAGGTAACCGGGGAAGTGGAAGCGGCGCTGGCGATGGGCACTGACACTGATTACGAGGCCGAACAGGGCATGACGGGGACGGCGCAAGCTGCAATGCTGGCGCAACGTTACCTGCATGAATTCGAGGTGCCAGAGCATGCCTTGGGCGGGTTCCCACTGACGGCACATGCCAATGGGGCCAACAATCCCAACGCCATGTTTCAGCGGGCGGTGAAACCCGAGGCCTACGCTAAAGCGGGAATGGTGAGTGCGCCACTGAATATGTTTGACATTGCGCCGAATGCTGATGGCGCGGCGGCGGTGCTACTCACGCGACCGGATCTGCTGCCACCCAAATTTGCGCATCCGCTGGTAGAGATCACCGGCTCGAGCGCAGTGACGGACACGCTGGCTTTGCATGACCGCCCTGATCCATTGGCGTTCAATGCGGCGCGGCTTTCGATCGAGCGAGCTTGCGCTGACGCGGGGATCATGCCCGGGGACGCGGATTTTTTCGAGTTGTTCGACGCGTTTTCTATTTACACTGCGCTTTCAATGGAAGCAGCGGGCTTTGCCGAGCGCGGCAAGGGCTGGGAACTGGCGCAAAATGGATTTATTCAATTGGATGGGGAGATGCCAATCGCCACGTTAGGCGGCCTGAAAGCGCGCGGATTCCCGGGCGGGGCGGCGGGGGTCTACCAGACGGTAGAGGCTGCCCTGCAATTGCGCGGGCAAGCGGGCAAGGGCCAAATTGCAGGGGCTAAAACGGCGCTGGTGCAGAGCCTGGGTGGACCGGCCTCGACGGCGGTGACACATGTGTTAACCAGATTGGATGAAAAAAGTTGATAGTTTCTGAGAGTGCCCGGCCTCTATAGTAGGCTCGAAGAACAGGAGATATTATGGATATTCCACGCCATTGGAGACTCAAGAAACAACGCTACGCGCTGATGGGTGAGGTGTGTGGGCACTGCGATGCCAAACTCTTCCCACCACGCGATATTTGCCCGGAATGCGGCGAAGAAGCCAAGACGCTGTTTCAATTCAGCGGACGCGGCGAAGTGTATTCTCACACGACGGTGTACGATCCGCCGCAGGGTTACGAGAGCCAGGCACCGTATACGCTGGCGATGGTGAAGCTGGAAGAAGGCCCACTGGTGACCGCCCAACTTACCGATCTTGGTGAGCAAGAGGCGGAAATCGGCATGCCAGTCGAGATGGTGACGCGGCTGTTGCGCTCGGCGACCGATGAGCGCGGCCTGCTGGTGTATGGCTACAAGTTCCGGCCGGCGGTGGCGGGCTAGCTCACTAGTGGGGGCAAGCTCTGCTTTACTCGCAATGATTAACATTCAAACCCGCCCAATTGGGCGGGTTTTTTGCTTGTCGGTGGGTTTTGCGTATGCTAGTATCGGGGTCGTAATACTGAAAATTAGGTTCTGAGTACAGGTATGCTAAAAACCAAAACGTTTCTATTTGTTTCTCTGTTGGCGGGGCTGGCTCTGGCTGGTTGTACGCGTTCGGCGAGCGGCACGAGCGATACGAAGGCTACGCAAGATCCAATCGAATCGATCTTCAGCACCGTAGCGACACAGACGGCGCTGGCGGCGAAAGGCAACACGGAAAAAAGCGGGGACGATGGCGAACTGGCGCCGACAAACACTCCAACACCAACGCCAGTATTGAGCCCAACACCCTCGCCGACCATTACACAGACACCAGCACCGACCACGGAAAGCGTGGTGCCCTCCACTTACACCCTGCATCGGGGGGAATGGCCCTACTGCCTGGCGCGGCGCTTTAATATTGATCCAGATACGCTGTTGGCAGCGAACAACATCAGCAATTCGGCTGAATTGAGTGTGGGAACCGTGATCAATATTCCCGCTGCGGCGGGCACATTCGGCGATGCGCGCTCGCTGCGAGCACACCCGACGACTTACACGTCTTCAAGCACAGACACGTTCTTCAGCATCGCCTGCCAGTTTGGCGACGTTTGGCCTGAGCACATCGCCGAAACCAACGGTCAAAAACTGGACTACGAGCCCAGCGCCGGCGAACAAATCCACATTCCTTAATTTGTCCAAATACGAAGTTCTAAAGAGCGAAACCGTATTCCGCGGACGGGTGTTTGACGTGCTGCGCGAAGAGCTACGCTATCCGGACGGACGCGACGTGCAGCTTGATATTGTGGCCCTCAGTGGGGCAGTGGCGATCGTGCCCGTGGATGAAGAAGGACGGATCGTGATGGTGCGGCAATACCGGCATGGAACGGGCGGCGAGTTTCTCGAGATTCCGGCAGGTACTCTTGAGGAAGATGAAAGCCCAGAAGTTTGCGCGGGTCGGGAGCTACGCGAAGAGGCTGGATTGGCCCCAGGCAAACTGATCGAGCTGGGCAAAATCTATCCGGCGCCGGGCTTTTCGACAGAACGCATTACATTGTTTCTGGCGGATGGGTTAACTGAGGATGCGGCCGAGCCGGACGAAGATGAAGTGTTCAGCGTTGAACGGATCACTGTGGCTGAAGTGTTCGCGATGATCGAACGGGGAGAGATCGAAGATGCAAAGACTATTGTCGGCATGATGCTGGCCAAACCTTATCTGGATGTTCAGTAATCGAGGTTGTGATTGCTTGCCGCTATTGTTTTTTTCCGCTATAATCAAAAAGTCAATCCCCAATATTTTCCAACAATCAGTTAACAACCCAAAGCTTGAAAAGCTGCCGCTATGCGTGGGGAGGGGCAGCATGGGTATCCTGAATTTATTCACCGTATCATTCCACAACAGAGAAGAAGACTATGGACATATTAGAGCTTGAAAAGAACTCGCTGGAAGATTTGCGCCAGCAGGCCAAGGGCCTGGGTGTTAAACGCGCTAATTTCCTCAAGAAAGAAGATCTGCTGATTGGCATCCGCCAAGCGGAGGCAGGAAAACAAGGCCAGGAAGTGCGCGGGGGCATCCTGGAAATCATGAACGAAGGCGTGGGATTCCTGCGCACCGATCATTACCAGGGCGGCCCGGAGGATGTTTACGTTTCGCAAACGCAAATCCGGCGATTTGGATTACGCAATGGCGATCTTGTGATCGGCGAGGCGCGGCCGCCGCGTGAATCAGAGAAACATTTCGGGCTGGTTAAGGTTGAAACGGTCAACGGGCTACATGCCGAAAAGGCGAAAAAGCGACCGCGCTTTGAAAGCCTGACGCCGATCTTCCCTGATGAACGCTTTAATCTGGAAACTGACAAGCATGGATTGGCGATGCGGATGATTAATCTGATCGCCCCAGTGGGACGTGGGCAGCGCGGCCTGATCGTTTCGCCGCCCAAATCGGGAAAGACAACCATCCTGAAGCAGATGGCGAATTCGATCTCGACCAATTACAAAGACGTTCATTTGATGGTGGCGCTGATTGGTGAGCGGCCCGAAGAAGTAACGGATATGGATCGCTCAGTGGATGCCGAGGTGATCTCTTCGACCTTTGATGAGCCGGTGACCTCGCACGTGCGGGTGGCGGAGATGGTGCTGGAACGGGCCAAGCGCCTGGTGGAAATTGATCATGACGTGGTGATCCTGATGGATTCGATTACGCGGCTGGCGCGGGCCTATAACCTGGTGGTAAGTCCCTCAGGGCGAACGCTTTCGGGCGGTATTGACCCTTCGGCGCTGTATCCGCCGAAACGCTTTTTCGGCGCGGCGCGCAACATTGAACACGGCGGCTCGCTGACGATCATTGCAACTACGATTGTGGATACCGGCTCGCGGATGGATGATGTGGTGTATGAGGAATTCAAGGGCACCGGTAACATGGAGCTACATCTTTCGCGGCGGCTGCAGGAGCGCCGGATTTTCCCGGCGATTGATATTGACCGTTCGTCCACGCGGCGTGAAGAGCTCCTGCTTGGTCCGGATATCACCCAACGGGTGTGGCTGCTGCGGCGAATGTACAACACGATGACTGCGGACCCGCCGCACGGCGCGGGCATGGATATGAGCGGCGCGATGGAAGCACTGCTGCAGCGTATGTCCAAGACGGACAATAACCTGGATTTCCTGGAGACACTGCACGAGGAAAATTAGTCAGCAGTGCCGGATGGGGGAAAAACCGGGATGATGTACAAACGAAAGACCATGAAATTGCACAGCGCAAAAAAGACTATGAAAGCCTGGGTTCGCCCGGGCTTTCTGTTCGTGGCGCTGCTGGCAGCCTGCCAAAGTGCGACGCCCGAAGTGGTGATGCCAACGGCGATGGCGCAGGCAGGGCCCACGCGCACGGCCGGGGCCGTGGAAACCAGCGAGCCGATACCGACGGTGTGGCCGACGCTGGGGCCAAGAGACAAGGTCACGAGCTATCGCGTGGGGGAAGGGGATACTTTGAGTGAGATCGCGGCCCATTTTGGATTGAAGCCGGAAACTGTTCTCTGGGCGAATACTGAGCAATTGTTTGATAACGCCGACTTTTTACTGACGGGGATGGTGTTGGTGATCCTGCCCGTGGACGGCGTGTATCACCAGGTGGGGGGCGGAGACACGCTGAACAACGTGGCGGCTTTCTTTGGCGCGGACGCGCAGAGGATCGCCGACTGGGAGGAGAATGGTATTGATCCCCAGAACCCGGTGCTCTTCGCGGGGCAATGGATCGTGGTGCCGGGAGGCACGCGCTTTTCGCGTTGGCGGCAGATGCCGGATATCGGGCGAGAAGCATCCGCTTTGGATGCCGGCGAATTTGGCAGTGGGGCGTGCGGGGCGAATTATCCGGGCGGGCCTGTGGGGGATGGGGAGTTGGCCTGGCCGGTGAAGGAGCGGGAAGTGCTGGGGGAGAGGTTCACGGATTGGCACCCGGGCGTGGATTTGGCAGTGAGCCGCGGCGACTCCGTGCGGGCCGTGGATGACGGGGTGGTGACCTTCGCGGGCTGGAGCAACCTGGGATATGGACTCATGGTGATGGTGGATCACGGCAATGGTGACTTCAGCCTGTATGGTGGGTTGGGCGAGGTGGTCGCCACGTGTGGGCGGGGGGTGGCTGAAGGGGACGCTTTGGGGACGGCTGGACTGACGGGATACCCGGCAGGGGCGATTTTGCACTTCGAGCTGAGGCGCGGGGGCCAGGCGGTTGATCCGATGAGTGTGCTGTCCGCAACTGAATAAGTTCCTAGTTAGTCCAAAGCGCTATCGATGGGGGCACCTTTAGGACATCCATTTCTATAGAAGAATAATTCACGAAGCATTTGTCATGGGAACTTTTTTCGTAGATAATACGTCCTATTGGGGAGCGGCAATGCCGACTCAAAACCTAATTTTGAATGGAGAAAAGAACATGCGTAAAACAGTTTTTGTAGTGATGCTGGCGGCACTTTTGCTGGCAGCCTGTGGACCAGTGGCTGGGGGGTCGGAATACCGGAACAGCCTGAGCGTAACCGGCGTGGGCCAGGTTTCCCTGGCTCCGGACATCGCGTACGTTTCAGTGGGAGTGCGCACTGAGAGCAGCGATGTTTCCACGGCGGTTTCGGAGAATGCGGCCGAGGTGCAGAAGGTAATGGCCGTGCTGCGGAATGCAGGCGTGGAGGATAAAGACCTGCAGACGAATAACTTCTCGGTGTATTCCAACGACCAGTACGACTTCGAGGGCAACCGCTCGGGCACGCTGTACAACGTGGATAACACAGTGTATGTGACGGTGCGGGACCTGAGCCGGTTGGGCGAATTGCTGGACGACGCAGTGGGAGCAGGCGCCAACTCGATCTGGGGTGTGCAGTTTGATATTTCCGACCGCAGCGCGGCGGAGAGCGAAGCACGAGATATGGCAGTCGCTGAAGCGCAAACTCAGGCGAAGGAACTGGCTGTGGTGGCCGACGTGACCCTGGGCGATGTGATCACTGTTTCGTACTCGCCATCAGGTGATGGGTTTTACTACCCGCAGTACGGTGTGGGTGGTGGCGGGGCGGCCGACCAGGCTTCCACGAGCATCATCCCCGGCTTGATCAACATAAGCGTCAGTGTTTCTCTGACATACGAGATCCGCTAAGATATTTGCGCCTTAAAAAGAGCCCGGCGAAAGCCGGGCTCTTTTTGATTAATGGGATGAACTAACCGTGTAAAAAGGATGAACGAGTTAGGCCTCTACGGCGCGGATTGCTTCCAGGGCAGCCTTATGAAGGTGGCCGTTAGAGGCCAGGACGCCGCGATTTTCAGCAAGGGTGCGGCCGTGCTTGAAGTTGAGGGGCTTGCCATCGAGATCGGTGATTTTTCCGCCCGCCTCTTCCACGATGAGCGAACCGGCAGCCTGATCCCAGATTTTTTCTTTGTAATCCGGCATCTTGGGCGAGATTAGGCGGAAAAGTAATTCACCCTCGCCAGCTGCAAGCACGGCGTATTTCGCCTGACTATCCATGCGGACCGGTTCTGCGCCGACACCCAAATGTTGCGCTATCTCGTCCATTGCGTTGAGGTCGGTGTGGGCGGCTTCGGCGGAGCGTAGCAGGCGGGCGCGGGTGCGATCCGATTGAGGTGAGACTTGAAGGGACTGCCACGCTCCTTTGCCCTGCAAGGGTTGGAACCAAGCGCCCTGATCGCGGGCGGCAATGACGAGTGAGCCAGGACCGCCAGCCTGCATCTCGTGGGCGGCGGCAAGGTTGGGGCAGCCCAGAGCGGCGAGTTGAACCTGGCCTTCTTCAATGAGAGCAAGGGCAACGGCGTATTGCTCGCGGCGCAGGAAACCTTTGGTGCCGTCTATGGGGTCCAGGGTCCAGTAACGAGATGAGGGTTGGCGGGTGCCCAAATCGATCCAATCGGCGACCTGGGCTGTGGTGGCTGCGGGGATGGCGGTGGCGACGAATCCGGCGACACGTTCGAGGGTGGCGGTTTCAGCGGCGCGCAGCACACCAGCATCTTCTTCGCCGACGAGCTGGGTATCGGGGAAGGCAGTTTCAAGCTGCTGGGCGATGAGGGCCTGGACGACGTAATCGGCGACGCTGACTGGGGAGCGATCGTTTTTGGTGAGGGCGGGGGAGACCATTTCGGCCTGGACGCGGGCGGCTAGCGACGCGGCCTGGCGTACGGCGTCCACGGCGAACTTTAGTTCGGGGTTGTTCAGGTCAATCATTAATTTCCTTTAGTTTGGAGTTTGGGGATTATACCGGGTAGGGGCGGGAGAATTAAAGGCAACAAATATTGAATGTACTTATGAGAATGCAATATATGTTGTGTTTAGTCGGACATTGTGGCGATCGGGTGAAGATTAAATTTGGGGTAGAGGTTTTGACTTAGCTGCGGAGGAGATTGCCACCCAACGGCTTCGCCCTGGGTGGGCTCAGGCTCTGCGGATCCCTCGCAATAAAGAGGCATCCGGAGGAATGAAAAGAAAGAGACTACGATGCGATGGGGATATCGTTTAGGATGACGATAGGTTGGAGGGTGCGGACTTCGCCGCTGAGATCGTAGGGGAGGGCGCCAGTGATGTGGACGGGAACGATCTCGCCAACAGGCGGCTGGCCTTCGACGAAGACGAGGCCGTCAATTTCGGGGGCATCGCGATAGCTGCGCCCAACCGCGATGGGGTCGCCGCTATCTTCGACCTCGCCGTGGCCTTCGATGAGCACATCCAACGTTTCCCCTACAAGGGCCTGATTCTTTTCGAGCGAAATCTTCTGCTGGAGAGTCATTAAGCGATCTTTACGCTCGTCTTTGACTTCCTGCGGAAGGGGGTCGCCCAGGGGTTCCGAGGTGGTGCCGGGCTCAAAGGAAAAGGTAAAGGCGCCGATGCGGTCGAAACGAATTTCCTCAATGAAATCTAGGAGGGTTTCGAATTCCTCTTCGGTCTCTCCCGGATAGCCGACGATAAATGTGGAGCGCAGGGCCAAATCAGGCATCGCATGGCGCATCTTTTCCAAAGTGCGATGGACCCACTCCACGTTGGCGGGGCGGCGCATACGGCGCAATGTTGCGGGATGGGCATGCTGTAGAGGCATATCCAAATAGGGGATAAGCTGTTTATGTTGGGCCATGACCTCAATTTGACGGTCGGTGACTGAGCCGGGGAAATTGTAGAGGACACGAATCCAGGGAATTTCCGGAACGGCTTCGACGAGGGCTTCCAGAAGCTGGGCAGTGCCTTCCCGGATGCCGAGATCGTGGCCCCAATCTGTGCTGTCCTGCGCGATGAGGTTGATTTCGCGGACGCCGAGGTGTTGAAGGGCGCGGGCTTCGGTAAGTATGGACTCGATGGGGCGGGACACGAGAGTGCCCTTAATCAGTGGGATGGCGCAAAAGGCACAAGGGCGGCGGCAGCCATCGGCAATTTTGATGTAGGCGCTGGGGCCCTGTCGGGCGACACGAAGCACGTTGCCCTCATCGCGCCCGACGGTATGCGCATTTTCGGGCAGGTGGTAGAGCGGCTCAGGATGGGTTTGGGCGCGCAACTTGCCAACCAGCTCGAGGACATCCATCCAGCGGCGCGTGCCAAGGAGGCCATCTATGCCCGGCACGCGATCTATGACTTCTTTGCCGTAACGCTGGCTCAAGCAGCCAGCAGCAATAAGCCATTGGCCCGTTTGCTTGCCGGCGGCGAGCTCAGTAAGGACTTGATAGGACTCTTCTTTGGCGGGACCGATAAAGCCACAGGTGTTGACAATGAGGATTTCGGCATCGTTGGGTTGCGCGGTTGACTGGTAGCCAGCGCCCAGCATGAGCTGGGCCATCGACTCCGAATCCACGGTGTTCTTGGCGCAACCGAGGGAGACGAGGTGAAAACTTTGGGATAAAGCCATAAGAAATGATTCTACTCTAAGGAGCCGTAGTGTTGCTGGGCTCGGAAGGCGCAGTCGGCGAAGCCTCTCCCGTGGGCGTGAGGGTAGGCTCGGGGACCGGAGTGGGCGTGGCTAGGCCTTGTGGGGAAAACAACAATTGCGCGATCTCGCCCTGAATGCCTACGACACCGAGATCACGGCCATTCAGGAAGATGCGCAAACCCCCTGCATTGCCGGTGTAGATCAGGATCTGACTAATGGCGGTATAGGAATAGGTTTCATTGGGAGCCAAACGGCCCTCGAAAACCTGACCGCCATCTACACTGATGCGGGCCCAGACACGCTGGTTGGGTTGAATGCGAAGCTCAATTCCGCCTGGATTGGCGACTTCCACGGTGAGTTGGGGGGTGAGATTCTGGGTGGGGACGGCGACCAGGTCGCTGCCCGGATCTGCGGCACGCGTGGTTAAGGGCGTTGCGGTTTCGGTGGGGACCAGAAGCCCGGCCAAGGCCGGGGCGGTGGGCTGGCTGCCCTGCTCAGCGCGGGTGGCGCCGACACGGGTGAGCCCCCAAACGAAGAGGACAAAAAGACCAACAATTAAGCCACCAACAAAAAGGACATCGAAGGAAAGGATGCGGCGAGCCCATAGTGGCAGTTCAAATTCAGGGCGCTTAAATTCAATTTTTGGCAGCCCGGGAAGTTTGGGCCGAGAGGGTTTTTCTTCCTGAACGGTTTCGAATTGCTGCTGGAGCACATCTGCATAGCGGGCGAGGAGTTCATTGGTGGGGAGCCCAAGGAAATTTGCGTAGTTGCTGAGCATGCCGCGGGACTGGGTGGGGGACGGGAAACGCTCGAAATCGCCAGCCTCCAGCCAACTGAGATAGCGCTCGGAAATATGGATACGCTCTTCGATTTCGGGAAGAGTCAGTTCCAGGCTTGTGCGGCGCTCGCGAAGCTGCGCGCCAATTTCGCGGTACGCAGAATCGGCCTCGGGGCTGGGTGGGGCTGATGCAGGCGTGGAGGGGGATTCGGCTGGGACGGAACTGGGTTCGAGGAGGGCAAAGATTTCCTCGGGGTCAAGGTTCAAATAAGCGGCATAGGCGCCGAGGAAACCGCGCACCTGTACCGGAGAGGGCAACAGGCCGAATTCGCCTTTTTCGAGCGCTTCAAGATAGTGGGCGCGGATGCGGGTGACCCCGGAGGCATCTTCGAGGCTAACACCCTTCTCCTGACGAGCCTGGCTCAATTTTGAGCCGATATCTTTAACGCTCATGTGGATGACAATTCCGTGATTGGGCTAAAAAAAATCAGCCTGCGGGCATCGGGGCAGCAGGCTGAGACAATCAATTTTGGATGGGATGCTCCCGCGAGTTGGCGCCCGGTCAGGCTTCCTCGGCCGGGGCTTCCTGGGGCGCATCGTCGCTCTCTTTATCGCTCACTTCGGCATCTTCGACAGCGACCTCAGGATCCAGTTCCTCTTCGGCAGACAATTCAACAACGTTCTCGTCGAAGGCCTCTTCGGGTTCCTCGGACAGCTCTTCGGCGGCTACCATATAGTTCTCGGGGCTTTCACCTTCGCGATACACAACAACGGAGAACTCGGGGACGAGATCAATCGTGAGACGCACGGCCACGGTGTGCATACCCAACAAGCGCAGCGGCTGACCGTGAATCTGGCGCTTATCAACTTCCAAACCAGATTTCTCTGCCAGTTGCTCGGCAATCATGGCGGTGGTCACAGAGCCATAGAGTTTGCCGGTTTCGCCCGCACGGGCCGGGAATAGCAATTGAATTTCTTCGATCTGTTGCGCAACGCCACTCATTTCTTCGTTGAGAGCGGTGCGGCGCTGATTGGCGTCTTGCGCAATGCGTTCGGCCTGCAGCATCGAATCGGGGGTGGCGCGGGTGGCCAGGCCCTGTGGTATCAGGAAGTTGCGGCCGTAGCCATTGGCAACGGTTTTAACGTCGCCAGCGCGGCCCAGGTTGTATACGTCTTGAAGGAGCAGAATATTCATTTCGTCAGCCTTGATTTACAAAATCGTACCCGGGCGTGTACGCACCGGGCGGCCAGCATTGTACCAGAAGGGGTGGGGTGCGTCAACGCGGATCAGGGCGCTGGGGTATTCGTGGGAGCGAGGGTAGGGATCGGGGTGAGGGTTGCGATGAGTTCCTGCAGGATCCAGCCATCGACATCTGTACGCGGGACGTAAATGTGGATCCAAAGCTGGCCGCCGGTACTTGAAGGCGGGTCGCCCAGGAGCTGGACAAGTTCGCCATTGAGCAGGGAGGTGACCACCTGACCCGCGGGTTCGTCGCGAATAAAAGCACCACTGCCGCCGCTGGCCTGAATGAGGGCGGCAATAGGCGTGGGAGAAGGCGTGGGTGTGGCGGAAGGCGTGGGTGTTTGGGACGGGGTGGGGGTAGCCGAGGGAGTGAGGCTAGGCGTGCCGGAAGCGGTAGGCGTATCGCTGGGCGTGGGTGTGATGCTTGGGGTGGCGGTGGGTAGGCCAAGCTGTGCGCCAACTACTGCGCCGATACCACTGAAGCCAATCATGATAAGTATGCCACTGAGGATGACGGCCGCCCCGATGGAATAGCCATAAAGATTGAGGGGGCGGAAGCCCATAATATAGAGGGCGGCGGCCCCGAAGAGGGTGGCCCAGGCGAGGTGCAGCGCGTAGACGGCGATGCCATCCGGAAAGAGGTAGGGGATGCCGCTGCCGAGGCCGAAACCGGCGGCAGCGAGAGGTGTGAACAGGCCGAAGGCAAGCAGGAGGCTGGAGGCGCGCATGCCACGGCGTTCCTTGACGAAGGTGGCGGAGGCAAGCACGCCAGCCATTGCCATCATCAGGAAGGGGGGCCAAGCGACTTGGGCGTAGACATCGGTGCGGGCCCCTTCCAGTGAAATGAAGCGGCCCGCAGTGAGACCCACTGCCCAGGCTCCGGAGAAGGCCAGCGCGTGGCCAATGAGCAAGCCGAAGAGGCCGCGCAGAAAATGTCGGGTGGAGCCGATGGCGGTGCTGAAGGCGAGGCCTACGGCGGGCGCCATAAGGGGCGCGAAGAAAACGCCAAGGAGGACAATATAGGGCGTGTTGAGCGCGAAGCCGAGCGCTATGACTACTCCGGAAAGCAGGGAATAAATAAAGAAATCAAAGCTGGGCGCGGCGCGATGGGCAACCGTTTCAAGCAACTGGCCGCGTTGATCGCCCTCCAGCGGCCCGAGCAAGCGGCGATCCGCCTGCCGCCGCCGGGCGGGCGGAAGCTGGGGATTGTCGTCGGGGAAGGTGTCGGCTGGGGGCAGGTTCATAAGCGATTCGGGTGACAAATGTGATTAATTATACAGGTTAGAATAGGTGCTTCGCATGATGGGAACGACCACGATTTTTAAACGATTTGCCCGACAGGCCATATGGCTCGGATTGGGCAGCTTGTTGCTGACGGCATGCAGCCTTGGAGCTAGCGCGGCAGCTACGCCTACAGCGACTCTGGCGGTGGTGGTTGAAACAGAGGCCCCAATTGACATCCCTCGGCGGGGGGG
>QWJF01000033.1 GCA_009391835.1 Chloroflexota bacterium | reverse complement strand
GTCATGGCGATTTAAGAAAATTCAAGGCAAGTTTGGATTTTCATCAAGTATCGCTGAAATTTATAGGGAAATTATACGCAATACTTAATATTTGTCAAGGGTTATTCAATATTTTCAAGGTGAAATATTAATAATCTGAATGCTAACGCACGCTTTTTGGAGCTTATTAGCCCTATTCTCAAAACAGGCATACGAATCTCTCCAGTTCGCGGCGCTTAAAGAGCGCCCCTATTCCCACGGTATAATCGGCGGCATGTTAGGCGCCACCCGCTTCGAGCCGATTGATTATCTGGTGATCGGCCATTTAACCCGAGATATCCTCCCCGGCGGGGAGCGCATCGGCGGCTCCGCAGCCTACGCGGCGCTCACAGCCCAAGCCTTCGGGCAGCGCGCAGGCATCCTGACGGCATGGGGGGAAGAAATCCCCTTGGGCGCCCTGGAGGGAATCCCGATTGCCAATCTGGGAGCCGACCACAGCACGACGTTTCAAAACACCTACACCAAAACAGGCCGTGAGCAGCGCCTCCTGCACCTTGCGCCGCCGATTGAATTTCACAGCGTACCGGAAGCCTGGCGCAACGCGGCGATTGTGCACCTGGCGCCAGTGATGGGCGAAGTTTCGCCACGGCTGGCGCCTTTCTTTCGCGATTCCACGCTGGGGATTACGCCGCAAGGTTGGCTGCGTGAATGGCGCGAGGATGGCCGCGTGCAAGCCAGCGATTGGCCGGAAGCCGATCACATCCTGGCGCAATCCGATGCAGCGGTCATCAGCCTGGAGGATGTTAATGGCGACGAAGGGCTTGTGCAGCGCATGGCCACGGCAGCGCCCATATTGGCGGTGACCGAGGCGGCGCAAGGGACACGCGTCTATGTCAATGGGGAAGAGCATGCGTTGCTCGCCCCACAAATGAAACAGCTTGATCCCACCGGGGCTGGGGACATCTTCGCCACAGCCTTCTTCATTCGACTGCACTATGGGGACAGCCCGCTGGAAGCGGCACGCGTGGCCACGGATGTGGCAGCGCGCTCCGTGGGGCGTGAAGGGCTGGCCAGCACCCCCACTCCGGATGAAATCTACGACCTCTTCGCTGAGGCGCTCTAAGGATGGCGATGATTTACACGCTGGTCAACCAGAAAGGCGGGGTGGGTAAAACGACCACGACGATTAACCTGGGCGCTTATCTGGCCCATTACGGCCAACGGGTGCTGCTTGTGGATCTCGACCCACAAGCCAATTCGACTTCCTGCCTGGGCGTGGACAAGAACACGGTCAATCGGGGGACCTACCAGGCACTGGTGGAAGGCGAAATTTCGCGTGAGAGCATCTTGCACAATCCCAAGTTAAAACTCTCGCTACTGCCCTCTGCACCAGCACTAGCCGGAGCAGAAATTGAACTGGTGAACGAATTGGCGCGTGAAAGTCGGCTGCGCGAAGCTTTGACCGATTTACAGGATCGCTACGATTACATTCTGATTGATTGCCCACCCTCCCTAGGCTTGCTAACGCTAAACGGCATGGTGGCCGCTCAAGATGGGCTGATTATCCCTGTGCAGTGCGAATACCTGGCCCTGGAGGGCCTGGGGATGTTGATGAACACCGTGGAACGCGTGCGGCAGGCGCTTTTCCGGCAACTCAAGGTGCGCGGGGTGGTCTTGACGATGTATGACAGCCGCACCAATTTATCCGATGAAGTGGTGGAAGAAGTGCGGCGTTATTTCAAGGACCAGGTTTTCACTACGGTGATCCCGCGCAGCGTACGGCTGGCGGAAGCCCCTTCACACGGATTGCCAATTCTGGCTTATTTTCCGTCATCCTCCGGCGCTGACGCCTACAGCGAAATGGCGCAGGAAGTGCTTCATCAGGACGGGGCCAAGATCGCGGTGGCCGGCTGATGGCGAACAAATCCAGATTGGGCAAAGGGCTGGATGCGCTGATCCCGCCTGCCGAGAGCGCCATCCCGCAGGGCGATTTGCAACAGATCCCAGTTGCGAATATCCGGCCGAACCCACACCAACCACGAAACCAGTTTGCCGAGGAACAGCTAAGCGAATTGGCCGAATCAATCCGAACGCACGGTGTGATTCAACCGTTGATCGTGCGCCAGGCGACTGGCGGAGGGCAATACACATTGATTGCCGGCGAGCGGCGCTTGCAAGCTGCGCGACTGGCCGGGCTGGATACAGTTCCCGTGGTGTTCCGCGAGGCGGACGACCAGACACTGGTGGAACTGGCGCTGGTGGAAAACGTGCAGCGAGCGGATCTCAGTCCGCTGGAGGCCGCAGAGGCCTACCAACAACTGCACGAAGAATTCAACCTGGCGCACAAAGATATCGCGGCTCGGGTAGGGAAAAGCCGGGTGGCGATCACAAATACCATCGGGCTACTGGACTTATCCAAAGACGTGAAGCAAGCGCTGGCCGGCGGGGAGATTTCGGAGGGGCACGCGCGGGCACTCAAAGCCCTGGAGAACGATAAGGCACAGAACGCGGCGCTGCAAAGCATTCTCAGGCAGGGGTTGAACGTGCGGCAAAGTGAAGAGCTGGTTCGAAAGTTGAAGGGGGGCAAGATCAGCCAAGCGAAGCAAAGGCCCGCTTCCGCAGAAACAGAGGCGCTGCAAGCTCGGCTACGGGACGCGCTGGGGACCAAGGTGAATTTGCAACATGGCGCCAAGGGTGGACGGATCACACTGTACTACTATTCAGACGAAGAGTTGGATTCGCTCCTGGGCAAACTACTGGACGACTAGGCCAGCCCATGCTGATCCTCAGCAACGCAAAAATCTATACGCTCGATCCCAAGCAGCCCCTCGCAGAGGCAATGGCGATCCATCCCGTTCCCGGGAACGGGGGGCGCATCGTTGCCCTTGGCAGCGTTGAGGACATTAATGCCGAATTCGGAGGCAAAGCGCGGATCGAGGAAATGGGTGGGCGGACAATCCTGCCCGGCTTGACGGACGCACATATCCATTTTCAAAAGTTTGCGCTCAATCTCAGCGCGGTTGATGCGGATACAGCCACACAGGCTGAATGCCTGCAAGGGGTGGCAGATCAGGCAAAAGGAATTACGCCGGGCGCGTGGATCCGCGGGCATGGCTGGCGCCAGCACGATTGGCCCGAGGGGTTTGGCAACGCCGCTCAGCTGGATGCCGTAGCCCCTAACCACCCAGTCTATTTGACAGCCGCCTCCCTGCATGCGGGTTGGGCCAACAGCGCGGCGCTCAAAGCCGCTGGGATTGACCGCAACACGCCTGACCCGACCAACGGTCAAATCCAGCGGGACGCGGCTGGGGAGCCAAGCGGCGTCCTATTTGAAGAGGCGATGGCGTTGATGATCGCTGTAATCCCGAAAGCCAGTCACCAGGACACGATGGCCGCCATGCGCAGCGCGCAGGAAAGCCTTTGGAGCATGGGGTTGACAGGGGTACACGACTTTGACCGGCGGGCCAGCTTTGAAGCGCTGCAGGACCTGCACTCCAGCGGTGATTTGAAGCTGAGAGTGCTGAAGCACCTGCCCGTTGAATTGCTGAACGAAATTTTAGCTTTGGGGCTGCGCAGCGGTTTCGGGGACGATATGTTGCGACTGGGCTCAATCAAAGTGTTTGCAGACGGAGCCCTGGGGCCACGGACCGCCGCCATGTTGGAGCCTTACGAAGGTGAACCAGAAAATCGAGGAATGCTCTTTGTGGACGCTGAAGAATTGCTCGACCTCGCACAACGGGCTGCCCGGGGCGGCTTCGGGATGACTGTGCATGCTATTGGCGACCGGGCCAACCACGAAGTGCTTGACGCTTTCGAGCAGCTACGAATCTTTGAGGCGGTGGAAGGGCTACCCGCCTATCGCCACCGGATCGAACACGTGCAGGTTCTGCATCCCAATGACCTAGGGCGGTTGGCTGCGCTCAACGTGGGCGCATCCATGCAGCCGCTGCATGCCACCGCTGATATGGTGGCCGCGGATAAATTCTGGGGAGGGCGAGCGCGCTACGGTTATGCGTGGAAGAGCCAATTGGAGGCCGGGGCGCGGCTGGCCTTCGGATCGGATGCTCCGGTGGAGACACCAAACCCGTTTGCCGGGCTGCATGCAGCTGTGACGCGGCGGCGGGCAGATGGAAGCCCTGGCGAAGCGGGTTGGTATCCGAGCGAACGGCTCACTTTTGAGGAAGCTTTGATGGCGTACACAGGGGGGCCAGCCTATTTCGCGGGGATGGAAAATCGGTTGGGCTGCCTAGCGGCCGGTTATTTAGCGGACCTGATCGTGCTTGATAGGGACCCATTTGAGACGGACGCTGATGAACTGGCGGAGATGAAGGCGACAGCTACGATGGTTGGCGGTGAATGGGTATGGCGGGCGGATTAATTTTTCACGGGACTTAGCGGATACTGCTCAGGAAACGTTCGTTTTCAGAGAGCGCATCGCGAACTGCCTCTAACACAGATTGCAAGTAGCGCTGAGATTGATCGGAGACGTGCTGAACGACATCCTGCAAATCTTTTAGGGTTTCCTCAACCTGTGCGATTTGTTCCGCTAAGCGTTCGCGCTGGCGTGCCGCCTCGCGCAACTGCTCTTCCTGGCCCAGTACCTGACCAGACCAGCGTTTTTGCGAATCGGCCTGAAAAGTGGACCATTCCTGGCGAAAACGCTGTTCACCCAGGCGCTGCACCTCTGTAATTTCATTGACGCGCCGACTAATCTTTTCGACCAAATCATCGAACGAGCCTTGTGCACGCTTGAGGGCCAATTCAACGGTCTCGATGTTTATGAGGCGGGCGGCAATTTCTTCGGATTGAGTCTCCACCGTTTTGAATCGTTTTTCCCATTCATTCCAGAGACGCTCGCGGTCCGTTCGCTCTTCAGCGAATTTTTGGACTAATTCACGCTGTTCCTGGGTGCGCTTCTCATCGCGAGCGAGGATGCCCTCAAAAGCTTTTTCCATCTTGCGCTGGGTGGCTTCAAACTTAACTATCATTTCGGTTGAATTTTTCGCCTGGTCCAGTGCAGTTCCTGTATCCCCGACCAACTCCGAAATCTGTTTGTCCATCTGGGCGCGGCTATCATCCAGCGCCTTCGCTAACTGCTCACGTTGTTCTTCGCCGCGAAATACGCTTTCGAGCTGCTCGGTGAGCGAATCGATGCGCCCAGATAAATCGCGATCTTCTTCGTTTTGGGCGCTAAGTTCTTTTTGAAGCGCACCGGTGACACCGAACTCTTCACGCAGTTTAAGGAGTTCCTTTTCCAAACGGGTCTGTTCTGGCTTTAGCAAGTCTTCGAGCTCTTTGAGGCGCTTTTTGAATGTCTCCCGCTGTCCATCACTTGCATCGGTGAGTTCTTTAGAAATCTCTGCGCGAGTGGTTTTTAACTCCTTCTTAAACTGCCCCACTTCTTTCACAGAGGCGTTAATCTTGCTAATCTCTTTACGAAATTCCTTAATCAACGCCTGGTTGCCGCTCAGGGCATCTTCGTATCCAAGAACCTGTTTTTCAAGGCGCGTGATTTCCTTTTCTGTCTTCTTGCGTTCAGTTTCAAGCTGCGCCACGCGTTTTTCGAGCTGTTCAAGGGTCATTGGGATACCTCTGGGCGGGTTTTCCCACCGAAGTCGAGATTATAGCATGCAGGCAAATCGGGATTTCAGGGCCCAAGCTGCGGAAATATCGCTAAAAATTGGGCGAGCGTGCCGTAAAGAATCTGCGGGACTAATCCCAGTGCTAGAATAGAAAACACACTGATTGCTAAATACAACCAGGCATATGGATTGGTGCGATCGGGTTGTACGGAATCGTTTGGTTTGGCAAGCAGTGATTCCTGGGTGAGGCCGAGTTGGCCAGCCAGGAGCGGCGGGGCCAACGAATAGAGGGTGCGCAATCCAGCAGTTAGCAGGCCACAGGCACCAAGCATGGCTGCCGCGGCGGCCCAAGGGGAAATCTGCCACACGCGGGCGAGGAGGGGGGCTTTGGGGGCAAAGCCTACGGTTAGCGGGAGCGCGCCGAAGGTCAGTATGGAGAGGACAAAGCCGATCAGCAAAAAGGGGTGGAAGCGGATGATTCCAGCCAAATCGTCTAAAAGGAGGGAACGGCCTGCCGCGACAAGGAGGCCGGAAAGGGCGATGGAGGCTACCAAGAGGGCGATGATGCGGGCGGGGATGAGGGCAAAGGTAAACTGAACGGCTTCGGCGCCGGAAAGACCCAGGGCCAGCAGCGACAAGCCAATTTCAAAGACCACAGCAAATCCAAGCATGCGGCCGAGGTGGTTCTGGATGGCCGCCCAAGTGCCTCCCAAGAAGCAGACCACCGCCCCAACAGCAAACAGCATCTGAAATACGAGCTGAGTATCGCGCAACCAAGCGTAGCGATCAATGAAACCCAACCCAAAAATACTAACTGTCATGGGCAAGAAGCAGAGCAGAAAACCGACAACATAGGGATTGCTTTCGCCAGCCAGCATGGGGATCCAGGAATGGAAGGGAAAGACCGCCTGGAGGAAAGCAAAACCGAGCGCCACCAGAATACCGGCGCGCAGCACCAGGCTGAGATTGCTGGGGCTGGCCTCGACGCCAGTGAGCAACCAACCAACAAAGAGGATGAAGGGCAGGCCAAAAAGCTGGAAGCTGACAAAGCGCATGAGGCCCGGGCCGTGGGAACGGCCCGGTGGGGCCAGCATGGGCACGCTGAGAAGTACGGCGACGGCAATGAGGAGGGCCGCATAGAGGAAGGGTTCCACTGAGAGAGCGGCAATCAGCAGGCCGACGACTATCTGAGCGGTGCCCACAAAAAGAAGGTTGGGTCGAGCGAAAAAACCGGCGAGAAACCAAAGTGAGAGCGCCAGATACATCAAGGCGATCATGGGCCGATCCACATTAAGGAGTGTGAAATTGCGACCAAGGATGATCAGTGTGGAGGAGATTCGCAGGGCGAAGCGACCGGACTCAAGGGTCGAGTCGATGGGGAACTGCCAGGCGATCCAGGCGAGCAGGAGGCTGAAGACGGCAGAGGCGGGGAAAAGGCGCTCTTTCAAATCACGAAGGAAGAGCGCCGCGCTCCCCCACAGAATGGGGAGGATAATCCAGAGCAGCGGCGCGGTCATTCGATTGGGTCCATACCGGGGGCGACGAGCAGGTAGGCGCCTACCAGCGCAATACCGAGGTGGATGGTGGCAAGCAGGCCGGCGACCAACGTTGATGTTTCGATTGCGGCATAGAGTATTTCGAAGCCGGAAAGAATGGTGAGCAGGCCGAGGATGTTGGCCAGGGAGCGGACCCCGAGGCCGACATTCAGGAGGCCCATGCCGACCAGGAGCAATGCGCCCCAAGCCTGGGGAACGCTGATCGGTGCGGCCCACGCGGACAGTCCGGGGGCGACACCAAGGACTACCAGGACCACCAAGCCGGAGGCGACGAGGCGAAAGCCGACACCTGCCGACTGTTCACGCTGGGAGGCATCCGCATCCGCGAGGCTGAGGCGGGTAAAGCCCAGGACGGTACCTGCCATCCAACCGCTGACCAGTTTGACGGCGGCAAGCTCCAGAGGCCAGGCGGCCAGCACGAGGATAAAGACGCCCAAGTATTGCAGCGCAAGGGCCACGATGCGCCAACGCCACTGGCGCCCGACGAGCAAAGCGACAGAAGTGCCCAGCAGGAGCAGGTTAGCGAGGATCGAGAGCGGGTTCATAATCAGCCGGGCAGGGTGAGTTGGGTGATGAGTGAGAGAAGTAGGGCAACGACCAGGAGTGTCCAAAAAACGCCGGCAGGACCTTCCAGCAGGTCGCTGAAGAGCTGCAAAAGACGGGCAAATTGGCGGAGGACGAGTTCGCCAAGGCGATAGAGCCAACGGAGGGAAAAAAACATTTCGAGGCGCGGCACAAGATTGGCGGGCAGTTGCGGGGCGCGGCGCGCGAGGAGCACAAGAAAGCCGGCGATGAAGAGAATGGCTATCAGCGCCGGAAACGTGGCGGGTTGCAGTGCGAGCGCAAAACCTGGGGCGAGGCCAAGGCCTAAGGCCAAGTGGGCCGCCGGGAGAATCAAGAGGCCAAAGGCAAGGATGCCAGTTATCCAGGGTTCCAGGGTGGTTTCATCGAGCGGCTTCGCCACGGCATGGCGCAGCCAGCCCAGCAGCAGGAGTGCATGAATGGGGATGAAGGCGTAGACTAGAGGGTTGGGGGGAACGGCATAAACGGTCAGCGCGGCGCCATTGAGGGTGAAAGGCAGGCCGATAAGCAGCAGCGGGCCAAGGATGAGGACGGGCCAGCGCAAGCTGGCGCGCAGGCGAGCGAAGACGAGAAAGGCTCCGATCAGGGTTGAAGTGAGCGCCCAGGCCAAAGCAGCCTGTGGCTGACCCAGGAGAGCGGCGGCGAGCACCAGAGTCGAGGAGGCCGCCACCCAATAGGGAAAGCCATCGTGATCGTTGGGTGCGGTTAACCATTTGGCGGCAGCGTACAGGCCAGCGAGCGCGAGCAGGATAAGCAGCAAGCTCACAAAGAATTCCAACGGCGTGTTCAAGCGGGCGAGCAGGGCAAATACAGGAACAGCCTGGGCAAGGCGCAGAAATGCAGACGTGGGCAATTCTTGAGCATCTGATTTGAGCAGCAGCGGGTTGAGCGGCAAAACCGAGAGGCGTAACGCGGCCGTGAGGAAGAGAGCAAAGTGTGTAGCGCTGGATGCTGCCGAAAGGTGTAGATTGGCCGAATCAGCGGAAAGCGCAAAGGCAGCCAGCAAGACCACGGATGCCAGGACCTTGATGGAGAAATCAACAAGGGCGACGCGCAATTCATCTGCCTGACGGACGATCAAAAACTTCACGAACAGCAACATTGTGTCCAGCAGCGCGAGGGTTAGGAGCAGGGAGAGGGCGTTGGCCGAAAGCGTGGCGAGCATACTCACGGCGGCGACTGCGAGCCCCGGCACCCAGAAAACACCGCGACGATCAATGAGATCGCTCACTTCTGTCAGGTGAAAGGCCACCAACATGGTGACCAGCGCAAAGGCGAGGGGCCAAGAGGCAGCGTCCAGAGACCAGGCGAGGCGCAGCTCGGGGCCCAGCGCCGGCTGCCAGTACAGGAAGTTGTAATCGAGGGGCAATTGGGTGCGCAGGATGAGGAGGGCCAGCCAAGTGAGGGCGCTAGCGGCGATGGCAACCAGCCAGTAGCTACGGAAATCAGGGCGGACGCGAGCAGTAATGGCCAGGGCAAGCAAGCCAAGCGCCAAAAGCAGAAATGGCAGGAACGCGAACATGGGATTAGATCAGTTCGCCACTGGCGGCGCGGGGCAGGAAACGGCCCATGCCGCGGCGCCCAAGCCATTGTTCGCCATCCACAATCATTTCGCCGCGCAGAAAAACTTTTTGCGGGAAGCCCTGAAGCTCCCAATCTTCGAACAGGTTGTAATCCGTGCGGTGGTGGCTGAAGGCGCGCCCGTACTTTAGGCGGCGTTCAGGATTCCAGAGCAGGATATCCGCATCCGAGCCGGGCGCGAGGGCACCCTTACGGGGATAAAGGCCGAAGATCTTTGCGGGATTGGCGCTGGTGAGGGCCACAAACTGCTCCCGGCTGATACGGCCCTGCCCCACCCCGTGCGTCCAGAGCAGGGGCAGGCGATCACCAACCATCGGCAGTCCGTTGGGTATCTTGGTGAAATCATCACGGCCCAGTTCTTTGCCGGGGATGGCGACGGATTGGCCTTCGTAGTCAATGGGCTGCGCACCGTTGAAGAAGAAAGGGCAATGATCCGTGCCGACAACCTGGAGGCGGTCAGTAGTGAGGGCAGACCAAAGACCAGCATTGTCCGCAGATGAGCGCATGGGCGGGGAGCAAACCCATTTGGCGCCGTCGGGTTGGGCGAGTTGCTCCTCGGTGAAGAAGAGATATTGGGGGCAGGTTTCACCCATTACGCGTGCCCCGCGTTCTCGGGCGTAGCTGAGTTGATCCACTTCGCCGGAAGTGTTCATGTGCACCACGTAAAGCGGCGCATCGGCCTGAGCAGCAAGGGCACAGGCGCGCAGCACGGCCTCGATGGCGCCCCAGGCGGGGCGTGTGCGGGCATGCCAGATAGGGCTGGTGTGGCCTGCGGCCAGTGCATCGGCGACTAGCGTATCAATAACGTCGCCATTTTCGGCATGGACCATTGTAAGCATGCCATTCTCGCGGGCGATGCGCAGGACGCGGAAAATCTCGCCATCCTGCAATCGTAGGCGGCCATTATAGGCAGTGAAAACTTTGAGCGTGGGGATGCCCTCATCCAACAGGCTGGGGATTTCAGCGGCAACCGTCTCGTCAAGATGGGTGACGTTCATGTGGAAGCCCCAATCCACAGCGGCTTTGGGATCGGCTTTGGCGTGCCAGGCTTCGACAGCGTGGCGAAGCGACGCGCCGGCGGTTTGGGGCACAAAATCCATCACGGTGGTGGTGCCGCCAAACGCGGCGGCTTTGTGGCCGGAATAGTGATCGTCGGAGGAGATGGTGTTGAACATCTCCAGATCAAAATGGGTGTGGGGATCCACACCGCCGGGCATGACCAGAAGGCCGGAGGCGTCCACCACTTCCGCATTGGGGGCAGACAGGTTGGGAGCGACTTCGATGATCTTTTCGCCTTCGACAAGGATATCGGCGGCGAAGCTGCGTTCGTGGGTGACCAGGGTGCCGGATTTAATGAGCAACATGGTTATTCGACACCAAGACCAAAAAAGGCGAGTAGTTCGGGATCGAGGGGCAACTCGGGGAGGATCTCAGCGCTGTATTGCTGGGAGGCGAGGGCACGTTCACGGAGGGCGCGCCAGAGTACCTGGCGCTCTTCATCATGTACGCCGAGATCCTCGATGGAAGCAGCAGCCAGGAGGCGCTCTCCGGTGGTGTAGAGAAAGGTGATACGTTTCCAATCGCCAGCGGGAATGGAGCGCGGAAGCGAAATCAGAGGGCCAAGCTGCAATTTGAAATATTCTTCGGCGGCACGGGGATGGTCAACATCTTCCTTGATCAACTCCGCGCGAGTGAGCAATTCGTGGCCGCGCAGTGGGGCCACGAATTCAATGCACCAACGATGGCCCTCGCCAAAATTGGCGGGTTGGTAGAAAGCGATATGGTCCACGGCGATCACACGTGGCGCAGTGCGCAGCGGAATGCGATACCAACCCAGCAGGCGGGCAATCTCAAGATCGCGGGGTGAGGGCAGGAAGCTGACCAAGATGAGATCGTTGGGGGCAGGAAGATCAGACATATCTGGATAAAGAAAAAGCGTAATG
This sequence comes from Chloroflexota bacterium, assembly GCA_009391835.1. Classification (GTDB taxonomy): domain Bacteria; phylum Chloroflexota; class Anaerolineae; order Anaerolineales; family UBA11579; genus QWJF01. The sequence goes on along the minus strand of QWJF01000033.1, from coordinate 6,785 downwards.
GAGGGCCATTACGCTTTATTGTAACGCGGGGTTTGGGCTAGTTCAGGAGACCGACGCGGGCGTTGAACTCATCAATGAGGGAATCGATTTCGGGGGCCTGGTCCTGAACGCCGGTCCAATAGGCGGGGTCGTGCCACTGGGCTTGAATCTCATCGTAGGTTTTGCCCTGCTGTTCGACCCAGGTGAAATACTTGAGGTTGTGGATGCGGCGGCGATCCTGCTCGGAGAGTTCGAGCAGATTATCGGGGCGCTCGCCAGTTAGATAGCGGGCGTGATCGGCAGCGGCATCTGTGTCCTTGTAGGCGCCAAATTCGGCGTGCATTTCTTCGAGACGGCTGCCGTAGAGCTCCATCGAATCGGTGAGCACAGTGAGGATGACGTCTTCCGGACCCATATCGTAGTGTTTGGCCATCTTGATGGCGGAGAGCAGGTTGGCGATACCCGAAAAGCCGAGCAGATCGAGCTGGGCCACGAAAGACTCGGGCACGCCGCTAGCGACGAGATGCCGGCGCCCGGATTCTTCGTTGAAGAGGCGGGCGAGATTTACAACGGCGTTGTCGTCAATGGCGACGACCATATCGGTGTTCTTGACATTGTGCACCCAGGGGATATGCTTATCGCCGATGCCCTCAATGCGGTGAGCGCCGAAGCCGTTCTCCAACATGGTGGGGCATTGCAGGGCTTCGCTGGCGACAATCTTGCTGGCAGGGAAAAGCTGCTTAAGGTAATCGCCACTTGCGATGGTGCCGGCTGACCCGGTGGTGAGGGCCAGGCCGCGATAGACACCGCTGCCCAACTCCTTTTCAAGGACGGCCTGCATGGCGTGGCCGGTAACTTCATAGTGCCAGAGGTAATTACCGAACTCGTCGAACTGGTTAAAGATCATGAGGTCCTGGCCGGATTCACGCAGTTCCTTACACTTGTCAAAAATCTCTTTCACATTGGATTCGCTGCCGGGGGTTTTGATGGTTTCACCGGCGACTTTGGCGAGCCAATCGAAGCGCTCCTGGCTCATGCCCTCGGGCAGAATGGCAATCGATTCGCAACCGAGCAGAGCAGAATCGTAAGCGCCGCCACGGCAGTAATTACCAGTGGAGGGCCAGACTGCCTTTTGGGTGGTGGGATCGAATTGTCCGGTGACCAGGCGAGGGACCAGGCAGGAGTAGGCAGCGCCAACTTTGTGCGCGCCGGTGGGGAACCACTTGCCGACAAGGGCAATGATGCGGGCATTCACCCCGGTGAGGCTGGGAGGAAACTCAATGAAGTTGACATCGCCGAAGCCGCCGCCTTTGGCGACCGGCTCATTGCGCCAGGTGATGCGGAAGAGATTGCGCGGGGCGATATCCCAGAGGCCGATATCGGCCAAATCCTTTTTGATCGATTCAGGGATACCCGTAGGATCCTTTTGCTGGGCGTAAGTGGGGATGATGACGTTTTGGCCGCGGGCCAACTCAACGGAGCGCTCGAGGCGGTCCTGCATCAATGTAAGATCAATCATAGGGAAAAACTCCAAACTCAGGATTTGGTTTTGGGCTCATCGGGCGCTTGACGAACGATATAGAGCGGGCGGCCGCGGGCTTCATCGTATAAACGACCAATGTATTCACCGAGGATTCCCAGCGAGATGAGCTGTACACCGCCAAAAAAGAGCACTGCGATCAAGGTCGTGGCTTGGCCGAAAAAGGCCTGGCTGCCAAGCAGGCGGGAGGCGATGACCACGGGGATTGCGATGGTGGCGATGCCAGCGGAGATAAAGCCGAGATAGGTGGCAACTTGCAGCGGAAAAAAAGAAAAGCCGGTGATGGCAGTGGCGGCGAGGCGCAGCATACGGCGCAGGGTGTAATGCGTTTGGCCAGCGAAACGGTCGGCGCGGTCGTAGGGAACACCGATCTGGCGGAAGCCGACCCAGGCGGACATGCCGCGCAGGAAACGGTGGTGTTCGCGCATGTGGTTGAGCACATCCACCACACGGCGATCCATCAGGCGGAAATCACCCGTATCAAGGGGGATATCAATTTCGGTAATGCGGTTGATCAGGCGATAAAAGAAAGACGCGGTGATACGCTTGAAGAAAGATTCACCTTTGCGATCGCGGCGCACAGCATAGACGACTTCGTATCCCGCGCGCCATTTTTTGATGAGCTCGGGAATCAGTTCAGGCGGATCCTGCAAATCCGAATCAATGATGACGATGGCCTGGCCGCGGCTGTAGTCCATACCGGCGGTAGCCGCGATCTGATGGCCAAAATTGCGAGCGAACAGAACCGGGCGAATGTGCTCGTCTTTGGAAGCCAGCTTCAGAATTTGATCTGCGGAGCCATCTGTAGACCCATCGTCCACCAGAACCAGTTCCCAGGACTCTTTTGAGGCGGCCATCACCTTGGTGACACGCGAGACAAATTCACCCAGCGAATGGGTTTCGTTCCAGACGGGGGCCACAATGGACAGGCTGGGCGCTTTGCTCACGGGTGGGTCTCCATAGCTTCCTTCAGCGCAGACAAAGTGGGGGCAATGATGGGCGCCTCCCCGGCGGCCTGGCGAGCGGCAGCGACATCTTTGAGGCCGCTGCCGGTGTTGAAGGCGAGCACGGGGTCGTGTGATTTGATCAGGCCTGATTCTAACGCTTTGCGCACGCCAGCGAAAGCCGCGGCACCGGCGGGTTCGGCAAAGATGCCGACGCGGCCGAGAGCGGGAATGGCGGCAAGAATCTCCTGATCGGAGACAGTGAGGAATGCGCCATCTGTTTGGCGGGCGGCGCGCAGGGCGCGCAGTCCGTCGCTGGGGAGATCCACAGAGATGCTATCGGCGAGCGTGTCAGCGGAGACAGGCTCAATCTGCTCGCTGCCCGCCTCGAAGGCACGCGCAATGGCGGCCGAGCCCGCGGCTTGCACTCCAAAGAGGCGCGGAGTTTGGGTCAGCCAACCCAGCTCGACAAGGTCGCGGAAACCTTTGTGGAGGCCGGCAATAATGTTGCCATCGCCGACGGAGACAAATAGGCTGAGCGGGCGATCCGGTGGTTCAGGAGCAAGGAGTTGCTCCCAAACTTCGTAAGCCGCCGTCTTTTTGCCCTCGACGGTAAAGGGGTTGTAGGCTGTGTTGCGGCAATACCAGCCGAATTCGTCGGCTGCGGCCTGGGAGAGGGCCACGGCCGCGTCGTAGTTGCCATCCACGAGGAAGACGCGGGCGCCATAGACGAGCAATTGGGCAATCTTGGCGGGCGGGGCCGTTTTGGGCGCAAAGATCAGCGCCTGGGCGCTAACAGCGGCGGCCATCCCGGCGAGAGCCGCGCCTGCGTTTCCAGTGGACGCGGTGACGATCACTTCAGCATTTGTCTCGGAGGCGCGCGCGACTAGTAGCGCCGAGGCGCGATCTTTGAAGGAGGCAGTGGGATTGGAACTTTCATCTTTGATGTAAAGGGCGTCCAGACCAAGGGATGCGGCGAGAGCGGGAGGGCGGTAGAGCGGAGTCCAGCCGACAGCGCGCAAGGGGGTGCGGTGGTGGCCGGGATCGGCGACGGGGAGAAGCGGGAGATAGCGCCACATGGAGCGCTCGGGGTTTGCGCGCAGATCGTCGGGCGAGGTGGCAGCGGCTACGGCTGGCCAATCCATGCGCAGGTCGAGGACGGCGCTATCTTTGGGGCAGAGGTAGGTGACCTCGTCCGGCGCGTAGCGGGTGCCGCAGAGGCTGCACTGGTAGCCGAGGAAGGAAGCCAAGGTTCGCCTTAGGGCAGGATCCAGGTGCCAGTTTGGCCGTCGAGGGCGCGGGTGATGCTGGGGGGATCGGTGATGAGGGCTTTGGCGCCGCCGTTTTCGACAAAGCGGATGCAGGCCTGTATTTTAGGCAGCATGGAGCCGGGCGCGAAGTGGCCTTCGGCAATGAAGGCGCGGGCTTCGGCGAGTGAGATCCGATCCAGGGCGCGCTGCTCGGGGGTGTTGAAATGGAGCATGACCTGCTCAACGGCGGTGGAGATAAGGAGCAGATCAGCGCCAAGATCGTTGGCCAGCAGGCTGGAGGCGAAATCCTTATCAATGACGGCGGCAACGCCTTCCAGATCGCCGTGCTCGTTTTCGATGACCGGGATGCCGCCGCCACCCACTGCGATGACGGTGAAGCCGCTGGCAATGAGATCTTTGATAGCGGGGGCCTCAATGATGGCCTGGGGCTGGGGAGACGCGACGACTTCGCGCCAGCCGCGCCCGGAATCTTCGATGAAGGTTTTGCCCTCGGCGATGCGCTTTTGGGCGACGGCTTCGTCCAGGAAGGAGCCAATGGGCTTGGTGGGGTTTTTGAAGGCGGGATCGTTGCGATCAACCAGGCACTGGCTCACCACGGTGGCGGCGAATTTCTGCATACCACGGCGCTTGAATTCGTTGCGTAGGGCTTTCTGGAACATATAACCGATGGCACCCTGGGTATCAGCGCCGCAATAATCGAGCGGGACTTCGTGGAGTTCGTGGGCGGAGAGCTCGGAGCGGCGCAGGATGAAGCCAACCTGGGGACCGTTGCCGTGGGTGACGACAACATCCCAGCCAGCGGCGATCATATCGGCGACATAGCCCATTGTTTCGGCGGCGGCCGCGTATTGATCGGGGATAGTTTTATGGTCTTTATCTTTTATGAGGGCATTGCCCCCCACGGCAACGACGGCAGTTTTGTTGGCCATCAGATCTCGCTTAGCTCATCGTGAGGGCCATCACGGCCTTCTGGGCGTGGAGCCGATTCTCGGCTTCGTCAATGACGACGGATTGGGGGCCGTCGAGAACGGCGTTGGTGACTTCGATGTCGCGGTCGGCGGGAAGCGGATGCATGAAGATGGCGTCGTCTTTGGCGAGGGACATCTTATTATCGTCGGTGATCCAATCCTGGTATTTATCCTGGAGCTGCTTGCCCGCGTCGGGGTCGGTGGTAGTGAGGAGCGGGCCCCAGGACTTAGCGTAGACCACATCGGCATCCTCAAAGCCAGCTTCCATACTATCGACGATGTCGAAGGCGGTGTTGTGGGCGCGGGCCTGCTCCTGAGCCTGTTTGATGATTTCGGGCATGAGGGGAAACTCGGGCGGGTGAGCCAGAACGACATCCATGCCAAAGCGGGGCATCTGGAGGATGAGCGATTGGGGCACCGATATGGGCTTTAGATAGGAAGAGGCATAGGCCCAGGAAACGACGATCTTCTTGCCGCGCAGATCGCGGCCTTTGTGCTCCATGATGGTCATGAGATCGGCCAGACATTGATGGGGATGATAAATCTCGCACTGCATATTGAGCACGGGGACGCGCGAGGCTTCGGCGACCAGATTCAGGTAGCGATTGCCAATGTCCCAATCCACATGGCGGATGGCGATGCCATCAAAATAGCGGCCATAGATGGCGCCGAGTTCCTTTTCGGTATCCCCGTGGGAAATCTGGGTGGTGCGTGATTCAATGAAAGCGGCGTGGCCGCCAAGCTGGGCCATGCCGGCTTCAAAGGAGCCGCGGGTGCGGGTGCTTGAAAAGAAGAAGAGCATAGCGAGGGTTTTATCGCGCAGAAGGGCATGGGATTCGCCGCTGGCGTGTTTCCTTTTCAGATCCCAGGCAAGCTCTAAAACCTGTTCCACTTCTTCTTTGCTGAAATCCAGATCGCCGATGAAATCCCGGCCGCGAAGATTGGTTTGCACAATTTACCTCGGTTGATTGATTAGATAGGGAAGGGTGGCGTAAAACTCGGTGGCTTTGACAACTTCATCCAGGGGCACTGATTCATGCATGGTATGGGCCTCGCGCTCGTCGCCGGGGCCGAAGCCAATACTGGGGATGCCGGCTTTGCCCATCCAGTAGGTGCCGTTGGTGCTGAAATCCCATTTGCCGGTGGGGGCTTCGGGGAGCCCGATCATTTGGCGGGCCTGTTGACCCGCCTGGACGAGGGTGTGATCATCGTCGAGGGCCCAAGCGGGGAAATATTTATCCATGGGGAAGCGGAAACCCGTGTAGGAGGGTTCGTTGTAGAAGAGTTCCTCGACGGTGATGGCGTCCTGCTCACTTTCGGGGATGAGGGCGCGTACCTGTTGGACGGCCTGATCCTTATCCTCGCCGAAGGTCAGGCGGCGATCAATAAAGAGCGTGGCTTCGTCGGGCACGGCATTGATGCTGGGGGTACGGACCGACATATCGCTGGCAGTAATTTTGCCGTGGCCGAGAAAATCATGGTCGCCGAGCTGAGGTTCAAGATCACGGATGCCTTCGATGACAGGCAGCAGCTTGTAGATGGCGTTGTCGCCGAGATGGTTGCTGGCGGCGTGGGCGCTGCGGCCTTTGGCGACGATCTGCATTTCCACGCGGCCCTTGTGGCCGCGATAGACCTGCAAATTGGTGGGTTCACCAATTACGACAACATCCGGTTTGACGCCAGGATCCAATTCGACAAAGGTGTTGGGTGCGATGCCATCGCACCATTCCTCCATGTTGCCAAAGTAGTAGGCGGTCCAGCCATCAAGGAGGCCCAGATCGCGGGCGATGGCCAATCCATAGATCATGCCCGGGGTCGAGCCTTTTTCGTCGCAAGCACCGCGGGCAAAAAGGCGACCATCCTCAATTTTGCCTATGAAGGGATCCCAGGGCCAATCGGCGGGGTTGCCGATGCCGACCGTGTCGATGTGGGAATCCATCACGATGACTTTTTCGCCAGAACCGATGCGGCCGAGGATATTGCCCATCTTATCGAAACGGACTTCGTCGAAATTGAGGGATTTCATTTCGGCGGCTACGCGCTCACCGACCGCGGCAAGCTGCGAATCAAAGCTGGGGATGGC
>QWJF01000032.1 GCA_009391835.1 Chloroflexota bacterium | reverse complement strand
TGGGAAAATGGCTACATTGAATCCTTCAATGGGAAGGTGCGAGATGAATTATTAGCAGGAGAGATTTTCTATTCTCTCAAAGAAGCTCAAGTCATCATTGGGCAATGGAGGTGGCATTACAACCAGATTAGACCCCACAGTGCACTAGGCTACAAAGCCCCTACACCGGTGACATTCCTCCCGGCAGCTTCACATCCCCAGCTTGTTAGAGTAACATAAGCACTGGTACAACTATTGGGGGCAGGTCACACCTGCTTTGCCCGTATAGCGTCCGTCGCTTACCAGCACGTCCGTCCCCACGCCGATATCCGCGCCTAGCTCCTTTGCAATCCGTTGCACAAGCGGAGTGGGACCGCCGGAAACCAGCACGATCAAGTCGCCGGCCTTACGGTGTTCGTCCAAAATGGCCAGTGAATCCCCCACGCCACAGTTTGGGCAGATAGTCCTGCACCACCCCATCCCACACCTCAGCTCCCTGCTCCAATGTATAGCCGCGCAAGAACCAGGGCAGGTGCAAGGCCCAGCCCCTTCGAAAGCGGCTCTGCGAAATCAAGCCCAGTTTAAACAGCACAAAACTCGGCGTGTGATAGGCCCAAAAAAACGCGTTGGTCAATCGGCGTTTACCACGCGCTTTAAACCAATCCATGATTTGGCGCCACACGTTTTCCGTGGTGAGGGTGCCATCCACATCAAAGAACGCTGCTTTTCGTTTTTTGCCCATAACCCTTCCTTGTTATCCCTGCGGCATAAAATCTTGATTTTGCCCACAAACTTTGGCGAAGAATCCGTCAATCCTGGCGAATTTTGGAGAATTTAAGAGAAAATTCCGCACATCAAATAACATATTTCCGCACATTTTTACACATCAATGAAGCGCCTCGCGCAGCACTTTGCCCACATTATTCTTGGGCAATTCATCCAAAAATTCAATCTGCCGCGGCACTTTGTATGCAACCAGTTGCTCCCGGCACCAAGCCTGGATTTCCGCCGGGCTGGCCAAAGCACCTTCCGCCAGCACTACCCAGGCCTTCACCTGCTCCCCTTCCTCGCCCCCAGCCACGCCTCCCACCGCCACATCTAGCACGTCTGCGTGCGTCTGGATAACCTCCTCCACTTCGCGCGGCCACACCTGAAAGCCCCCAACCTTTATCACGTCCTTCTTGCGGCCAGAGAGGAAAAAGTAGCCATCTTCGTCCATGCGGGCGATGTCGCCAGTGTAGAGCCAGCCCTCCTTGAGAGCCGCCATCGTCTCTTGCGGCATGCGGTGGTATTGGCGCATCACTTGCGGCGCTCTTAGCACCAGTTCGCCCACCTCGCCCTGTCCAAGCACCGTCACCCCATCCTCTAGATCCACTACGCGGCACTCAACATCCGGGAAGGGCAGCCCGATAGCGCCAGGTTTGTTGAGGCCGTTGATCGGGTTGCAGTGAGTGACCACCAGCGCCTCCGAAAGCCCATAGCCCTCCACCAGCGTGCCGCCGGTAAGTTGCTCAAAACGCAGCTTAGTGCGGCTGAGCAGCGGCGCAGATCCTGATATGCACACTTTCACAGAACTGAGATCATATTTGCCCGCCTCAACATCCGGATGGTGGTTGATCGCGTTGTAGAGAGCGGGGACGCCGGGAAAGATGGTCGGTTTATACTTTTGGATAGTGCGCAGCAAGCTGCCAACCTCGCGCGGATCCGGAACCATGATGAGTGCGGCACGCTTCATGAGGCCATACAGCATGCCGACCGCCATGCCGTAGGCATGGTAGAGCGGCAGGGCGAGCAACACCCGTTCGCGGCCCTCGACTGCGGTAACGTTCCAGGCATCAATTTGAGCGGCGTTGACTACCAGATTGCGATGGCTGGCAACGACCCCTTTGGAGATGCCCGTGCTGCCACCGCTGTATTGGAGGAGAGCAGTATCTTCGGGTTGGATGTTTACTTGCGGGGCCTCTTCAAGGCGGAGATCCGCAATGAGGTCTGTAAGCCAGATATCCTGATCGCGAAGCTCAACGCGGAAGCCGAGATTTTTCTCGCGGAACCAAGAAAAGAGCAACCGCTGGTGGGCGGGGAGCGTTTCCTTGATATTAGTGGCCACGAGTTGGCGAATCCGGGTGCGCGCTTGCAACGCTTTGACCTTCTCATAATTGTTGCTCATCAAGATCATGATCTCGACGCCGGCATTGTTAACTTGAATGTCAATTTCATTGGCTGTATAGAGAGGGTTTATCGCCACCACGGCGGCCCCCAGCTTGAGCACCGCAAAATAGGACATGATGAATTGAGGCGTGTTGGGCATGAATATCCCGACTCTATCGCCGGCCTTGATTCCCAGGCGCGCCAATCCAGCCGCCAGCCGATCGGCGAAGGCGTTCATCTCGCCATACGAAATTACGGCTCCATTAAAAAGGGTGCAAGGCGCATTGGGGTAATCGGCTGCGGGGCGCTCCAGCAAATCCACAAGGGTAATCTCTGGATAGTCCAGATTGTGCGGGACGCCTTCGTCGTAATGTTGAAGCCAGGGCTTGGTTTGCATCGCGTGTCTCTGAGAAGGGGAACCTCACGAGTATACCTAGTTCGTGTAGCAGTCCCGTATGTTATTATCTCGACCCATCCTCCAGGTTGCCATGTTAGCTACTTTAATTGTCCTCGCCCTGATCTTTGATTTCCTCAACGGCCTGAATGACAGCGCCAGCATCGTGGCGACTGTGATCTCTTCGCGGGCACTCAACCCACGTCCCGCCCTATTATTGACGGCGCTGGGCGAGTTTATCGGGCCCTTCCTGTTTGGGGTGGCGGTGGCCAAAACGCTGGCTGCGGACCTTCTGGATCCGGGCGCAATCACGTTGGAGGTCTTAGTGGCTGCGCTGATCGGGGCGATCGCCTGGGGACTCGTGACCTGGTATTTGGGGGTGCCTTCCTCATCATCCCACGCACTAGTAGGCGGGCTGTTGGGGGCGGCAATTTCGGCGGTGGGTGCTGGTGTGGTGATACAGGCGGGATTGCTAAAAATCCTGGCCGCCCTTTTTCTTTCGCCCGTACTGGGCCTGGCGGCAAGCTTCCTATTTACCAAGTTGATATTCCTGGTTGCAGGGCGGGCGACGCGGCGCATCAATCAAAGCTTCCGGCGTATCCAAGTGTTGACAGCCTTTACCCTGGCACTCACCCACGGTTCGAACGATGGGCAAAAGACAATGGGAATGATTGTGCTGGGTTTACTGGCGGCCGGCAGGTTAGATAGTTTTCAGGTGCCCTTGTGGGTAGTAGTGGCCGCGGCCACCGGGATTGCGCTGGGGACTTCGGTTGGCGGGTGGCGCATGATGCGGACACTTGGCGGACGGATTATCAAAGTGCGACCGGTGCATGGGTTTGCGTCCCAACTGGCTGGGGCTGTTGTAGTGCTTGGCGCGGGGCTGCTGGGTGGACCAGTGAGCACGACGCAAGTGCTGAGTTCAGGCATCATGGGTGCGGGGGCAGCCGAGCGAGTTAATATGGTTCGCTGGCAGGTGGGGCAAGAAATGCTGACGGCATGGCTGCTGACCATCCCGACGACAGGACTGGTGGCCAGCCTGAGCTATTTTGTACTTACCGCTTTTTTGAGCTAGCACTCAGAAAATCCTCAGCTAGTTTTTCGATCTGACCGAAAACTTTTTCTTCCCCCAACTCAAACCAGTGAATGGCGGGGTCATCGGGCTTGAACCAATTAGCCTGACGGCGCACAAAGGCACGCGTGCTACGTTTAATGAGCAGCAATGCTTCATCCAAGGTTAACTCACCCTGCAGGTGGCGGGTGAGCTGCTGATAGCCGATTGCGGAAAGGCTGGGCAGACCCGGCGAATAGCCTTTTTCCAACAATGCGCGAATCTCGTCCAGCCAACCCGCATCCAGCATGTTTTGATTGCGTTGATCAATGCGTTGATATAGCTCCAGGCGAGGGCGGATCAGCCCGATCTGAAGCACTTGATAACGTGATTGCCCACGGCCGCGCTGGGCGGAAAAACGGCGGCCAGTACTCAGATTGACCTCCAACGCGCGGATCGTACGGCGCAGATTGCGCGCATCGATATTGGCGGCGGCGGTGGGATCCAGGCGAGCGAGACGGGCGTGCAGACCCTGGGGGCCAATCTCTTCGGTCCAGGCCTCCAGCGCGGCACGCAATCCAGGGCGCGGCGGCAACTCGGGCGGGGACCAACCCTCCAAAATGGCGCGCAGGTATTGGCCAGTGCCCCCAACGAGAAGCGGCGTGCGGTGGCGGGCAGCAATCTCCACAATGGCGGTGTGGGCGGCTTCCTGGAAGAGGGCCAAACTCCAGGTCTCGTCAGGATCGGCGACATCAATGAGGTGATGGGGAACGCGGGCGCGCTGCTCCAAACTGGGCTTGGCGGTACCGATATCCAAGCCGCGATACAGCAAGCGAGAATCGGCAGAGACGATCTCCATATCGAAGCGTTCGGCTAAGCGGATGGACAGCTCGGTTTTGCCCACCGCGGTGGGGCCAAGCAACACGAGAAGCCTGGGCCGCGACTCAGTTGAAGGCATTCTCGAAATGCCTGATTTCTGGCTCGGCACCCGGGCGGCGGCGAAGGGCGATCACGTCAATGCGCCAACCGCCTTCGAGTTGCGGATTTTCCTGCAGATAGGTTTGAGCCGCTTCCAAAATATGCTGCTGCTTGTTTGGTGTGACTGCTTCTTCAGGGTGGCCGAAAACCGCAGAACTGCGCGCCTTGACCTCGACAAAAACGAGGTCACTGCCCTGGCGGGCGACCAAATCAAGTTCGCCATGCTCCGTGCGGACATTACGGGCAATAATTTGGTAGCCGCGAGACGTGAGATAGTCAGCGGCCTGCTGCTCGCCCCAACGGCCGAGGCGCTGTTTTTTACTGCTCACAGGATCAGGCTTGGTTGAAGGTGTGTGGAGAACCAATCCAGGGCACGCTGCCAGGCATCCTGGGCGGCATCCGGGTTATAAGCTTGCGGGCGTGTATCGTTGAAGAAAGCGTGCTGCGCGCCAGCGTATACATGAATGTGGTGGGGAATGGCGTTTTTTTCAAGCTCTTTCTCAAAATCCTGCACCAGACTGACCGGAATGCCGCCGTCCAATTCGCCGAAAAGGCCAAGCACTGGGGCATTGATCTTGGCCGTATCGCCAGCTTCAAGGGGCCGTCCGTAAAAACAAACAGCGGCACCGATGATGCCATTGTGCGCTGCCGTGGAAAGCGACAAGCCACCTCCCATGCACCAGCCGATGATGCCAACCTTTTTGGGAGCCACATCGTCCCGGGCAGCGAGAAAGTGGCCTGCGGCTGAAATTTCCTCAATGGCGCGCTGGCGATCCAGAGCCATTGCCAGCTTGCGGGCTTCATTGGGTTCTTCAGCCATCTCGCCGTGGTACAGATCGGGAACCAGGGCGACAAATCCGGCGGCGGCAAGGCGCTGGCCAATTTGCTTCATGTGGTCGTTTAGACCCCACCATTCCTGAATGGCGACAACGGCTGGAAATGGCCCCTCCCCTTCCGGGAGCACGAGATAGCCCGGTGTCTGGTGGGCGTTGGAAGGGTAGTCAATCATGCGTGCGTTTGGGTTGGCCATCGGAGATTCCGACCTTTCGTGCTGGGTTGGTTGCGAGTATACCGCAGGGGCCTAAGGTAGAATCGGGGGATGAATGCAGAGGGCAGCCGACCTGATTCTGAACGATTAAGCGTGTTGATGGCGCTGATCCTGTTGGCCTACGCCACGGCGCGCTTCGTGCGGTTGCCGGTGCGCACCTTTTCCATCGAGCTGGCGGGCGTATTTCTGCCGCTGCAGTTCAATATCAATACAGTGGTCTCGGTGCTGGTGGCCGGATTGGCCGCCACCGGAACCGATTGGCTGCTGCGCAGTCACCCGCGGTTGGGGGATCAGAGCACCTTCAGCCATTGGCTGCTGCCGACACTGACCGCCTGGATCATCAGCTTGCCGCTGGCCAACTTGCCGCTTAGCCCGCTATGGTGGATCGCATTTGCAGGCGGGGCCGTGACCTTAACGTTGTTGCTGCAGGCAGAATATCTGAGCGTAGACTCAACCGACAAGCGTTATGGCTTTATCTCTCTGGCTCTGACAGCACTGGCCTATGGCATGTTTCTGACGCTGGCAATCAGCCTAAAAGCGTTGGGGGTGCGCTTATTGCTGGTGCTACCGACACTGGCCCTGGCTGCCTTTCTGATCAGCATGCGCGTGCAGGCCTTACGCGACGAAAAGGGCTGGCAGCCGCTTCCCTTGCTGGCCGTGAGTTTTCTTTGCGTTCAACTGGCGGCTGCGCTGCACTACTGGCCGCTCTCCGCGATCGCCTACGGGTTGGCCCTGCTGGGGGCGCTCTACGGACTTAATGGCATCCTGACAGCGATTCAAGGCGGGCAGCCAACGCGCGAAGCGGCTAGGGAGCCTTTGTTGGTGGCGGCGACGTTTTGGGCTCTGGCAATAGTGCTGCATTGAGCGCAGAATCCTATCTGGCTTTGACACACGCGCAATGGGCAGCGATGGAAGCGCACGTGTCCGCCGAGACGCCGAACGAAGCTTGCGGGCTGATTGCGGGACATAACGGGGAGGCCCAGCACATATTCCTTATCGAGAATGAACTTAAGAGCCCGATGCGTTACCGGATGGCGCCCAAGCAACAATTGGACGCCTTTATGGACATGGAAATGGAAGGGTGGGAACTGCTGGCAATCTATCACTCGCACCCGAACGGACCTAGCGGACCATCGCAAACGGATCTCGCGGAAGCTTTTTACTCCGAAGCCCTGCAGGTGATCTGGAGCCGTACCGGCGAAAGATGGCTCTGTCGGGCCTTTCTGTTTGAGAACAAAGAAGCGGCGGAGGTGGAGATTCGGATTGGCGAGGACGAGTAACTTCGCCATTTCAGGCGTGTTACAGGTGTTGGCAGTAAAATAATCGGCAAGAAATCAAAGAGGAGAGCTTGATATGGAATTTTGGCGTGCGTTAAGCACTATCGGATTGGCGTATTTATTGGGGGCGGTGCCCTTCGGCTTCATCCTGGTGATGTGGCGAACGGGAAAGGACATCCGCGATGTGCAGAGTGGGCGCACAGGCGGCACCAACGCGATGCGGGCGGCGGGCTTCACCACAGGGTTCACTACCGGGGCGCTGGATGTATTCAAAGGCTTTTTTGCGGTATCACTGGCCAAGGCGCTGATGCCGGGCAATGAATGGATCGCAGCGATTGCTCCGGCAGCAGCGATTCTGGGCCACAACTATTCAATCTCGCTGATCAAGGTAGACAAAGAGGGCAAGCTGCGCTTTGGCGGAGGCGCGGGGGGCGCTACCGTGCTGGGCGGAGCAATGGGGCTGTGGACCCCGGCGCTCTGGATTATGCTGCCGCTGGGGATTCTGATTTATTATTTCATTGGCTACGCATCGATCACGACGACCAGCGCCGGAATCGCGGCGTTGATCATTTTCGCCGTGCGGGCTTATTTGGGGTTATCGCCCTGGGAATACTTTCTGTTTGGCGTGCTGGCGACCGTGTTGGTGGTGATTGCGCTGAAGCCCAACTACCGGGCGCTCAGAGCGGGCACGGAGCGGCTGCACGGTTACCGGGCGAGGAAACTGAAGAAGGCCGAGAAGTAGGGCCATCTAGCTGTTAAACAATAAAAAAAGGGTTGGCGCTTCGCCAACCCTTTTTTTATTAGGTAAGTATCCCTTGACATCACGTAAGAAACGGTTTATACTATGGGTAGTCATATCACGTAAACAGGAGCTACCCGATGGCAAAAAAGACCAAAATGCAGAAGTTCACGTTCAAGGATTTTCAGAACAAATACCCTGACGACGATACCTGCCTCGACTATCTGCGGCATCGCTCTTGGCCTGAAATGTTTGATTGCCCGAACTGCGCCAAAGAGTCCCGCTTTTATCGCATCCGCACCAAAAAGGTTTACGGCTGTGAGCATTGCGGATACCAGATTAGCCCTACCGCTGGCACGATTTTCCACAAGTCCAGCACCAGCCTAACCACTTGGTTCTATGTGATTTACCTGATGGCTCAGACGCGGGGGGGTATCTCTGCTAAACAGATCGAGCGCGAGACTGGTGTTACCTACAAAACGGCATGGCGAATGTGCAACCTTATCCGCAAAGTTCTGTTTGAGGACTTGCCCCCTTTGATGGGGACGTTGAGGTTGATGAGTCTTACTTCGGTGGGCGACGACACGGCAAGCGAGGGCGTGGCGCACTTGGCAAAACTGCTGTTCTTGGTATGGTCGAGCGTGGCGGTGCAGTAGAAACCCGCATCATACCCAACGTCAAACGCAAAACCATTCTCCCGATTGTGGATGCCAATGTTGCCAAAGGTGCAAACGTGTACACCGATGAGATGCACTCTTACAAGGCTCTCCCCTCGATGGGATACAAGCACGACTCTATCCCTCACGCCCAAAAGATTTACGTGATGGGCAATGTTCACACCAACACGATTGAGGGCTTTTGGTCGCTCTGTAAAAATGGCATTCGTGGCGTTTATCATTCTGTTAGTTCCAAGTACTTGCAATACTATCTAGACGAATATGCGTTCCGTTACAACAATCGAGACCGTCGTCGCCCGATGTTCTTCCTTTTCCTTGACCGTGTAATTGCATCAAGGGTTTAGCGTTACAATGACGGTAGCCCCACTAGGAATGGAGATTAATCATGGCTGGCTATCAGTACAACTCAACCTTCATTGTCTTAGACTCTAGCGAAATCCCCAATTCCGAGGAGTTTATGCTGGCCGGACAATCCGACCAAGTAAAAATGTTTCAGGAGCTAACTGAGGCGACCGACGCTTTCCTTGAGCACGTAGAAACGGTGACAAATGGCGGGGAGGTCGTTTCCCACGCGATAGTTCCGTTCGCTGGATCGCTGATAATACAGTTTGTCCTTCGTAGTCCGAAATAGAGTAATCAGTTTCGGCAAATCTAAAATATAGTTCCATCTATTCTCCCTCAAGAGAGTCGTCATCGACCTCTTCTTCGTCTAGTTTCCGCGTAGCTTTGTATAGCGCGGCATCAAATTCTTCTTCGGTTAGTTCTTCGGCGCGCTCCTCTTTTTCGGTGTCATTACTTTGTCTGTTCATATGAACCTCGAAATCAGAATCGAAATCGCCTTGATAATGTCATCCAAGCGACCAATGACAAGGCCGATAACCACAAATGCGACCGCGTCAGAATCATTCCCCCTTGCACTAACAAGTAGGGCGGAGTCGTATTCAGAGCGACGACCGAATCTGTATTCCTGCACGTAATTGCCAGATGCCGCATACCCCTCAATTGGGTGCTTTTTCCACTTGTCGGTAACGGGAAAACTTAGGCCGGGTTCAACAATGTCAGGAAAGTATGGTGAAACAATTATTTTGTCCTCATACTTTGTTCTGTTCTCTACCCCCCGAATGAAAAGGTCGAACAATACGCGCTGGCCGCTCCAGTAGGGCCAGCGCGCGCTAAGAATATGTAGTTTGCGATACCATTCTCTGGGAACCGCTCGATATTCGACGGACTCCCTAAACGTTCCTTTATTGAATTGGGCCATAGGTGCTCCCTGCGCTTGGCGCGTTTTTTTAACGTCAAACACAGTTTACACCAACTCCCCTACGTGATGCAAGGGGATACTTACCTTTTATTAAGGCAATTACTCGTAATAGATTTCGGAGCCCTGGGGGATCTCGTCGTAGTAGTAGCGGTAAAGGGCAGCCAAGTTGTTGCGGTGAAGCTGATCGGCCATGCCGCCGACGAGGACCCGGCTTTTGCCAGCATCATTCACTTCGAAAGTTTCAAGAAGATCCCAGGGATATTTGCGCCGGGAGGCCTGGCGAACGATTTTGCGAATTTCGTTTAGGTAATCCAAATTGCTTTTGACTGAACTATCAATCTCGCCGCGCAGGACGATATCGCCGTGTCCGGGGACAAGATTCTCAAGCCCCATTTTAGTGATGCGCTTCAGGGAAGTGATCATTTGCTCGATATCGCCATCCACCAGGTAGGGAAGCGGCATGTAGGTATCCCCACTGAACAGGACGCGATCCTCTTCCACCAACACGGCGATGTTATCGGGGCTGTGCCCGGGAAGCGAGAATAATTTGAGAGTCTTTTTGCCGACCAGCAAGGTGAGGCCACCCTCTTCAAAGGTAATGTGGGGAAGGACAATATCCAGTTCGCGCAATTGGGGATTGCTCTTTTTTTCTTCGGCGAGCGAGGGAATGCCGCGCGATTCGAGCAGATCATGACAGAGGCGATGACTGACAACCAGGGCATCCTGAAAAAGGCTGTTGCCCCAGGTGTGGTCGGCATGGTAGTGAGTGTTGATGACGTACTTGACCGGGACGCGCAACTCGCGGCGGATAAAATCTCTGAGTTGGTGCGTTTCCTCGGGCAGCGCAAGGGTGTCGATCACGACGGCCATATCCGGGCCGGCGACCACACCTGCCGTTACCTGAGCGTAGAGTTCACTCTGAAATACATATACATTATCGGCGACGCGTTCGTGTTGCAATAGGCCTCCAGTGGGTAACCTGTGAACGATAACATAGTGAGAATTGGCAGTCAAGGATTGTGAATAAGTGAACAATCTATACAGCGCCCCACCCCGGTGGTGGCTGAAGGCAGAAGGACGTTGACGGGGGTAAGGATTGTTTGTATACTCGGGCTAAGTTAATAATTGAATAGATTGATCCAGGAGGAGTAAGCGGGACGGCGCTCACAGAGACGGCGGCGCAGGACTGAGAGCCACCGAGATGCCCAACGCTGAAAGTCGCCTGGAGGATTGCCGCAGAAATCGCACTGCGAAAGTAGACCGGCACGGGTGAGCCCGTTACAGCGAGGCCCCGATATTGGCCGGGTGCAAAGTGCGCTACGAAGCCAATGGTTTCACAAGCGAATTGAGGTGGTACCGCGGAATAACATTTCGTCCTCAGGATGGGATGTTTTTTTATTTAAGAAGCAGACACAGTTTTTGGAGGCCAAATGGCAGCAAAAAAGGAATTATCCAAGACCTATGATTTCAAGGCGACCGAGGAGCGGATTTACGCGTGGTGGGAGCAGCAGGGTTACTTCCAGCCCAGCAATGATCCTGCCAAGGAGGGCTTCGATGCGAGTATAAAGCCCTTCGTGATCTCGATCCCGCCGCCCAATGTGACCGGGGAGCTGCACCTGGGGCATGCGCTGTTCGTAGCGATGGAAGATCTAATGATCCGGCACCAGCGGATGAAAGGCGTACCAACGCTATGGGTGCCGGGCAGCGACCATGCCGGGATCGCCACTCAGCTCAAGGTGGAGGAGGAACTGCTGCGCACGGAGGAAGTGACGCGGGAAGAGCTGGGGCGGGATGAATTCCTAAAACGCACCTGGGCGTGGAAGGAGAAATATGGGGGGCTGATTACGACCCAAATCCGGCGCTTGGGGGCTAGCTGCGACTGGAGCCGGGAACGCTTTACGCTGGACGAAGGACTCTCGGTGGCGGTACGCGAGGCTTTCGTGCGGCTATATGATAAGGGCTTGATCTATCGCGGGCCACGGCTGATCAACTGGTCGCCGGGGCTACGAACAGCGGTGTCGGATTTGGAGGTGGAGCACGCCGAGGAAGACGGGCTGCTCTACTATTTCAAATACCCGATCCAAGGCAGCGAGCAATTTATTCCGGTGGCGACGACGCGGCCAGAGACCATCCTGGCGGACACCGCAGTGGCGGTACATCCCGAGGACGAACGCTACCAAAAATTTATCGGGGCGACGGCGTTGGTGCCGATGCTGAACCGGGAGATCCCGGTGATTGCGGATGCGTATGTGGATCGCGAGTTTGGCACGGGGGCGTTGAAGATCACACCGGGGCACGACCCCAACGATTACGAGATCGGCGAGCGGCACGGGTTGCCGATCCTTTCTGTGCTGAATGAAGAAGCCAAAATCACGGCGGTGGGCGGGCCTTATGCGGGGTTGGATCGCTTTGCGGCGCGCGAAAAAATCTGGGCGGATCTGACCGAAGCGAAGTTAATTCTCAAGACTGAGAGCTACCGGCAGCGGGTGCCGCGCTCGCAGCGGGGCGGGGAAATTATCGAGCCGATAATCTCGACTCAATGGTTCGTGAATATCCAACCGCTGGCCGAGCCGGCGTTGAAAGCGGTGGAGACGGGGACGATCAAGATCGTGCCGGAGCATTTCAACAAGGTGTATCGCAACTGGATGGAGAACATTCAGGATTGGTGCATCAGCCGGCAACTGTGGTGGGGGCACCGCATCCCGGTTTGGTATGCGCCAGATGGGAGCATGTTTTGCGCGCGGACGGAGGAGGAGGCGCAGGCGCAGGCCCGGGAGGCGCTTGGCGAGGATGTGGCGTTGGAGCAGGATCCAGACGTGCTGGACACCTGGTTTTCGTCTGGCTTGTGGCCCTTTTCCACGCTGGGTTGGCCGGAAGAAAGCGCGGATCTCAAGTATTTCTACCCAACCTCCACGCTGGAGACGGGCTATGACATCCTGTTTTTCTGGGTGGCGCGCATGATCATGATGGGCATTGAGTTCACCGGGGAGGCGCCCTTCGATACCGTGTATCTGCACGGAATCATCCGGGATGAGCAGGGGCGCAAGATGAGTAAAACGATAGGCAATGTGGTGGACCCACTGGTTTTGATGGACGAATTCGGTACGGACGCGCTGCGTTTCACGCTGCTGGTGGGTTCCACACCAGGGCAGGACGTGAGCCTGAGCCTGGACAAGGTGGAGGCCAACCGCAATTTCGCCAACAAGCTGTGGAATGCGGGGCGTTTCGTGATCGGGATGATCGAACAAGCTCCTGCGGTCAGCAGCGCGGAAGCTGAAGATCTGCAATGGACGCTGGCGGATTCCTGGATCTGGGCGCGGCTGCGGGCACTGACGCGTGACGTTGAACGGCTGTTCGCGAACCACCAATACGGAGAAGCAGGCCGCCAAATCTACGAATATTTTCGCGGGGATTTTGCCGATTGGTACATCGAAATCGCCAAGGTGCAAATGGGTCAAGGAAACGTGCGCGCGCATAAAACCGCGGATCTGCTCGTGCGGGTTTTTGACAATTGCCTGCGCTTGCTGCACCCCTTCACACCTTTTGTCACCGAGGAATTGTGGGGACATCTCAAAGAGGCGGCCCTGGCGCATACTGGCAAAGTCAACACCGAAAAGGGAAGTAGCTGGCCCGACTGGCCAGAGGCGTTGATCGTGGCGGAATGGCCGGAAGCGATGGAGGAAGAAGGCTGGGAGACGGAGATTTTGCGGGATTTCGACCTGTTTCAGGAAGTGGTGCGCAGCATCCGCAATCTGCGCGCAGAAAAGGGCGTGAAGCCGGGAAGCAAGCTGCCGGGCTTGGTGGCTAGCCAGCAAAGCCATGCGATTTTCGAGCAGGAGAAAGCGGCCCTGGCGGCGCTGGCGGGGATGGAAGCGTCCAAATTGGAGATTGCCAAAACGATGGGGCAAAGGCCCGAAGGGCATGTGGCGCTAGTGGTCGGGCCGGTGGAAATCTATCTGCCCTTGGCCGAGATGGTGGATCCGGCGGAAGAGCGAGCGCGGCTAGAAGCCGAACTGAAAGAAGCAAAGGGCCAGATCAAACGGCTGAGCGGGTTGCTACAGAGTGATTTTGCCAAGAAGGCACCGAAAGCGGTGGTGGAGAAGGAGCGCGAGCGCTTGAAAGGGTTTGAGGAGACTGCGGCGCGGCTGGAGGAACAGTTGGGCAAGCTCAAGACCTAAACAACCGAGTTGGCAATTGTTCTTCTTGCTCAGTCCGGCGAAGCGATTTCGTGCGAAGGCAGAGGATTTGGTGACCCACCACCTGTAAAGCCGAGCCGTTTCTATATAGTGCCTACGAACAGTTAACGGGATTCAGACATAGTGGGGATAGCATTAGTTTTATCCCAAATACCGAGGAGCACCATGAGTCGGACGAACGATTGGAATGAACGGATTATCAAGGAATTCAGAGAGAATAAGGGTCGGGTGGGTGGAAATTTCGCCCAAATGCCCTTGCTGCTGGTGCATACTACGGGGGCCAAAAGCGGTGCAGAGCGGATAAACCCGGTTGCCTATCTTGAAGAGGAAGACCGATTGGTGATCGTTGCGTCTAAAGGCGGATCGGACAATCACCCGGATTGGTATTACAACTTGAAGGCTAATCCGGAGGTGACGGTGGAATTGGGCACGGAGACGTTCAAGGCCAGGGCGAACATTACGCAGGAACCTAAGCGAACGGAGCTTTTCGCGAAAATGGCGACGAGAAATCCGGGTTTTCAGGAATACGAAAAGAAAACCGCGCGAAGGATTCCGGTGGTTATCCTGGAGCGGTTGAATTAGCAAAACCGATTGGCGATGCAAATTCAATGTAGCGTTGGCGGACGGGTCTGAGACCCGCCCCTACTTTTTAACGAGAGGCCAATGCTGCAAGCTCAGCCGATTTCGAGTTCGAGCGGCTTGTTGTTGAGGGCATGGGTGAAGGTGAGAGGAACGGAGTTGGTGATGGAGGCTTCGGCAAAGCACATGCGGTGGGCCATGCGCATCAGGTCAGTGATGGCTTCGGCGGGTTCGTCGGACTCAATGTGCATAGCAACTTCAAAGCGCTGGGCTTCGCCGTTCTTGGTGCCAGCCAGGATTGAACCGGTTTCGAGGAAGTGGGCGGTGACGATTACGCGTTCGTTGCGGATGCTAAGTTTTTTGCGCATGGCGATGTTGGAGACCTGGGAGAGCACACAAAGGGCCATACCGGCCACGAAGTAGGTTAGCGGCGTTGGGGCGGTGCCTTCGCCGCCGGGCATGTAGGGGCCTTCATCGGCGACGAGGGTAAAGGCGCGGGTATCACGCTGCCCGGCGAGCGCCTGCTTGCGCCAGCCAGAGATGGTGCTGGCTTCGGCGAAAACCTCGATGTGGCGTTCTCCGTGTGCTTTTTTCTCTTCTGGCTGGCTCATGGGCGGCTCCTCACTCGTTTGTCACTCTGTATAATAACGCTATGTCACGTTTTGTTGAACGACTGTCTGAAGACCGCCCGATCCTGCTGGACGGAGCCACGGGCACTGAACTGGAGCGGCGCGGGGTGAATACGAGTTCGCCGATCTGGAGCGCGATGGCCTTGGTGGACGCGCCAGGGATCGTGGAACAGGTGCACCGAGATTACCTGGAGGCGGGCGCAGAGGTGATTATTGCGAATACCTTCCGGACGCAGCGGCGCGCCCTGACCAAGGTGGGGATGGGGGATGAGGCGGCGCGGTTGGCGGGGCTGGCGGTTTCGATCGCGCGCAAAGCTGTGCAGGTGAGCGGGAAAGAAGCTTTCGTGGCAGGTTCGATGGCGCCGCTGGAAGATAGCTACACACCTTTTGAGCAAGCTTACGAGACGTTTTTGCAGGAACATCGCGAGATTGCGAACAATTTGGCGGCGGCGGGCGTAGATCTTTTAATGATCGAGACGATGAACAGCGTGCGGGAAGCGCAGGCCGCAGCGCAGGCGGCCCAGGAAACAGGGCTGCCTTTCGGGGTGAGCTTTGTGTGCGGCCAGGATGGGCGACTGCTTTCCGGCGAGTCGTTGCAGGAAGTCACGGATGCAGTCTCCGAATTCAAACCCAGCTTCCTGAGCATTAATTGCACGCCCCTGCCCGCAATGGCCAAGGCGCTCACGGCGCTTTTGGCGGCCACAGATTTGCCGATTGGGGCTTACGCAAATGCAGGGCACAGCGAGGATTTTGAAAAATGGGGCGTGGCAGCGCCGCCCGAGGACTACGCGCGGCATGCCAAGGATTGGCTGGCGATGGGGGCCAAGCTGGTCGGAGGCTGCTGTGAAACGCAACCCGAACACATCGCGGCCATTTTTAAGCCCGAACACGTGGAGGCAATCGATGGAAAAATGGCGTAAGAATCGGCTGCGAGGCGCCTGGAGCCTGGCCTGGCTCTTTGCAATGCTCTTCCACCAGCTGGCTCCCTCCTTGCTACGTGGCGAAGCCATAGATGAAATCCTATTCGTGGTGGTCGCCGTTTATTTTGGAGTGATCACATTTCTATTTACCTGGCTATTTTTTCTCATGCCAGCCTGGATGGCAGCCATAGTTTTATTTGTATTTGGCGGCTTTGCAGAGGCAGCTCTGTTTGGCGTGCTGCCGAATTTCTGGCTGGGCGGTCTGTTTTATATTGCGATGTTCTTTGTCCCGCGCTGGATTTCGCGGCGGGTTTGGTCCGAATCGGCTGACAGTCAAGAGGTAGTTGGGGCTTGAGCGGAGATCACTTTCGCGAGATCTATCGCAAACACGGCAAGCGCTATCAAGCGCTGATCGAGGCCGAGGATGCGGATGGCAATCTGCTGCCAGCATTGGAGCAGATTGTTGCATTTAAGGGCAAACGCGTCCTGGATGTGGGCAGCGGCACGGGGCGACTGCCGATGATTTTGCGAGGTAGCGGGGCTGACATCGTGGCGCTGGATTTGTATCGGGATATGCTGGACGTTGGCTTTGCCAACGTTTTGGAGTTTGCCTCCGGCAAAATCCACGATAAATTTCAAAGTCTAGGATTTTTGCAGGCCGATCTCCGCGAGATTCCCCTGGTGGCGGGCTGGGCTGACGTGGTGATTGCGGGTTGGGCAATCGGCCATTTCGTGGGCTGGTATGGGGACGACTGGGAAGCACAAGCAAGGCACGGGCTGACCGCTATGCAGCGAGCGGCGCGGCCGGACGGGACGCTGATTATTTTGGAAACGATGGGAACGGGGGTTGTAGAGGCGGGGCCACCCACCCCGGGATTGGCAGCGTATTACGGCTGGCTGGAGGGGCTGGGATTCGAGCGGCGGGTGGTGAGCACGGATTACGATTTCGGCAGCGTGGAGCGGGCCGCTGTGCTGTGCAAGTTTTTCTTTGGGGCAGAGCTGGCAGCTAAGGTGCGGTCGCGCGGCTGGAGCCGGGTGCGTGAATGGACGGGGATCTGGGCGAAGCGCTCTAGCTAACCCTTCTTTCCAAACTTCTTTTGCCATTCGAATAATTTGTTGAGGGCTTCTATGGGGGAAAGTTTCTCAATCTCCAGTTTGGCCAGTTCGTCCAGCAGCGGGCTGGATTCAGGGAAGAGGGCTGCCTGTTTGGCGGCGCGGCCATCCGGTTTGGCGCGGCCCGAGGTGGCTTCGAGTTCCTGCAGGATGGATTGGGCGCGCTGGACGACGGCGGGGGGAAGGCCGGCAAGCTGGCCGACGTGGATGCCATAGGAGCGATCGGTGCCGCCGGGCACAATCTTGTGCAGGAAGACGACGTTGTCGTCGGCTTCGCTGACCGCCACGTTGTAGTTGCGGACGCCGGTCAGCAGGTCGGCGAGCTGAACCAGTTCGTGATAGTGGGTGGCGAAGAGCGTTTTGGCGCGCAACGCATCGTGGTTGTGGATGTATTCGACGACCGACCAGGCGATGGAGAGGCCATCATAGGTGCTGGTGCCGCGGCCGATCTCGTCGAGGATGAGCAGGCTGCGCTCGGTGGCGTGGTGGAGAATGTTGGCGGTCTCCACCATTTCGACCATGAAGGTGGATTGGCCGGCGTGGATCTCGTCCTGGGCGCCGATGCGGGTGAAGATGCGGTCTACAAGGCCAATGCGAGCCGAGGCGGCGGGCACGAAGCCGCCCATTTGGGCCATGAGGGCAATGAGGGCGACCTGACGCAGGTAGGTGGATTTACCGGACATGTTGGGGCCCGTAATGATGCGGACGCGCTCGCCCTCTTCGAAAATGGCATCGTTGGGTACGAAGCGAGTGCCACTGGGCAAGCTGTTCTCGACCACCGGGTGACGACCGTCGCGCACCTCAAGTAGATCTTCCTCGACAACTTCGGGGCGGGCATAGCCTTCGAGCGTGGCGACCTCGGCCAAGGAGGCCAGCACATCCAGGGCAGCCAGCGCGCGCGCCGTTGCGAGCAGGGCATTTGCCGATTTGGCCAATTGGGCGTTGAGCACTTCGGACTCGACATCTTTCATTTCGGGGGTGATGTAGCGCTCGGCATTGACCAGCGTCTGCTTTCGAATGTAGTTCTCGGGCACATCCGCGGCGTTGGCTTTGGTGACTTCGATGTAGTAGCCATGGACCTTGTTGTAGCCGACCTTGAGGGATTTAATGCCGGTGCGGGCGCGTTCTTCCGATTCGAGATTGGCGATCCACTCGCGGGCATCGCGTGAAGCGTGGACGACGTTGTCCAACTCTTCGGAGAAACCGGGTCGGATGATACCGATGTGGCCAAGGACGGCGGGGGGTTCTTCGGTGAGGGCGGATTGCAAGTAGGCGAGTTCGATGGCGCAGGGGGAGAGGGAGGATAGGAGACTGGAGACTGGGGACTTCTGACTGGGCAGCAATTTAATGAGGGTAGGCAACGCGGCGAGCGTGTCGCGGATGGCGGCCAAATCGCGGGGCTGGGCCGAGCCGCCGAGGACGCGGTTGATAAGACGCTCGAGATCGCCGAGGGGTTTGAGGGCAGCGCGCAGTTCGGCGCGCAAGAGGCCCTCGGCATGGAAGAAGGCGACACCATCCTGGCGGCGCTTGATCCTTTCGATATCGAGCAGCGGCTTGTTGACCCACTGGCGAAGGAGACGGCGGCCCATCGGGGTGACACTGCGATCCAGGACGCCGAGCAAGGAGCCGCGGCGCTGGGCACTACGCAAAGTCTCGGTGAGTTCAAGATTGCGGCGGGTGG
>QWJF01000031.1 GCA_009391835.1 Chloroflexota bacterium | reverse complement strand
GATACGGTTGGCGAAATGATCGAGGCGATCCACGGGCACATCCACTACTACAACCACCGCCGCATCCATACCGTTCTCAAGATGCCGCCAGCCATCTATGCTGCCCTCAACTTCTCAGACACTGGTCTTCAAATATTGGGTACTTGACATTCTCTAAAGGACACTCAATCAAATCGAGAAAATATTTTTGACTTTCTGGGCAAGAATGGTTTATTTAGTGGGTTTGGTCTTAGTGGAAACATAATGCAAGGCTCGTATGTACTTGGTTGTTTAGAGCCCCAAACGGGTATTGCCTTAATCGGCTATATGGCTGGATGGGATGTTAGTGAACCTTCTTGGCCTTGGCAGGAGCCGGAATCCTCAGGCTAAGTCTAATTTACTAAGTAATCAGGGGAAATGTAATATTTGTTACACTTATATTTCTTGAGAACGGGAGGTAAATTATGAACGAAAAGGAAGAATTATTTATTGAAACTATTGGGGATCTCAAAAAAAGACTTGAATCAACCAATGAATACGAAATATTGGGGATTTCAGGATTACTAAGAAAACTATTAATTGATAATAATCCACTGGTTCACCAGGTAAATAGGAATTACAAGAAAAAGTTGGATTTCGAAATTTCGGTAGATCAATTTTTTGAAAATCTTGACAAACCTGGTATTCCGAGACCAGAAATGTATTTTGTACAGGATGGAATAGACCCGGAAACAAGTAGGCCAGGAAAGGCCAGTAAGTCTGTAGGCCTACAAGCCTTGCTTGCCACACCAGTAATGTTAATAAAAGAAAAAGTATACTCAGTAAAAGATATTGTCAAATTCGAGGCAAACGTCATGGGAGGAGTTCATTCTGGATATCCAGATTCATCCCAAGAACAAATTTCTGTGATTTCTGCGGAAATTTCAATAGGTGGCTTTCGTGCCTCGCTAAGACAGTTAAAAGCTATAGGTAGAATTGTTGTACGGGCTCTGGAGCCCCTAATTTTGCAAATTGAAGAAGTAGAATAATCAAAAACAGATTGGTTCCAATTTGTTTAGCTTACAAAACCTGATAGTTGACACTTATAGTGTTTTAGAAAAACCAAGATTAATGGACAATGTTTTGAGTGAAAGAAGAATCCTAAGCGAAGTATTTCCAGCCCCTAACTTTCAATCCTTAAATCAAAAGGCCCGGCATACGCCGGGCCTTTGTTGTTTCTTTTTGGCTTTATTTGTTCACCATGACAAAGATCATCGGGCGTCGCTTCGTCTCATTGTAGAAGAAGTTGCGCAATTGGCTCTCCAGGTCCTGCTTGAAATTGCCATTCGATTGCGCCAGCGTCCTTTCGATCTGCTTGCGTGTATCGCTCATCAGGCTATCCGAATCCCGCAGGTACACAAAACCCCGCGTGATAATCTCCGGATCCTGCGCCAGTTGGCGCTTGTTCTTATCCATGAAGAGGTTCACCAGGATGAAGCCATCCTTCGAGAGCGCCTCACGTTCGCGCATCACCGAGGGACCGATATCGCCCACGCCGGATCCATCCACGAACACATAACCGCCTGGCACGCGCTCCGCCAGCCGCATCTTGCCGTTCTGGAATTCCACAGCCTGGCCGTTCTGGATCACGGCGATTTGCTCGCTTTTGATGCCCACTTCCTGGGCCAACACCGCGTGCTGGTGCAGATGGCGCAGCTCGCCATGCACCGGGATCAGGTATTTCGGCTTGATCAGGTTGAGCATGAATTTCATCTCTTCCTGGCTGGCATGCCCCGAAACGTGAACCAATTTAATGGGCTCATACACTACCGTGGCGCCCCGCTCAAACAGCCGGTTGATCGTACGATACACGCCTTCCTCGTTGCCCGGGATCGGGTGTGAGGAAAGCACCACCGTATCGCCCTGCTTCAGATCAAACTGGCGATTCGTGCCGGTGGCCAGCCGCCCCATTATGGACGACGGCTCCCCTTGCGAACCGGTGCACATCAGCACCACTTCGTGATCCTTCATTTTGAGCGCTTCCTCGATCGGCACCAGCAGCTCATCCGGCAAATTCAGATAGCCCAGCTTGCGCGCCATCTTGGCGTTCTCGCGCATGCTCATGCCCACGAAAGCCATCTTGCGGCCTGCTTTCTCCGCCGCGTTTCCCACCTGTTGGATGCGCGAGATCAGTGAAGCGAAAGTCGCCACCAAAATACGCCCCTTGGCCTCGGAAAACACCTCATCAAAAGCCGGGTCAATTACCCGTTCTGAGGGCGTCCAGCCTGGCTTGTCAGCATTCGTGGAATCCGCCAGCAGCGCCATCACGCCCCGGCTCGCCCATTCGCCGAGCTTGGCATAATCCGTCGGCCAGTTATCCACCGGCGTGTGGTCCAGCTTGTAGTCGCCGGTGTGCACCACCAGCCCCGCCGGGGTAGTGATCGCCAGCGCCACGCAATCCGGAATGGAATGGCTCACATGCGCAAACTCCACCTGGAATTTACCGATCTGCACGGTATCACCCGCATTGATCGTTTTCAGTTGTGCCTTGTCCATCAGATTGTTGCGCCTCAGCTTGACCTCAAGAAGGCCGCGCGTCAGCTTGGTGGCATAAATCGGCGCATTGATTTCAGCCAACACGTGGCTGATCGCACCCGTATGGTCTTCATGGCCGTGGGTGATCACAATGCCCTTGATTTTGTCACGCTTGTCCAGCAAATACTGGAAATCAGGGATGATGTAATCAATCCCCAGCATGTCGTTCTCCGGGAACATAATGCCGGAATCAACCAGCAAGATATCTCCGTCGTATTCGAACACAGTCATGTTCTTTCCAACTTCCCCCAGTCCTCCCAGGGGAAGTACTCGAAATGTTTTACTACTCATACTACGTTACATACTCCTTTTGGGGCATTCAAGCCCCTTTTTAAATAAGTGCTGTTTGGAAAAAGAATGGTTAGTTACCCCCAAAAAAATCCCCGGCTTATGAAACGGCCGGGGTTCGTTTCTGTCTGTAGGCATTCGAAATGCCTTTGGTTTTCTCCATACAAGGCCATGTGTCTGGCCATCTTTGTCATATTCAGCAACTGAATTATAGCATATCACTGCATCAAAAAAAGAGGCCCGGGCAAACCCGGGCCCCTCTCACGTCGGTTTAATACTCCGGCATCGGTGGAGCTGAAGGACCATGATCCACTTCGGGCATATCAGTGATCAACGCTTCGGTGGTCAAGATCATCGCAGCAATAGAAGCTGCGTTCTCCAACGCACCACGCGTCACCTTAGCCGGGTCAATCCAGCCCGATTTCACCATGTCTACGAATTTCTCTGAGAGTACATCGTAGCCAATGTTGATGTTTTCCTTTTCCTTCTGCTCACGCAGCACCGCATCCACAATCACGGAACCGTCTGCGCCAGCGTTCTTGGCAATCCGGCGCATCGGCTTGTCCAGCGCATTGCGTACGATATCCACGCCCACTTGCGCATCCGGATGATCCATCTTGATCTTGCTCAGAGCGCCGCGCGCATTGATCAGCGCTACGCCGCCGCCCGGCACGATACCCTCTTCGATGGCCGCGCGAGTCGCCGAAACGGCGTCTTCCACGCGATGCTTCTTTTCCTTCAGTTCAGTTTCGGTGGCAGCGCCTACGCGAATAATCGCAACGCCACCTGCCAACTTGGCAAGCCGCTCGTCCAGCTTTTCTTTGTCGTAGTCGCTGGTGCTGTTTTCTTTTTCAATCCGGATCTGCTCGATGCGACCCTTGATCGCCTTGCTGTCGCCCTTGCCCCCCACTACGGTGGTGTCGTCCTTGTTGGAGACCACTTTCTCAGCCTGTCCAAGGTCTTCCAGCGTGGCGCTTTCCAGCTTGCGGCCGGTCTCTTCCGAAATCACTTCCGCGCCGGTCAGCACGGCGATATCCTGCAGCATCGCCTTGCGACGATCGCCAAAACCAGGGGCCTTGACAGCCAGCACGTTCAACATGCCGCGCAGCTTGTTCAGCACCAGCGTAGCCAGTGCTTCGCCATCTACATCCTCAGCGATAATCACCAAGTTGCGCTTGCCAGTCTGCACCATTTTTTCGAGCAGCGGCACCATATCCTGGGCCGCCGAGATTTTCTTGTCGTGGATCAGAATATTGGCATCCTCGATCACGGCTTCCATATTCTCTGGGTTGGTCACGAAATAGGCCGAGAGGTAGCCGCGATCAAACTGCATACCCTCAACGTATTCGGTCTCGAACTGTAAGCCCTGCGAATCTTCAACGGTGATCACGCCGTCGTTGCCGACTTTGTCGAAAACCTGGGCGATCAATTCACCGATTTCGCGGTCCTGCGCCGAGACGGAGGCCACATTCGCGATTCCTTCTTTGCTTTGGTTGATCTTAATCGCCTGCTTTTGGATTTCATCTGAAATGGCCTTAGTGGCCGCTTCAATGCCGCGCTTCAGCAGCATTGGGTTCGCCCCCGCCGCAAGATTCTTCATGCCATCGGTCACGATCGCATGCGCCAGCAGTGTAGAGGTGGTTGTGCCGTCGCCGGCTATATCATTCGTCTTGGAGGCAGCCTCTTTGAGCAACTGGGCGCCCATATTCTCATAGGGGTTTTCCAGTTCAATCTCTTTGGCTACTGTAACGCCATCATGGGTGATGGTCGGGGCGCCGAATTTTCGATCCAGGGCCACGTTGCGGCCTTTGGGGCCCAATGTGGTAACCACGGCTTCGGCAACCGCATCCACGCCGCGCTGTAAGTGGCGGCGGGCTTCTTCAGAAAATGCGAGTTGTTTTGCCATTCTTGTTTACTCCTTGTTTATCTGCTTGCTATTTCGCTGGATCAATTAGTCTAAGATTGCCAGCAGGTCGGATTCGCGCAGGATCAGCAATTTCTTGCCTTCCATCTTGATTTCCGTACCCGAGTACTTGGCAAACAACACGGTGTTGCCCTTGGCAACTTCCATATCCATGTGCTTGCCGCTCTCGTCACGCGCCCCGGGGCCTACGGCAACTACTTTGCCCTTTTGGGGTTTTTCCTTGGCGGTCTCAGGCAGCACGATGCCACCCGCGGTCATCTCTTCTTCTTCGATCGGTTCAACCACCACGCGATCAGCGAGCGGTTTTAATACTGTGGACATACTTCCTCCTACAAAATAAAGGATTTGTTATTGAATGCGTCGTTACGCACAATTAGCACTCACAGTCATAGAGTGCTAATTAACTGAATAATACCACTCTTAAGTTTTGAGTCAAGCGGCGTTAACAAACTCTTACAAAATTCTGACATTTCCCCAGAAAGCGCCAACGTTTTTTTCGACCCTACCTGCATATATTGTAATTTTCCTGGACGATGCCCATCACCAACGGGTCTTCTGAATACGCTGCACTGAGTTGGTCGAGAATGGGGAGCGAAACGTCGCAAATCTCCAGGGCCGCAGTCACCGAGCCATAGGTGTAGTAGTAAGGCAAAGTGGCGTCATCCAGCGCCATGCCCACCACCGCCACATCGGCCTCTTCGTTTTCCTCTGCCGTGCACCCCTCCACCGCACACTTTAATGTGGGCACTGAACTCTCATAATTCCGCGAGCGAAAATAAATGATCCCCAATTGCCCGTAAAGGTCAGGATCGATCGGGTTAATCTCCAGCGCACGAAGGGCATTCGCTGCCGCCGCAAAGAATTCGCCCTGCCGTGAATACGTCTTAGCGATCGCCACGTAGGGGAGCGGGTCCTCGATTCCCAGCACCGCGTTGATGCTCGCTGCCCGGTCAAAGTATTCCAGCGCCTGGTCATAAAGCCCCAACTGCCGGTAATTCTGACCGATTGAAATATAAAGAAATGTCAGGTTGGGCGCAACTTCAGCCGCACCCTTGTACTGGTCAATCGCCGCCCCGTATTCTCCGCTGGCCTCCAGCACATAGGCATACACTCGTCGCGTGTCCAGCGAATTGGGTTCCAGCGAGAGCGCCAGTTCCGCGTATTGAAAAGCCTGCGTATATTGCTGCTGGTCCACGAACACTTCCGCCTGATACGCCAGCGCCAGCACGTTGCGGTTGTCCAGTTGCCGCGCCAGCAGGGCCGCCGTGCTTGCCTGGGCCAGGAAAGCCTGCCGCTCGGCTGCGCTGCCCGCCGCCCCCGCGCTCCAATCCAGCACGAAGGCCCTCACGGCGTGCACGATGCTGGATTCTGCATTGAGGTCCAAAGCCGTTTCGATGCTGTCCAGCGCCTCCTGCAAACGCACGCGCTTGTTCTCCTGGGTCAAAGTGCTGGATGAGTAAGCCTGAATGCGCGCCAATTCCGCCCAACCCACGAAGTCCGTGGGATCCACCGCCAATGCATCCTGGTAAGCCTGGATCGCTAGGTCCAGGTTGCCTGCCTCAAAGAAAGCCTGTCCTTCTTCGCGGTAAGAAGTCACACTGCGCGTAGCAGTTGGCGTAGGCAGAAACAGAGGTTGCACTTCGCCAGTGCTCACCCCGCGCAGCAGCACCAGCCCCGCCACGATTAAGCCCGCCCACAGCAGCATCCGGAAGGGATGATTGCTTGAATTACTCTGATGAAATAACGTGTCTCTGTGTTTGCTTACCCGCATCAGCCGACCTGTTTATCCACCCATATCGTAAGTTGTGGCTGTTGGCTGCGGCGTTGAAGAGGCAATCGGCCGCGGCGTGGCTGTGGGCGGGTTTATTGCCTGCTCCTCGCAAATGAACACCATCGCTTCCGCGTTGGCCACTGCCGAAAAATCAGCGGGCACGTTGGCCGCCAGTGCTTGTGAAATAGGCAACGCCTCCGAGCAGCGATTGGCCCGTGCCAGCAGCAAACCGTAAAGATAATAGTAAGCTGTCTGTTGGCCATAATCCAACGGGATGCCCTGAACAACCGTCCCATTGCTGGTTGTGCCGCCCCGGATCGCCAGCGAAAACGCGCTCAGTGCCTCGTCCGGTTGTTGGTTCTGATAGTAAGCCACGCCCAGGTTTCCGTAGCGAAACGGATTGGAGGAGTCCTCGGAAACGGCTTGCAACATGGATTGCACGGCCCGACCGAATTCGCCGGTCGTAATGTAGATCTGCCCGATATAAGTATCCGGAAGCGGATCGGTTGGGTTTAACGCATCCGCCCGCACAAATTCGTCAATCGCCTTATCGTAATCTTCCATCGCCCGGTAGACCCGGCCAAGAGCCAGGTGAAGATCTGCTATCCGCTCGTTGATTGTCAGCGCCACCTGGTATTCACGCGCCGCCTCCTCGTAATTGCCGGTGCGTTCCAGCACATAGCCGCGCGCCCGGTGCACTTCCAGCAGGCTGGGGCCTAAGGTCAAGGCCAACCGCGATTCCTCGCCCGCCTGTTCGTATTCACCCAGATCAGCCAGCAGCTCCGCATTAAAGGCGTGTGCCAGGGCAAAATTTGGTTCCAGCGCCAGGGCGCGCTGGATCGCTTCAATCGCCTCATTGGGTCGTCCCAGGAAATTCAGCGCCCAGCCCAGCATGGCGTGTCCTGCCGGATTCTCGGGGCTTAGCAGCAGCGCATTCCGCGCGCTGGTTTCAGCAGCCTCGTATCGCCCGGCCAGCACCTGCACGCGTGCCAGGGCAATATACACAGACGGGTTTGACGGATCAGCCATCATCGCCTGCTGGTAACTGTCAATGGCTTGAATCAAATTGCCTTCGGCAAATTGCGCCTCGGCCTGGTTGATAAAGGATTCCGGGTCTCGGGTTGGGGTAGCTGTCGCCGCCTCCGGCACCGGAATGGTGGGAGCTACGTATTGGTTGAAATAGATCATGGCCACAATGAGCAACAGCAGCATCACAATCAGGGCTGGATTGGATTTTCGTCGCTTGCGCTGCCTCTGCATCTGCCATTTGCTGCCGCGCAGGTACATGTGCGCGATATTACCATCGCCGGAAAATGGGCGTCGAGAAATGCCATGAGCAGTCGATTAAGACCTGTTGCTTGCTATCAACTCCGCCGCCGACTAGAATGGGGCTATGCAGGTTGACGTCTTCACTCTTTTCCCCGAGGTCTTCCCCAGCTACTTGGAGACCAGCATTATTAGCCGCGCTCAGGCAGCCGGTTTATTGACTGTGGGGCTGCACAATATCCGTGACTACGCCACCGACAAGCACCAGGTAACCGACGACGAACCCTATGGCGGCGGCGGCGGCATGGTGATGAAACCCGAACCCATTTTTGCGGCCGTGGAAACTGTTCTCGGCGTCCCGCCCCGGGTCCCGTTGATTCTGCTCAGCCCCCAGGGCCGCCGACTGGATCAAAAACTGGCGCAGCAATTTAGTGAACTCGACCATTTCGCGCTGCTCTGCGGGCGCTACGAAGGTGTGGATGAACGCGTTCGCCAGCATCTTGTTAGCGATGAGATCTCTGTCGGCGACTATGTCCTCACCGGTGGCGAACTGCCCGCGCTGATTCTCATTGACGCAGTCACCCGCCTGCTGCCTGGCGCACTGGGTGCTCCCGATGGCGCACAAAATGATTCGCATGCCTCCGGCCTCCTCGAGCAACCCCACTACACCCGTCCCCCCGAATTTCGTGGCTGGGCCGTGCCCGAAATTCTGCGCTCTGGCGATCATGCCCGCATTGAAAACTGGCGTCGCCAGGAAGCGCTGCGCCGCACCGCCCAGCGTCGCCCGGATATGCTGGAAACCTTCGAACTCACTAGGGACGAGCAGCTTTTCCTTGAAAATTTAGAATCTGGAGATCCCGAATGAAATCCATTTGCGTCTACTGCGGCTCATCCGATCTCGTCAAACCCAAATTCCTGGAGGCTGCTCGCACGATGGGCGTCGCTATCGCCGCCCGGGATGTCCAACTCGTTTTTGGCGGCGGCCGCACCGGCCTCATGGGCGCCGTCGCAGATGCCGTTATGCAGGCCGGCGGCGAGGTCATTGGCGTAATCCCCCATCAATTCAATAAACCCGAGCTGGCCCACAATGGCCTCACCCGCCTTGAATTGGTCGACGATATGCATCAGCGCAAAGCCCGCATGATTGAGCTGTCGGATGCTTTCATCGCCCTGCCTGGCGGCTTTGGCACGCTGGAAGAGGTCTTTGAAGCCCTCACCTGGGCCCAGATCGGCCTGCACACCAAGCCCATCGGCCTGCTCAATGTGGATGGCTACTACAATGACCTGCTGAAATTTTTGGCCCACGCCAATGAGGAGGGCTTCACCTTCCATGAGCATCAGGGCCTCTACCGCCACACCGCCGATCCTATCGCGCTCCTCGATTTACTGGACTCCTACGAAAGCCCATCCGGCCTGGAGCGTTGGCTCCAGCGCTAACCCGTTCATCTGGCTTTACCCATTAATCACCAAGCAGGGGGAATTGACGCGTTTGTTCCCGTGTCTCAACGTCATTAAACGATAAGTCCAAATTCACACTTGACATTCCAGTTACTGGAAGGTGTAAGATGGATGTGATCGATTAATGGAGGTCCCATGCAAATTCGAGAACTGACCGCCGAAACCGGCGTCCCTGCAAAAACAATTCGCTATTACGAAAGCATTGCGCTGTTGCCCCCACCCTCCCGCCAGGAGAATGGTTATCGGGACTACGCGCCCGCCGATGCAGAGCGCCTCAAGTTAATCGCTGGCGCGCGCCGCTTGGATTTCTCTCTCGCTGAAATTAGAGAGATCCTCGATTTGCGCGATCACAATATCGCCCCCTGCACCGTTTTGCTGGGTCTCCTTCAAGGCAAGGCCACTGAGATCGAAAACCGAATTGCCGAATTACATCAGCTCAAGGCCAGGCTGGATGATTTATTCCAATTGGGCAAAACCTTCCCCACCGACGATGTGCAAGGTAAGGACTGCGTTTGCCACCTGGTCACCGTGAGCGAAATCCAATAGTCTGGAGAGCAAAATGAGTGAAATTATTGAGCTAAACATCCAAGGTATGCACTGTGCCAATTGCGAGACCACTGTGCAGCGTGCTCTGGCAACCGTGCCCGGCGTGGAGCAGGTTGAGGTTCCCGATTGGCGTCAGGGAAAAGCCACCGTGCAATTGGGCGAGGGCGCCGATACAGCCCCCATACTTTCAGCATTAAAACAAGTGGGCTATCCCGGCGCAATTAATTCGACTGCTGCCCCTTTGATTAATCCCGCCACGATTTCATCCGGCGATCACGATTTCGATCTGCTGGTTATCGGTGCCGGTTCGGCTGGCTTCGCCGCGGCAATTAAGGGTGTCGACCTCGGCTTCCGCGTCGGCCTCGTTGGCTACGGCGCGCTGGGCGGCACATGCGTGAATATTGGCTGTGTGCCTTCGAAAACGCTGATCCGCGCTGCCGAAGCCTGGCACAGCGTCGGTCATCACCCATTCAATGGCATCACAACTCAGCAGGTTGGAATAGATTGGCCCGCCGTGAAGGCCCAGAAAGATTCGCTGGTTGCCACCATGCGTCAGACCAAATATGCCGACGTGTTGGCCGCCTACCCGGCGATCACCTATCTGGAGGGACAGGCCGCCTTTCAGCCCGACGGTGCATTAAACGTTGGCGGCCAAACCTATAGCGCCGCAAAGTACGTGATTGCCACGGGTGCGCGTCCCTTTATGGCCGCTATCCCGGGGCTGGAGCAAGCCGCGCCCCTGAACAGCACCACCCTCATGGAGTTGGATGAATTGCCCGAATCGCTGATTATTCTCGGCGGCCGCGCCATTGCGCTCGAATTGGGCCAAACAATGGCCCGCCTTGGGGTCCGGGTTTCCATTTTGCAGCGCAGCGCCAGCCTTGTGCCGGACCATGAACCCGAAATTGGGAAAGCCATCCAGGCCTTCCTTGAGCAGGAGGGCCTTTCGGTGATTACCGGCGTGGATATAAGCCGAGTCGAAATCAGGGACGATCAACGCGTGGTTCACACAACCCTAAACGAAGAAGAGAAAGAATTCGTCGCTGATCAAATCCTTGTGGCCTGGGGGCGCCAGCCCAACACCGAGGCCTTGGGGCTCGAAAACGTCGGCGTGGAAACCACGGGTGCCGGGGCCATCACCGTAAACGAGTTCATGCAATCCACCAACCCGAGCATCTTCGCCGCTGGCGACGTGACCCCGCTGCCCGAATACGTCTACGTAGCGGCCTCCAGCGCGGCCCTCGCCGCGCAGAACGCGCTATCCGGCGATGCCACAGCCCTCGACCTTACCGCCATGCCCGGCGTGATTTTCTCGGATCCGCAGATTGCCACAGTCGGCCTCACCGAGGCGCAAAGCCGCGCGCAAGGCTACGCAGTCAAAACCAGCCTGCTGGATCTCGAACACGTGGCACGCGCCCGCGCCGCCCACGATACGCGTGGCTTCATCAAATTGGTCGCCGATGAAAGCAGCGACCGCTTGCTCGGCGCGCACATCCTGGCCGCCGAAGCCGGCGAAGTGATCCAGAGCGCTGTTCTGGCAATCAAATTTGGGATTACCCTGCGAGAACTAACTGGAACCCTATTCCCCTATCTCACCCAGGTCGAGGGCCTCAAGCTCGCCGCCCAGGCATTCGATAAGGATGTGGCCCTCTTATCTTGTTGTGCCGGCTAACGATTTCCTGCCCGGTCCACCAGCAGGCCCAACCAATCCCCCATTTGCCTTTCCTCCACCATACGCAACTGTGCCCCCTCGAGCGCCGCCAGCATCTCAGCCCGCTGCTCGTCCAGGATCCCCGATAAGATCAGCCTGCCCCCCGCCACCACTAAATCCGCGAGCCCCTCGGCCAGCAAGCGCATCAATATCGTCGCCAGAATGTTCGCCACCACCACATCCGCCTGCTGGATGCCAAAGGCCCCGTTCCGTAGTTCGTCCAGCGATCCCGCTTCCAGCCGAATGTCCACCTCATTCAGTTTCGCGTTATGCAGTGCGTTCTCGATCGCCTTGGCGTCAATATCCACCCCGACCACCTTGCCCGCCCCCAGCTTGGCTGCCGCGATGGAAAGGATCCCGGAGCCGCAGCCCACGTCCAGCACCGATGCCCCCGCCCGCACCTCTTTCTCCAGCAGCGCCAGGCTCAACTGCGTGGTCGGATGCACCCCTGTGCCAAAGGCCATCCCCGGGTCAATCCGGATCGGGATACGCCCACCTGTTTCCACATCGGCCCAGGCGGGCAGCACCAGCAGGCCCGCCCCCACTTTGAGCGGCCGGTAGTGCGCCTTCCAGGCCTCCATCCAATTGCTGTCTTCAATAATGGAATACTCGGGCATTGGCACCTGCTGGATCAGTCCCAGCGCCTTGAGGCCCCGCTCAAGCTTCAATCGCTTGGCCTCCAGCTCCTCGTCCACCGGAATATAGCCGCTCACCCGTAGTGGGCCAACCGCTCGGCCCTCATCCTCGGCATTCGCCTCGATCTCGGTGCTCTCAATCGCGATTCCCGACGAAATCACCCGCGACAGCACCTCCGCCACCGCCTCCGCCAGCTCCGCCTCCACTTCCAGCGTCACCCGCAGCCAGCTTGCCTTGTCGCTTTTCATGAGGCTCGCGCGATAAGCCCCATCAATCCTCGCGGGTGTAAAGGTAAGCGGGTAGGGCGGCGGAAAGCCCAACATTTAGATTCAACGCAATAAACAGATAGGGCTTCGGGCCTTCATTGCGTTTCCGCTCAACCAACATATACACCCAGAAAACCAGCGACGAGATCAACACATCTGCGCTAAAGCCCCCAGCAGCCCCATTGGCAAATAGCCCCGAAACAAACCCTGGCAAGCTAAGTCCTTGGGAACCAAAAAATTGAATGAAAAACCAAAATGGTATGACTGTGCCGATAACCGCCAATATCAAATACAAATTCTTCATAATGAGAATCTCCTTTTCGAATCGGAATTATTCTTATGGTATCTCGAAAAACAAGACCGGCACAATCACCAACTTCCAGTTGCCGCCAATTGAGAAGTTCTATTCCGATAATTTTTTATGTGCGTACTGATCAAGATTCAAATTAATTTCCCCACTAAACAGTCCCCACCTATCGCCTATCCCCCAAGCACATCACGCAGCTTGTCAAAGAAGCCACGCTCCTGCGGGTGCACTTCCGTGCCCAGGCTTTCAGCCAGCCCTTCAAACAAGGTCCGCTGCTCCTCGTCCAGCCGCGTCGGCACCTCAACGTTGATCACCACCAACTGGTCCCCTCGCCCCGAGCCGCGCAAATGCGGCACGCCCGAAGCGCGCATCCGCAACACTTTGCCCGGCTGCACCCCGGCCGGTATCTTCAACAACGCCTCCCCATCCACGGTCGGCACTTGCACATCCGCGCCCAGCGCCGCCTGCGCGATGTTAATGTCCAAATCCAGCAGCACGTCAAATTCGCGCCGCTTGAAATATTGGTGCGGCCGCACACTCAGCGCGATATACAGGTCGCCTTTTGGGCCGCCGTTGAGTCCCGGCTGCCCCTCGCCATTCAGCCGCACCTGGGTGCCGCTATCCACGCCCGCCGGAATCGTCACCGTTTTCTCTACCTGCTTGCGCTCCAGGCCGCGCCCGGTGCACGTCTGGCAGGGTGATCCAATAATTTCGCCCGACCCGCGGCAATTCGGGCAGGTCGCCACCTGCACCATGTTCCCGAACATTGTTTGCCGCGCCTGCCGCACTTCGCCGCGTCCTCCGCAGGTCGGGCAGCTGGTCGGCGCGGTGCCCGGCTCGGCGCCTGTCCCTTCGCAGCGTTCGCATTCTTCATCCCGCGTGAATTCGATTTTCCGCTCCAAGCCAAACACGGCCTCTTCAAATTCCAACGTGAGGTTGTATTGCAGGTCGCTGCCCCGCCGCGGCGCATTCCGAGTGCGGCTGCTGCGCCGCCCGAAACCGAAGCCAAACAGTTCCTCGAAAATATCTCCCAGGTCCACATTGGTAAAGT
The DNA here is from genome assembly GCA_009391835.1 of Chloroflexota bacterium. Taxonomy (GTDB): domain Bacteria; phylum Chloroflexota; class Anaerolineae; order Anaerolineales; family UBA11579; genus QWJF01. The sequence continues at coordinate 6,121 of QWJF01000031.1, read as the reverse complement.
CAGGCATCCCACCCATGCCCTCCAGCCCCGCGTGCCCGTAGCGGTCAAAGGCCGCTCGTTTTTGCGGATCGCTGAGCACCGCGTAGGCTTCGTTGAGCTCCTTGAAGCGTTCCTCGGCGTCTTCCGCTTTATTCACATCCGGGTGATATTCACGCGCCAAACGCCGGAAAGCTGCTTTAATCTCGCTTTCCGGCGCGTTGCGCGGCACGCCTAACACCTCGTAATAGTCGCGTTTACTTGCCATGTGGTCTCAGAGGGCTGTGGCTTGCGTAGATTATTCTTCGTCTTCGCTTTCTTTGAATTCGCCCTCGACCACGTCCTCGCCCCCATCCGGAGCCTCACCGTCGCCTGCGCCGCCCATTTCGGGACCCGCCTGCTGGTAGGCTTCAGCGCCTAACTTCTGCACCAGTTCCATCAACTCTTCCGTGGCTTTCTTCATAGCCTCGGCATCGTCGGTGCCCATCATTTCACGAACCTTGGCGATCCCCTCTTCAATCGCCGTTTTGTTCTCGGCGGAAACCTTATCGCCCAGATCCTTCAGCGCTTTCTCAGCCGAATAGGCCGCGTTGTCCGCCGTGTTGTGCGCTTCCACGAATTCTTTGCGCGTCTTATCCTCATCGGCATGCGATTCGGCGTCTTTGCGCATCGTCTCCACTTCATCATCAGTCAATCCGGAAGAGGCCGTGATCGTAATCTTCTGGCTTTTCCCGGTCGCCTTGTCCGAAGCGGTCACATTCAAAATGCCGTTGGCATCAATATCGAAAGTCACTTCAACCTGCGGTACGCCGCGCGGCGCTGGGGGAATGCCGTCCAGGATGAAGCGGCCCAGCGACTTGTTGTCTGCCGCCATCGGGCGCTCGCCCTGCAAGACGTTCACTTCCACCTGTGATTGGTTGTCTGCCGCTGTTGAGAAGGCCTGGCTCTTGCGCGTCGGGATTGTGGTATTCCGATCAATCAGCGGCGTCGCCACCCCGCCCAGCGTCTCGATTGAGAGCGTCAGCGGAGTCACGTCCAGCAGCAGGATGTCTTTCACATCCCCGCCCAGCACGCCCGCCTGGATCGCCGCGCCAATCGCCACCACCTCGTCCGGGTTCACGCCTTTGTGCGGGTCCTTGCCGAAGAGCTTGCGCACGGCTTCCTGCACCGCTGGCATGCGCGTCATGCCGCCCACCAGCACCACCTCATTGATCTCCGAGGGGTTCAGATCCGCGTCTTTGAGCGCTTGCTTCACCGGGCCCAGCGTGCGTTCGATCAAATCGCCGGTCAGCTGTTCCAATTTGGCCCGCGTCAACTTGGTCACCAAATGTTTCGGGCCAGAAGCATCTGCCGTGACATACGGCAGGTTGATTTCCGTTTGCTGTAGCGTGGAAAGCTCAATCTTGGCCTTCTCGGCCGCTTCCTTCAAACGCTGCAGGGATTGGCGATCCCCACGCAGGTCTACGCCCTGGTCCTTCTTGAACTCGTCCGCCAGGTGGTTGATGATGCGCTGGTCGAAATCATCGCCGCCCAGGAAAGTATCACCGCTGGTGGCCCGCACCTGGAACACGCCTTCACCAACATCCAATATCGATATGTCGAAGGTCCCGCCGCCCAGGTCATACACCGCGATCACTTCATTGGCCTTCCTGTCCAGTCCGTAAGCCAGTGAGGAAGCCGTTGGCTCATTGATGATTCGCAACACTTCCAAACCAGCGATCTTGCCCGCGTCCTTGGTCGCGTTGCGCTGTGCATCGTTGAAATAGGCCGGCACAGTGATCACCGCCTGCGTCACGGCTTCGCCCAGATAGGCTTCGGCATCCGCTTTGATTTTGCCCAGGATCATTGCCGAGATTTCGGGCGGCGAATATTTCTTCCCGCCCAGTTCAATCTCGATGCCGCCGTTATCCGCTTTGCTGATCGGGTACGGCACAATCTCTTTGGCCTTTTCGGTTTCCTTGTCGTCGAATTTGCGCCCCATAAAGCGCTTGATCGAAAACACGGTGTTCTCCGGGTTGACTACGGCCTGGTTGCGCGCCGGGCGCCCCACCAACCGTTCGCCATTTTTGTTGAACGCTACTACCGAGGGCACTAGTCGTTCGCCCTCCGCCGAAGCGATTACTGTGGGTTCACCGCCCTCCATCACTGCCGCAACGGAGTTGGTCGTCCCCAGGTCAATTCCAATAATTTTTGCCATAATGACTCCTCTTTTATTTTTTTATTGAGCGACTTTTACGACAGCCGGCCGCAACACTCGATCTCCGAGCATATAGCCAGGCTGAAGCACTTCAATGATCTCGCCACTTTTGTGGTCTTCACTTTTTTCATTAACGACCGCTTCGTGCAGATTGGGGTCAAATTGCTTGCCCTTGATCTCCATCCGCAGTACGCCTTCGCTTTCCAGGTAGGACGCCAGTTTGCGATAGATCAGTTCGATCCCTTCCACCCAGTCGGCCTCCGGCCCTTCCTCCGGGCGCTTTGCCAGCGCTCGTTCGAAATCGTCCAGCACTTCCAGGTAGCGCTTCAGGATGCGGCCGCGCAGGTCCGCGTACATCTGCTCCTGGTCACGCGCCATACGTTTCTTGTAGTTGGCGAATTCTGCCTGCGCGCGCTGCCAGCCATCCAGATTCTCTGCCGCCCTGGCTTCCGCCTCATCAAGCTGCGCCTGTAGTGCCGTCAATTCGCTTTCTTCGGCGCTGTCTTGCGCTTCGGTCTCAGCCTCGTCAGAGGCTGTCTCCTGCATATCTTCAGGGTCTTTCACGTTGTCCTTGTCTTTATCAGTCATTGTCCCGTTCGCCATTAATCGCTTTTGGTCATGGTTTCTTCCACGATGTCGCTCAGCAAGCCAGCCACATAATCCACTGTGGAAACCGCCCGGCTGTACGACATGCGCATCGGACCCATCACCCCAAGAAATCCCCTCGCCGCATCTGCCGAGCCATAGCGCGCCAGCACCAGCGAGAAGTCATTGAGTTCTTCCCAGCGGCCTTCACCGCCAATCAACACCTGCACCCCGCCGATTTCGCTCGACCGCATGGTTTGTGCCAGCAAATCTTCCAACAGTGGGCGTTCTTCCAACACCCTTAACGCACGTTGTGCCGCATCCGTTGCGCTGAATTCCGGCTCGGAGAGCACGTTTTTCCAGCCGTCGTGAAACACTTCGCCGCCCAGCTGCCCCGGGTTGGCTTCCAATTCGATCTGCACCAGTTTAATAATGTCATCGGCCAGATTGCCTACGTCCGGTCGGCTTTCGTTGAGCGCCGCCAGCGTCTTGCCGCTGAACAGCCCGTTGATCTCGGCGGCTGCGCGGCTCAGTTGCTCCTGGCCCAGGCTTTCTTTGAGCACCAGCATTTGCTGGATCACCTGGCCATCATCCAACACCAACACCATCAGCACCTGGCGTCCGCTGGTCAGGATCAATTCCACGTGTTTAAAACGCGCCCGTCGCGATTGCGGTAATGTCACCAGGGAGGCGGCCATCGAAGTGCTGGCCAGCACGGAGGCTGCCAGCTTCATCCACTGCCCCACTTCGTGGCGCGCTTGATAGAACTGGTGGCTGATCGTGTGCTTGGTCGCTTCCGGCAGGTCCGTGCGGTGCATTAATTCGCCCACGAAAAAACGATACCCTGCTTCAGTGGGCACGCGCCCCGCCGACGTATGCGGTTGGCGCAGGAAACCTGCATCCGCCAGCGCCGACATCTCGTTACGCACCGTCGCCGGGCTCACGTCTAATCCGTAGTGGCGCACCAGGTGCGAGGAGCCCACCGGTTGGGCGCGTTCCACGTAATCCTGCACCACCAGGCCCAGAATCAGTTGTTGTCGTTCGGTCAGTTTCGCAGCGTTCATCATTTAGGCAATATTTAGCACTCTCGGCTTGAGAGTGCTAAAAGGCTCCATCTATTATTTTAATGCCCTAAAAAGGGTGAGTCAAGCGCTATGGGCGCCCCACATCTGATTCTTACAAAGGTTTAATGGGTGCTGCTTGCCCCTTTTCTCAAAAAAGAACCGCGCCCACCCAAATATTTAGGGCGAAACACCCATAAAGTCCAGCGCCTGCTGGGCATACACGGATTTTGGGTTGGTCTCATAAGCCAGCCGGAATTGTTGGATAGCGGCAGTGTTATTGCCTTGCCTGTAATAGCCCCACCCCTTCCAGATCATTGCTTCTTCAGAGACGTCGGTGATGCGCAGTGCATAATCCACCAGCGAATTCAGGTCGTCTAGCCGATTGGCATGGTAGTAAGCAAAGAAGGGCCCAAATTGATAACGCAGCATGCGTTGGGGAAGTCCGATGCTGCGCGCCACGTCGAAGGCTTCCGCCGCCTGCACATAGTTCTCAAAATACACCAGGTTCATCCCCACGTTGAACCACGCGTAGGCATCGGCGGGGTCCGCGTCAGTCTCCGCCCGCGCCGTTTCCAGCGCCCGTTGGCGGTTTACCTCAACGTTCCAATTTTCGCCCAGGATTTCGCGCACACTCTCTTCCTGATCCGGCAGATAAGCCAGCATGTAAACCCGGTTGAATTGTTGCCAGCCTTCATCAAGGCGCGCGTAGGTCAGCCGCAAATTGGGCCCGTCAAACGTATCCTGCACTATGAACTCCCCCGTGGCATCGTCATAGCCCGTCACCAGCAGGTAATGCCCCGCCCACCGGTCGTCATTCGGCCAGTAGACCGCCTGCAGATAGTAGCCCTCTTCGATCATTACCGGAATCCCATTCGCCACGAAGGTTTTCAACAGCTCCACGTCCCCATCCACCCGGAATTGTGAATTCAGCCAGCCCGCCCAATTTTGCGCGTAGTACACCAGCTCGTCCACGTTCACGTTACGGTCTGAACTGATCGGTTTGATTTCCTCCGCGATCGTGTACTGGTCCCCCTCCCAGCCATAATAATTAAGATACAGGCTCAGCGTCGCCGGCCCGCAATTGTTCGGTCCTTGCAATTCGAAAGTTGGTGCAGCCAGGTTGGCCGCCGCGGGCAGCGCCGTTGGGCTGGGCCGCGCCGTTACCGTTGGGCCCGGCGGGCTGGGTGTGGGCGCTTCCGCTGCCAGTGCGGGCGTCACCACGATCTCGGGCGCCGGCAGCGCCTCCACCGGATCGATCAGCCCACCTACGTAGGCGGTGATGCCATCCCACCGCCAGCCCAAAGCGCGTTTCACCGCCGGCATCTGGGCAACTAAAATCGTCAGCACCGTCAGCCCCAAAACAACCAATAGCATGTTTCGCTTTGACATCGGCCACATTCTACCTATGGGAGGGGCCGCTTCGCCCCGATTAAGCAACTGCTCATCTACCAAACTCCCTCTCAAGCCAGCCGACTTCGCGTCTTCTATTCAGAGGGCTTTGTTGCCCGAGCAAATCTTCTTTGGTCATAAACTCAGATTGTTTTTGGCCCGCCAGGTCGCCGATGGCAACCCCATCTGCATCAGCGCCAGTGGCGATGGCGCTTTCTACCTAGGCTAACCCAACCAACTGTCAGCCAAAGGGCCAGCAGCCATCTCGGTTGCTGGCCGCTTCCTCACAAGTTGGAAATTGCTAAACTCGCTTCATCAATTTTATTATCTGTCTCCCATCTCCATGAAACGTTTCTCCACCAAAATCTACAGGGTTAGTAGTACCAGTGGCTAAAATCGACATAAATTCATTAATCAAATCTACCATTCTAATTAGATCTTTTCCAGGTATTAGAGGCATATCAAGATCCGGATCTCCATTTAGAGTTAGCTCGTAATCAAGATGCAAGTACCATTTGTTGCGCCATTTTCTAAACGGCGCAAAGTTCTTTTTTATCTCTCTATAGGAAGCTAAAAGGTCCTTAAATGTGTCCTTGTTCAAATGTAATCTAGAGGACCAAAGTAGTCTACTCAGAGTCATGTTTGCTTTTCCACTTACCTCATGTGGATCTGTAAGTTTGTTGATGTAAAGCAGAACAGACTCAACTAAGGACTCCCGTACTGCCCCCAAAAATGGTTCCCAAATCCTTGCATCAATTCTCGTTGATCGGTACCCCTTAAAATAAGACAATAGTCTGCGACAATCAAAGACAAAAAGGGTACCAAACCATGAGCCGACGAATTGGCAAAGAGATCAAGGAAGAGATCATCCGAAAGGTGCAGGCGGGGGAACGCGTGGCGGATCTGGCTG
>QWJF01000030.1 GCA_009391835.1 Chloroflexota bacterium | reverse complement strand
CTGCTGCTGCACAGCGGCTGGCCCAACCCGGGGCTGACCACCAGCTTGAAACGCTTCTCGAGCCGTTGGGAACGCGCCGATCTGCCGATCATTGTGCATCTGCTTGGGAGCGAAGCCCCGGACTTGCGACGAATGGCGCCGCGGGTTGATCTGGTAGCCGCTTAGCGGCACGAATTCGAGCTGGTAATCGCCCGGGGACAGCTGCGAAAACGAATAAAGCCCATCCGAGTCCGTTAGGGTGGATTGGCTGGGTGTTTGCCCGGCTGTGATCGTCGTGCCTTCGTAGAGATTTACCGTAATACCCGGCAGCCCTGCTTCCCCGGCATCCTGCACCCCGTCTCCGTTAACATCCTCTCAAACTAGGTCCCCGAGTCCCAGGCAGCCGGCCAGCAATAATGATGTCGCAGCAAAAAGAATTGTCAATCGAAATTTTGGTCTCATAAGGTCCAATCCTATTGTGTAAGCCTAATCAATGGCAATGGGCAAAAAGTTCCTTGAATAGTCCTCTATTTTAGCGCTGAACCTTTTTCCGCTACCCGCCTCGCCCCTTTTTATCGAGCAGCTCCCAATACACGTCAGCATATTTGCGTGCTTGCTTCGCCAAATCAAAATCACGCTCCACCCGTGCCCGGCCCGCGCGTCCCATCCTATTGCGCAGGTCCTTGTCATCCACCAGTGTTTTCAACGCAGCCACCAGCCCCACCACATCATCGCTGGCAAACAGCAGCCCCGTCTTGCCGTCTTCCACCAGCTCCGGAATATCATCCACCGCACTGGCCACCACCGCCTTGCCCGCCGCCATCGCCTCGATCAGGCTGTTCGGGATGCCCTCGTTGTTCGGCTGCGACGTGCAGGTGGCGATGTCGTAACCCAGCGTGATTGGCGTCGGATCGAACACTTCCCCGCTAAACATCGCGCTGTCTCCCAGTGGCGCTGCTTCGGCTTTCAGCGTGTCCAGCATCGGGATCGCCCCCCGCTGCGTGTTGTCCCCCCCGCAAACCACCAGCCGCACGTGCGAATACTTGGCCTCCTTGCGCAGTTCGATCACGGCCCGGATCAGCAGCGAGATGTTCTTGCCCCCCGCCAAGCGCGAGGTCCGCCCGATGATCACATCCTCGTCCGCAAACCCGAAGCGCTCTGCCCGCGCCCCCTCAAAGGCCGCCAGGTCCACGCCGTTATAAATCACACGGATTTTGTCCGCGGCAATCAATTCTTCAAGGTGGGGGCGCACGCCTTCCGTGGAGGCGATCACCAAATCCAGCCCCTCCTTGGAATTCAGCGCCGCCCCGCTACGCAACCCATCCGTGCGTTCAATCACCACCGGTACCCGCGCCAGTCGCGCCGCTTCAGTGTAGAGCCTCAAGTTGGCCACCTGCGCCAGGTCAATGCCCCGTGCACGCAGGACCGCTGCCAGTGGCCATTTTTTGAACGGCAGCGTCAGCACGCGTGCCGCCTCTTGGTATTCAGGCCGCACGTAATACGAGTGGGTCGCGATAAAAGTGAAATCAAATTCGTTCTGCAGTTCTCGCGCCAGGTGGAACAGCCATTTGGGCATCCCGCCGATCCCGAACATCTGCAGCAAATAAGCGATGCGCGGCTTCCTCATGCCACCCGCACTTGCCGCGCCTCAAGTTGCGCGTACACCGGTCCGGTCAGCTCCCGGATTTTGCGCTGCTCCGCCTGGCTCAGATTCTTGCGCGCCTGTTCGGACGTATTTTTGACAATCTGGATCTCCCCCTCCACCACGTTGCGCAGCCCTTTACCCGGTTTGTTTCGTCGGTCCACGAGTGACAGCGCTTCGGCGCGCTTTTCCATCCCCGCCCATTCAGCCAAAATCGCCGTTAACGCTTCAGCCTGCTCCACCAGATGCTCATACGAAATAAACAACGCCTGCTCATCTTGTCCCTTCAAATCATCCATCGCCAGCCGGTGCATGTCGTTCCAAAAATCGCACAGCGCCTCCAGGCTCGCCGTGCCAAACGGATGCGGCCACTTGCGCCGTAGCCCCTCAATCACCGCCAACGGGTCTCGGAATATCACCACCGCCAACGAATCCGGAAAAGCTCCCCGCAAGGCTTTCATTCTCACTAAATGTGCATTGGGCGCCTTATCCAGCACCACGTGGCTGGCCTTCGGATAATGCACCGCCCGCCGGTAAAGCCGCAGCACCGCCCGCCGCACCCGCCCCGTGGACGCGCCCTCCGGCTGCCTCAGCGCCGCCTCGTAGCTCTCCAGAGATTCGTATTCGTAGGCCTTCTCCACAAACAAGAGCCGGTCGGCCAGTGGGTGCCGCGCGCTCTCCCGCAGCGACAGGGCGTTCTCATAGTGTTGGTCCAGCAGCCCGCTGAGCAGCGTCGTGCCACTGCTCGCCGCCCCGCAGATGAAGAGTGGCCGGAAATCCTGATCAAAGGCGCGCCGCAGGCTGCCCTCGCCCGCCATCTGGGCCAAGTCGGCGCGCAGGTTCGCCGCCGTGGCCCGCACGCTTCGCTTCCAGCGCCGGTAGCGCTTTAATTCCTCCGGCCCCAAGCGCGGCTCAATCATTTCATGGGAATCCCTTGCATGTGTTGCCTCATTGCTGGGCATTTTAGCCCATCCTTGCCCCCAACAATAAGCTGCCCTGTCTGCTGTCCGTCATTGCGAGGAGCACCGAAGGTGCGACGTGGCAATCTCCCCCTAACCTTAAACTCTACTCGCCAATCGCCATAACTATACTTTGTCATTCCGAGCGAAGCGTTTTTTGAATGCGTAGCATTCTACCGAATCCAACCATCTCATCGGTTGGATAGCGCAGCGAGAAATCCACCCGACTCTCAAGCTAATTCGCGCCAAATCCAACCCAAAACTTCCCCTGGCATTGCAACATGGCATCCCCCTCCAACCCCCTATCTCTACCTTTTAAAACTAAAATCCCCCGGCCATCAAACACCAGGGGATTTTGGCTGTCAAAACCTCTATTCAAGGTTGGATACACAAGCTAACAATGGCTGGCAGCCGCCGATCCATTCACCCCTCCCGCAGCCACCCCTTGCAACGCCACCAACTTGCGGGTTCGTGCCTGCATCCGGCAACCGATCCGCACCAATTGTTCGCCGAGCGCAAACAGCCATCGGTCGCGTGGCCGCATTCCCTCACGGGTCGCGCTGTCGGGTTCTTCAAGCAAGAACTCCATCCTTGCCGCTTCGCTACGCTCGATCATGTCTTTGCGTCGTTGTTCTTCAACCAAAACATCTTTCCAGGTAAACATTATCGTTCTCCTTTTTCCTGCGCCTGGCTGGCCGCTTCTGTTTGCACTGGCGCCAGGAAATTCGCTATTGCGTCCATTGTTCGTTCAATCCGTACCGGGTTCAATTGGTAACACTTCGCCCCGGCACAGCGCCGCTCTGTGAGAAATCCGGCAGCCGTGAGTTGTTTCAGGTGCCGCGAGGTGGCCGATTGGCTGAAGTCCAGCGCCTCCATCACCTCGGCTGAGCGCAATTCCCCTCGTTCCGCCACCAGCTTCAGGATGCGCAGCCGGTCATCATCCGCCAACGCATTGAGCCGCACCACGATATCCGCCCGGCTCAAGTCCGGCGCATCCACATCCACGCCGTCGGGCAGCCGCGCCCCAAAAAGCACCCACAGCGTTTTATCGCTATGAAAGCGCCCCACATAAGGGCCCACATGCACCGAGGGCACAAACACCACCTGCTCGATGTGATTCTCGATCATCTTTGCCCAGTGGTCGTTCTCGATGCCTTCCCCCGTCACGAATTCCATTGCCTCCAGCTTGCTCAACCCGCTGAGCTCCACCTGTCGGAAAGCCGCCACCGAATCTTTGAGCATCGGCCGCACGCGTTCCCACTCCGCCTCAAGATATGTGGTCCACATCTCAAGCAGGTGCGAAACGATCAGCTCCTGCAGCGCCTCGGGCTGCGCCACGTAGGTGTAAGCCTCTCGCTCTAGCTCTTCATCAACCGCCTTGTCATCAAATCGTTCCCGCAGAAAAGCCACGTAGTTGTCCGCGCTGGTCAGCGCCTGTTCAACACTCACCTCGCCCCCGGCCGCCCCCGATTTTCCGTTGCCCAGCATCGCATAGTTTTGCATCAGGTCGTCCCGCATGCTGGCCGGGTCCTGCCCAGCCAGATCATCCACGAACGCCGGGAAACTGGACCAGTGCTTCCTGGGGTTAACCAGATAGTAGAAACCAACCATCACCAGCCGATTCCGTTGCCTCAGCGCCGCATCCATTGCTTCATCCGTACGCACAACCCAGTCGCCCAGCCCTGAGCGATCCTCTGTCATTGTCAGCAGGAAAAGGCTGTGTGCCGCATTCAGCGCCGGCTCGATGCTGAAGCTGGCGATTTCCTTTTTGGTTTCGGTTAGTACATCTTGTACGGGTGCTGGCATGTTGGCTTCCTCCGGCCCAGTTTCCCTTTATTCGGGTTACCCGGTTTATCGGGTAATATGCATATTACAGCGTCTTTTCCAACTTTGTCAAGCGCGACCCCCAATCTCCACTCTCAAATCTCTAGCATCCAATCAACCTGCCCCTCCCATCACCCCCTTCCCGACTTCCCAAACCAGGCAGGTATAATCCACCTACCGATTTTGCTTTAGGAGTATGCATGTCCGACCCCTTCAACGCCAAAAAGATCCTAAAAACCCCTACCGGCTCGTATTCCTATTACAGCCTCAAACAGCTCGAACAGGATGGCCACGCCCAGCTCGATAAGCTGCCCGTCTCCATTCGCGTCATGCTCGAGGCCGCCCTGCGCGGGGTCAACGGCGTGGATGTCTTCGAACAGGATGTGCTCAACTTGGCTGCTTGGAAACCAAAAGTTTCCGAGCGCACGGCCATGCCTTTCAAACCCGGCCGCGTCATCATGCAGGATCTCACCGGCGTGCCGGCCATCGTGGATCTGGCCGCCATGCGCGCCGCACTTGCCCGCCTCGGCGGCGACCCCACCAAGATCAATCCCCGCATCCCCGTGGATCTCGTCGTAGACCACTCCGTCCAGGTCGATTTCTTCGCCAGCCCGGATGCCCTCCAGCGCAACTCAGAAATCGAATTTATCCGCAATCGCGAACGCTACGAATTCCTGCATTGGGGCCAGCAGGCCTTCGAGAATTTCCGTGTGGTGCCCCCCGCCACCGGCATTGTCCATCAGGTCAATCTGGAATTCCTCGGCAAGGTCGTCCTCACCGAAAAGGATGGTGACGAGATTCTCGCCTACCCCGACACCCTGGTTGGTACCGATTCACACACCACCATGATTAACGGGCTCGGCATCGTCGGCTGGGGCGTCGGCGGCATCGAAGCCGAGGCTGCCATGCTCGGCCGCGCCATTGATATGCTCACGCCCGATGTGGTCGGCTTCAAGCTCCACGGCAAATTAAAAGAGGGCGTCACCCCCACCGACCTCACTCTCACCATTACGCAGATGCTGCGCGAGAAGGGGGTGGTTGGCAAGTTCATTGAATTCTTTGGCGAAGGCCTCGATTCCATTTCCCTCGCCGACCGTGCCATGATCGCCAACATGTCCCCCGAAAATGGCGCCACCATCACTTTCTTCCCCGTGGATGCCGAAACCCTCCGCTACCTGCGCCTCACCTCCCGCCCCGACGAATTGGTCGAGCTAGTCGAGGCTTATTCCAAAGAACAGGGTCTCTTCCGCACCGCCGAAACCCCCGATCCCGAATACACCGACGTTGTCGAACTCGACCTCGGCAGCGTGGAGCCGTCCCTCGCCGGCCCCAAACGCCCCCAAGATCGCGTCACCCTCAGCAATATGCGCAAAGCCTTCCACGAAGCGCTGGTCGCCCCCAAAGAGGAGCGCGGCTTCGCGCTCAAACCCGAAGATCTCGCCACCACCGTGTCCTTCGGCACCAACGGCACGCGTGCCGAAATGGGCCACGGGGCCCTGGTCATCGCCGCCATTACCTCCTGCACCAACACCTCGAACCCTTCAGTGATGCTCGGCGCCGGCCTCCTTGCCCGCAAAGCCGTCGAGCGCGGCCTCAAGGTTAAGCCTTATGTCAAAACCAGCCTGGCCCCCGGCTCACGCGTGGTCACCGAATATTTGGAAGCCGCCGGCCTCATGGACGATCTTGCCGCCCTCGGCTTCAACCTCGTGGGCTACGGCTGCACCACTTGCATTGGCAATTCCGGTCCGCTGCCCGGCGAAGTGGTCAAGGCCGTCACCAGCGCCGATCTGGTCGCCGCCGCTGTCCTATCCGGCAACCGCAATTTCGAAGGCCGCATTCATCCCTATTCGCTCGCCAACTACCTGGCCTCGCCGCCTCTGGTGGTTGCCTACGCCCTGGCCGGCACAGTAGACATTGATCTGACCAAAGATCCGCTCGGCATCAGCAATGAGGGCGAGCCCGTGTACCTGCGCGATATCTGGCCCACCAATGAAGAGATTTCTGAGGCCATCCATAGCAGCGTGCACCCGGAGATGTTTGCTGAGCGCTATGCCAACGTCTTCGATGGCAACGAGACCTGGAACGCGATCGAAGCCTCTAGCTCCGAGCTGTACAACTGGGATGACGACTCCACCTACATTCAAAACCCGCCCTTCTTCGAAGAGCTCACCCCCGAACTGCCCGTCTTCACCCCCATCCAAGGCGCCCGTGTCCTCGCCCTGCTCGGCGATTCCGTCACCACCGACCATATCTCGCCCGCCGGAGCCATACCCGCAGATAGCCCCGCGGGTAAGTATCTCGAAGAGCACGATATCAGCCCCGCCTACTTCAATTCCTACGGTTCTCGTCGCGGCAACGACCGCATCATGACCCGCGGCACATTCGGCAACATCCGCCTCAAAAATCAGCTCCTCGATGGCGTGGAGGGCGGCCACACGCTCTACTTCCCCGACAACAAGCAAATGTCCATCTTCGAAGCGGCTCAGAAATACAAAGCCGATGGCACGCCGCTGGTGGTCATCGCCGGCAAAGAATACGGCACCGGCTCCAGCCGTGATTGGGCTGCCAAAGGCACTCTGCTGCTCGGCGTCAAGGCCGTCATCGCCGCTTCCTACGAACGCATCCACCGCTCCAACTTGGTCGGCATGGGCGTCCTCCCGCTCCAGTTCAAACCCGGCCAGACCGCCAAAAGCCTCGGCCTCACCGGCCGCGAGGTCTTCACCATCCAGGGCCTCGGCGCCGATCCCCAGCCCAACGACGAGCTCAACGTGCACGCCCAGCGCGAAGATAGCACCGAAATCACCTTCGCCGTCAGCACCCGCCTGGACACTCCGCTCGATATCCAGGTCTTCCGTAACGGCGGCATCCTCCACACCGTTCTGCGTGAGATGCTCGTCAGCGAATGACCAAAACCCTCGCCGAAAAACTCTACCTCAAGCCCGGCCAGCGCATCCTCGTTCTCGATCCGCCCGATGGCTTCCTCGCCGCCCTCCCCGCAGGCGCCGAAATCCTCGACTCGCCCGCCGACAGCCTCGATGTCGTCCAGGTCTTTGCCCGCAGTGAAAGCGATGTCCATCAGCTTCTCCCCCGCTTCAAGCCGCATGTCGTGTCCGGCGGCCGCCTCTGGCTCGCCTACCCCAAAGGCAGCTCGAAGAAATACAGCGCCGAGATCAACCGCGACAGCATTTGGGCCTACGCCAAAACCCTCGGCATGGATGCCGTCACGCTCCTCGCCGTGGACGAGGATTGGTCTACCATGCGTATTAAATTGCAGGAATAGAAACGTCTAGTCTTTGGGCCGGTTGAAAATTTTTCCCAATTAAAAGCCGGCAATCGCCCCCACCCCCAACGGAATCCCCCCAACAGCGTCGCCCCCAGCACAACCGGCGGCAGCAGTTGCGCGCCCCCCAGCGAACCGATAAACCCCACCGGGGACGCCACCACATAACCCAGCACGGCCAGCGTGCGCTGTTGTTTGTTCTCGGCAATGCTGATCAGGTAAAGCAGCAAGCCGCCTGAAAGCGCCCCCATTGGCAGCAGTGGCAGAAACTCGCTGGCCTGCACCTGGAAATCCGCCCCGAACCGCATCAGCGCCACCACAAAATGCGTTAGCGGCCACAACAGCGTAAACATCCCGATCCACACAAATGCCTTAATCGGATTGCCGTCAGTCATGCAGTCCCCCACCTTCATTTATCGAAATCAAGAGAATGCCGCCTCGCGCCCGCTTAGCGGTTCAACCGCGCCCCAACCCTGCCGCCCAACCAAGCCCCCAGCGCCAGCATGGTGCTGCCCAAAATCGCAGCTCCCACAAATCCCAGGAATAAGCCGCCGCCCAACGCAAACACCAGCCCGACCGGCGCAAAAATCACATAGCCCAGCAGATTGCCCCAGCGTTGTTTTGTTGTTTTGGCCCGCTCCATGAACCAGAAAAGCAGCCATCCGGATAGCAGTCCCAGCAATCCAAAATCCCTGAATGCCTGCCAAAAACCGGTGTCCGGGTTATCGAAGCCAAAGCGCATCCCGCCATAGATAAAAAAGAGCAGCGGCCAAAGAAAGCCTATTACGACAATCCACAACCACTTGATCAGCGCTTGTTTCCACTTCATAGCGGCACACCTTGTTCGCGCAAATGCATGCGTCCATCGCTTTCTTTTTCATAATGCATGGGCCCCTGCGGCACATGCGGATCAATCACCAGATCGCCATTGTCCATAAATTCCCACAGCAGCTGGAAAGGCGCTTTCCCCGCTCCCCATTTCTCCACCACCACCAGTCCGTGCCCCGGCAGCACCGTAAACGCCGCCTTGCGCGGATCCGTCGGGTTCCCCAGGCTTTCCGAGCGCCCAAACGCCTCCTTGATCCCCCGCGCCTGCGCTTCGGTGGCGCACGACACCAAGTAATGGTAATACGGTGGCTCCAGCGGAATGTATTCCACCAGCTCCGGATTGTAAGCCCACACCCCGCGATGCCCGTGCAGCTTGGAACGGATTATCGGAACCTGCGCGGTCACCCCCGCGATCGTCTTGTGCTCGATCTTGGGCAGCGCAAAGTCCATATCCATCATTTCCACCGCCTCGGAGGAAGGCGCATCATTGCGCTTCCCGTCCACCTGCCGCACCACCGCCCCTCCGCCGGTATCCCGCACCCCCACGATCACCGCCAAATCATCATCCGTAATATTGCCCTTGTCCACGGGCCGGGCGCTGCCTGTCACCGTCGCAATCAGGGCCTCCAGGTGTGCGTCCCAGGTCGCAAAACAACCTTCGCTGTATTGGCTTGCTACTGAGTCGTTCACCACCGGTACATGCACCAGGTCCTCAATCCGTACCATCTCGGTGAAAAAGTTGCGCTTGCCCAGTTCCTGGCCCGCCCGCCGCATCGCCTCGGGCGTGCTCAGCCCTTCCCAGAGGTCGCGTTTCACCGGTTCATCCAACACCTTGTGGTCGGTGATCTCCTGCGTGCTGGCCGTGGTCGCAACCCGCAGAACGATATCCGTATAAAAAGCATCCATGTCATCCGCTTCGCTGGCCGGATAAGCGCCAACTAAATCGAAGTGATACACACGCTCCGGCCTCTCTTCCCCCACCACCAATAACACGTGGATACACTTCGCTTGCGCCTGCAGCATGCGCTGCAAAGCCAGAATCGGTCCACCCCGGGTGCCCTGCTCGATCAGCACCCGGTGCGATTTTGGCGAAAGGCCTTCAAATTGGAAATCCTGGGGTTCCTGGGGCTGCTTGGCCAACGCCTGCTCGAAATGCGTCATCCAATCATGGAATTGCTTCGGGGTCGCCTGCATCAGCGTGTAGGCAACGGGTGAGTGCTTTAACCCAAACTGGCGTCGCGCTGAAAACAGCATCGCCTTGCGCCAGGAGAGCGATTCCCCGAGGGTCGCCGTCGTGAACAGCACGTCCGTATCGTCCGTGGGCTTTGGCTCAACCTTATGCCCCAGCGCCGCAAAGCGCTCCATTAAATTCTCCGCCAGTTCTTCGAGCATTGCGCTCATTGGCCCCGGCGCAAAGCTTACGTTGATCGTCCGCACCCAATCATGGGTCGGTTTGGCTATCTTGACTTTCTCTTCGGGAACTTCCATAGCTCACCTGTAAGCGGGTCAATTGGCGGTAATATACTACCCCATCAATGGGGACCAAGGCAATCAGCCCACCAGGAGACGAGGCACTCTTGCATATCTTAGTAACCAATGACGACGGCGTAACCTACCCCGGCCTGCACGCCCTGGTCGGTGCCATGCAGCAGATTGGCGAGGTAACCGTGCTCGCCCCGGACCGCAACTGGTCTGCCTCCGGCCACGTCAAAACCCTCCACCGCCCCCTGCGCCTCAAGCAAACCGAGCTCCCTGATGGCACCCCCGCCTGGGCCAGCGATGGCGCGCCCTCTGATTGCATCGCCCTCGCCGCGCTCGGCTTCATCGAAAAGAAGATCGATCTCGTCGTCTCCGGTATTAACCCATACGCAAATCTCGCCGAAGATGTTACCTATTCCGGCACGGTGACCGCCGCGATGGAAGCCGCCATCAGCGGCTTGCCCGGTGTCGCCTTCTCCTTGGATACGCCTACCGATTTTCCCGGCAAAAAGGATTTCACCGCCGCAGCCGCGATTGCCCAGCGCGTCGTCGAGCAGGTCATCAAAAACGATCTGCCCCACAACAGCCTCCTCAACGTCAATATCCCCCACCTGCCGCTCGACCAGATCAAGGGTATGCGCATCACCCGCATGGGCCTGCGCGTCTACCGCAACGAACTCGTCCGCCGCGTCGATCCCTTCGGCCGCCCCTATTATTGGATCGGTGGCGAATCCCCCGCTGGCAATCCCGACGAAGGCACCGACATCGGCGCCCTCAGCGATGGCTACGTCTCCATCACCCCCATCCACCTCGACATGACCGCCCACGATTTGATGGCCGAAGTCGCCACTTGGTGGGGCCTCGACGCCAAATAACCAACCTACCCTATTTTGTCATTCTGAGCGAAGCGTAGAATCCACCCGACTCACCATTTCCTATTGCACACCCTCCATTCAAACGTCCCCTAATCTCCAGTCCCTAATCTCCAATCCCCAATCCCAATCCTTACGGCCTCAAAAAGTCGAACACAAAGCGCCATCTCTCCCCATCCCGCTCTAATTCGCTGCCCACATTCAACACCTGAAAAAACGTCGTCCCTGGCTTAAATGCATACGGCGTCCCATCCTCGAATTCCAGCGTCAACACCCCATCCCCTTTTCGCACCCACTCCACCGCGTAAGCCTGCCCATCTCGAAACGCATAGGCCTGCCCGCGCCCCTCAAAGTCCATATCCACAATTTCTGTGGCGGGCAGCCCGTTCGCCGCCGGCTTGTACACAAAGTGGAAGTGCGGCACATACAGCACCACCACGTTATCCGCCGCAATCGCCGTGCCCGTCAGGCGGTCGGTGAGCAATTCATACACTTCGTTGCGTCCGCCCACATCCTCCCAGCTGTCCTGGTGGCGTAAATAGCGCCCGCTCACCGCGTCGTACGCCCAATAGCTGTAGGCCGCATACGAATAGCGGGTCGTGATCCGCTCCACATCCTCGCCGCCCTTCGGCCGCGCCGTCTCGAACAACATCCCCTCCAGGTCGGGTCGCGTGTTATCCCCGCCGTTGCGGCTCACGTACGCGCTCACCTCGGCCGTATCCGCCAGCAAATGATTGAACGCCTCCGGGTCGTAGCGACACACCGGCTGCGGCGGGCAGGTGCCTTCCAGGATCGAAACCAACTGCCAGCCCGGGTGATTGCTGTGCAGCCGGTCCTGGATGCGTGAATCTGCGCTGGCATAAGCCATCACGCTGCCATACATATCCATCAGGTAATCATCCGGCAGCCGCGCCGAACGGATCGGCCCCGCCAGCTTAGCGTTCTGCCCATAAAAGATCGCATGCAGCCGGGTCAGTTCGTTGTTGTGATAGTACTCGTAAACGATGTCCGCCAGCGAAAGCCCCCACTGGGGCCGGTTCGAGCGCGGATACAACGTGATCTTCACGGCCACCGGACGCCGCTCCAAAAGCGAACTATCCGGCACGGGCAACCCGGTCAACGGATTGATCTCTTTGGAAACCGATACGCCAAGCGGTGTCGCCGTGCCCGCGCTCACCCCATCTGCTTGTATCTCTTCACCCGCTGGCTGGGATTCGGCTGCCGTCGCTAGCCCGTCCGTCACCGGCGTGGGCGTCGTCGTGGTCAATTCGCAGGCGCTCAGTGCGCCCAGGACGATTAAACAAAGGCAACTTCGTAGAATTTTCATCCGGCTCGCATTTTAGCATTCCGCTCCCCCTTACGTTATCCCCACACATCCCACAGTCATTGCCAGTAGGCGCACAGCGCCTACGCGCCAATCATCATCACATGTTTTGTCATTCTGAGCGAAGCGAAGAATCCACCCGACTCACCATTTTCTACCGCAACCCGTCCATTCGAACACCTACTCACCCCACTACCCCTGTTCCTCTAATCACGAGTGCGCCAATCCCCAATTACCATTCACTTCCATCCCCACTCCCCGCATATCTTTCTCTTACACGAAAATGATAGAATCTCTCCGCTTGCCCCAAACCAGCAAGCCTAAGGAGAAATAAAACGCTATGGACGTAATTAGTGGCATTTTCTCGGCATTTGGCCTCTCGGCCAGCGCCGGCTTGAACGCCTATATTCCGCTGCTCGTCGTCGCCGTGGTGAGCCGCTTCACCAACCTCATGCAGCTCGAAGCCCCCTGGGATACGCTTACCAACGGTTGGATCATCGGCCTGCTCGTCCTGCTTTCAATGGTCGAGTTCTTTGCCGATAAGATCCCGGCCATCAACCACGTCAACGACGCCATTCAAACCTTTGTCCGACCCACCGCCGGCGCGGTCGCCTTTGCCTCCAGCGCCAACGTGGTCACCGCCATCAATCCCATCCTCTCGCTGGCCCTCGGCTTGCTCATCGCCGGTGGCGTGCACGCGGCTAAATCTGGCGCAATGCGCCCTGCCGTCACCGCCACGACCGGTGGCGTCGGCAACATAGCCGTCAGCATCCTCGAGGATATCGTCTCCGCCGTGATCTCTATCCTCGCCATCCTCATCCCCATCTTCGTTGGCATCCTGCTCGTGATGGTCATTTCCTGGCTTATCTGGATCATTTGGCGGCGCGAGAATCGCCTTCAACGCCAACGCACACCCAGCCAATAACCCCCTCTCGTCCCAAATCCAAAAAGACCCTCTTGCGAGGGTCTTTTTATTTCGTCATTCCGAGGCGGCTTACAGGTGCAACAAGCCACCTTCTTTTTTACCATAGCGCACTGCTCAAGCACTCTTGCCAATTGTTGTCATTCTGAGCGAAGCGTAGAATCCACCCGACTCACTATTTTCTACCCCACCAGTCCACTCGAACACCCTCTCAATCAACCGTCCCCCTGGCCCCGGCACTGCACCGAGAGCCGCAATCTCCAATCTCTAGTTTCTAGTCTCTGGTCTCTAGTAACCATAACAAATCACCATCACTTCCTAAACCTCCCCCGCAACTTCGCCCACTCCTCCAGCGCCGTCGCCCGCACATCATCCGCCAGATCCAGCGCCTCGAACTCATCCTCGTCCAGCGCTTCCTGCCGCCCATCCGGGTGCACGATCAAATCCAGCGCCAAATCCCGAAACACAATCTCGTCCTCGCCAAGTTCGGCGGGGAAGCTCAAGTTGCAATACCAGCACTTCAAGTCCCCGCTATCCCCATCCTGCACCTCGAAAATGTTGAACCAGCGCGCGCTTGAATACGTCTCAATCATCCGGTCCCCCACCCGTAGCACGATATCGCCCAGTTGGTGCGCCTCAACATTGAACGCCGCCTCCAGCACTACCTCGTCCACGCTGCGGCTCAGCTCCTCTCCCTCCCAGCGCCACATCTCCTTGCCCGCTGAGTCGCATTTGATCACCATCAGTCGCTTAGCCATCCGCGCCCTCGCGCCCAAACACCTGCACCGCCTCCGCCGCATCAAAGCTCAACTCAACCGCCTCCCCCACCTTGGGCCTCTCCGCCCCGCCAGGCACCTCCAGCCGCACCCGTTCGCCCGCCGCCTCCACCTCCAGCAGCGTGGTATTTCCCCTGAAATGCGTTGCCGATACTGTCCCGCCCACCTTCGCCGCTCCCCTCCCGTCCAGGCGCAGCGCATCCGGTCGCAGAAGCCAGCGCACCTTGCCCAGCTCCGTCCCCCCATCCACTGTGAACTCGCCCAGCGCGCTGCGCAGCACCCGCCCCCCGTCCTTCGCCACCACCTCGCCCTCAAACAAATTATCCAGTCCCAAAAATTCCGCCACGAACGCCGAAGCCGGCCTCCGATATAAATTCTCCGGCGCGCCGATCTGCGCCACCCGCCCCGCATTCAGCAACACCATGCGGTCTGCAATCGCGTAGGCTTCCTCCTGGTCATGCGTCACATACAGGCTCGTCTGCCCGCTCTGTTTCAATATTTCCGCCAGTTCACCCAGCAGGCGCTCACGTAGTCCCCGATCCAGTGAGCCCAGCGGTTCGTCCAGCATCAGCAGCCGCGGCTGCGGCGCCAGCGCCCGCGCCAGCGCCACGCGTTGTTGTTCTCCGCCCGAAAGTTGCCCCACATCGCGTGCCTCAAAGCCCGCCAACCCCACCAGCGCCAGCATCTCCATCACCCGCTGTTTGCGTTGGGCTGCCTCCATCCCCGCCATCTCCAACCCAAAGCCCACATTGCCGGCCACATTTCGGTGCGGAAACAGCGCGAAATCCTGGAACATCAACCCAAAGCCGCGCTGGTGTGGCGGCGTTCCCGCTAGGTCTTCACCCTTCCACAGCACCTGCCCCGCATCCGCGGCCTCCAACCCGGCCACTACATTCAACAAAGTGGATTTTCCGCTCCCGCTGGGCCCCAGCAGCGCCACGATCTCGCCCCTGCCAACCGCAAACGAAACCTCCCGCAAAGCGGCCATCTCGCCAAATCGCTTCGTAATCCCGCGTAGCTCCAGCATCAAAATTCGCCCACCTCAGCAAAGCGCAGCCGCTCGATTGCCAGCATCCCCACCGCGGTGACCCCCATCAGGATCGTGCTCAGCGCCAGCGCCTGCCCATAGT
The DNA here is from genome assembly GCA_009391835.1 of Chloroflexota bacterium. GTDB lineage: Bacteria > Chloroflexota > Anaerolineae > Anaerolineales > UBA11579 > QWJF01. The sequence goes on along the minus strand of QWJF01000030.1, from coordinate 5,205 downwards.
TCAGCGCCCCTGGTTGCCCAATCAGTCTGTAGATCATCAGCGGGATTGTCGGATATTCCGGCCGGGCAATCAGCGCCGTGGCCCCAAATTCACCTAGCGAGATCGTGAATGCAAAGGTCGCCGCCACCAGCGCCGCCCGGCCCACTAGCGGCGCATCCACATGGCGCAGCACTTGCCGCGGCGTGGCCCCCAACATTGCCGCCGCCTCCCGCAGCCGCGGCCGGATGCTGCGCAGCGCGGGTGTCAAACTGCGCACTACGAAAGGCAGCGCCACCAGCGTGTGTGCCAGCGGCACCAGTACGGGCGAGGCCCGCAGGTCCAGCGGTGGATGATCCAGCGCCACAAGGAAGCCTAGCCCCAGCGTCACCGCCGACGTGCCCAGCGGCAGCATCAGAATCGGATCCAGCGCCCGCGTCAAAAAATCCTGCTCGCGCTTCGCCAGCGCCCAGGCTGCCGGCAGCCCGATCAGCAGCGCCAGCCCAACCGTAGCACCCGCATAGCCCAGCGAAGTGGCGATCGCCTGCCCTGGCGGCGCAAAGAAAATGTCGCGCCGCTCATTCTCGCCCAGCGCCCGGTAATAATCCAGCGTCAACCCTGTCTCCACGCTTCCTCGCTGCCGGCGCTCCGCATCTAGTCGGCTCACTGAGCGTGCCGCCAGTCCGCCCAAGGGCAGCACAAAAAACAAAGCCAGCCCCGCTAAAAAAGCACCCGCCGCCCAGCGTGCCCGCCGCGAAGTCAATCGCCGCGCCCCCCGTCCCGCGTTTTGCAGCGTCAGCGGCCGCGAAATCCGTCGCGCCAATCTTGTATAAACCAACGTCAGCCCCAGCGTGCTGGCCAGCTGAAGCAGCGCCAGTGCCGCCGCCGTTGGCAAATTAAACAGCCCGATCGTCTGCGTATAGATCTCCACTTCCAGAGTGGCAAAGCGCGGCCCGCCCAGCACCAGGATCACCCCAAACGAGGTGAAATCGAAGATGAATACCAGCAGCGCCGCCGCGGCAATCGCCGGCATGAGCAGCGGCAATGTCACCCTCCGAAAACTTTGCCAGGCGCTGGCTCCCAGCGTGCATGCCGCCTGCTCCGTTCGCGCATCCAGTCGCGCCCAAAAGTCGCCAACCATGCGCAGCACAATCGTCGTGTTGTAGAAAACGTGCGCCACCAGGATCGCCCACAATGTGTGCACAAACTGGATCGGCGCAGTCTCCAGCCCCAGGGCCTGCATCAGCCCCAGATTCACCCAACCCCGTGGCCCCAATAGCGCGGTGAAGGCTGCCGCCACCACCAGCGTGGGCAGCACGAAGGGAATCCCGCTGAGTGCTCGCAGAAGTGCCTTGCCGCGGAACTCAAAGCGCGCCAACAGCCAGGCCCCCGGCAGCCCCAGCGCCAATGTTAGCAGCGTCGAAAGCAGCGCCTGCCAGAACGTAAACCACAGCACTCCCCGCAATCCTGCATCCCCCAACACCTTGCTGATCGGCGCCAGCAGCCCGCCCTCGCCGCGCCCAAAGCTCAGCCCCAGAATGCTCGCCAATGGATAGATATAGAAAGCCGCCAGGAAGCTCAGCGGCAGCACCCAGATCAGGACGCGTGTGCGTCGGCTCACGAATCCTCGTCCAGCAGCCAGCGCGTGGCCGTCTTGGGAAAATCCGCCTCGCGCCAGGCCAGCACCTTGCGCGGCCGCAGCGCATAGGTCGGGTGCTCTCCCATAATTGGAAATCCGTATTTTTCTTGATACAGCGCGTCCAGTGCCTTCCCCAGCGCCTCATTTTTGACACGCGCCACCCGCCCCTCCAGAATCACGCTGTCGTCCCCGCTTTCCAAATGCACCACCACCTCGGGATTTGCGTGTAGGTTGCGCTGCTTCACGGTGCGCTCCCCCGTCGAAAAGTAAAACGCACCCGCATGCCACAGCCCCCACACCGGCGCGGCGTGCGGCTTGCCATCCGGTCCCGCGCTGCTCACCCAATAGTTGCGCGCCGCCGCCATGCCCTCATCCACATAGCTCCAGGTCAATTGCCCCTCCGCCCCCGCTTCTATCCCATAGCCCGGCATGTGGGGTCGCCCGGCTTGCTTATCATTGTCCATTGCTTACCTCCATCTGCGCTTCTCTAGCGCAGCACCACCTCGGTCCACGCTTGGATCCATTCTTCGCGTTTCTCGGCGATAGCCGCTGGCGACACAAACGCCGTCTCGTCCGGCACGGCCAGGTAATCCACGAATTCGGCTTGCAGTTTCGCCTCCGGGTTCACCGGGAACACGAACATTTGCAGCGGCATGTCCTCCTGGAAGGTCGGCGACAGCATAAAATCCACCCAGGCCTCCGCCAGCTTGCGCTGTTCCGTACCTGCCAATATCCCCACAAATTCAATCTGTCGGAAGCAGCTCCCATCGCTGACCACCGCCGCGGTGGGCGGCGCCTCCATCGGTTCCTCGGCAAAAATCATCTCCACCGGCGGGCTGGACCCATACGAGACGATGATAGGGCGGTCCCCCCCCCAACGGCTGAACACTTCATAATACGCCGTCTCCCAGTCGTTCACCACCAACACATCGTTGTCCACCAAGCCCTGCCAATAATCCAAATAGCCCGTCTCGCCATAGCGCCCGATGGTCGTCAGCAGGAAAGCCAGCCCCGGGCTGGACGTCGCCGGATTCTCCACCGCCAGCAGTCCCGCGTAGTCCGGCGCCAGCAAATCATCCAGGTCCTTGGGCGGTGTCAAGCCCTTATCTTCAAAGTAGGCCTTGTCGTAATTCAGGCACACGTCCCCATAATCCACCGGCAGCGCCCGGTGGGCCGCGTCCAGCTCGAAAGCATCCGGGATCACCGCCAACAAAGGCGACTCATACGCCTCAAAAATCTCGCCCTCCAGCGCCCGGCTCAGGAAGGTGTTATCCACCCCATAGAAGACGTCCGCCAGCGGATTGCCCGCCGCCAGCACCGCTCGGTTGGTCGCCGCCCCCGCGTCCCCCACTTTCAGGAATTGCACCTGCGCATTGTGCTCCGCTTCAAAGGCCGCCACCACCTCTTCAGACACCGCGAACGAATCGTGCGTCATCACCGTCAAAGTGCGCGGCTCATCCGCCCCGCAGGCGGTCAGCGCCAGCATGATGCTCAATCCCAAAAACAATGTCTTCATCATCATTCCAACTCTCCTGTTGAAATCACACACAGTAGCAACCCCGCCCCCACTCCCACCCGCGCCCGCGCGCCTTCCATCACATTGCTCACCCCCCGGCTGCTCCCAAAGCTCAACCTCTTTCCCGCTAACGGGAACGCCAGCCCTTCCGTGCGCACCCCTTCCGCTACACCTCCGACAGGGATCAACGACAAACGCGTGCCCTCCGCTCCCGCAATATCCGTCCCCGCTCGAATCAAAAACAGTCGCTGCTCCCCGTGAAGGAATTCCACCCGTATCCCTGCCAACGCAGGCAACGCCGGAATCAGCAGGTTGGCCAGGCTGTGGTCCCAACGCCGCCCCAATCCCCCCAGCACCTCGACCGCGTCAGCGCCGCGTGCCGCCGCCTCCAGCAGCGCTAATTCCAAATCCGTCTGGTCCTTGTCCACCGGATGCCGCTGCACTGACACCCCCGCCGCCTCCAGCGCCTTCACCTCCTCAGCCGCCACCGAATCCATGTCCCCCACCAACACATCCGGCTGCCTCCCCAGTGCCCGCAGATGCTTAAGCCCGCCATCCGCGGCGATCAGCAGCTGCGCGCCTTCCAAGCGCGCAGCCACATCCGCCGGTGGCGCAAATTCCCCATTTGCAAACACAATCGCTCTCAAAAGAAAAACCTCCAGCGGTCGCCGGAGGTCAGAAAAAACAACTCTTGCATTCCTCCGCCGGCATGATCCGGATCAGGTGTCCCGGGTGCTTTATCCCGGGTACGGGTCGCAGGCCTTACCTGCCTCTCAGCCCTTTGTGAAACGCAAGCGCTTCACCGGACTCCCCGTGCATCTGGTTTTGCGTACTATATCCTTACTGAACAGCTGGCGTCAAGCTATAGGTTCCACCTTAACTTCGTGCTATGCTTCGGAGAAAATGCGCAAAATCTCGGGCGGATTCCTCTTCAAATATTTGAACTTCAAAATTAAATGTTTCGGCTACAACAATTCTTTTTGCTTTTTCGTAGCTCTCAAGGACGTCATTGGGCTTGTTTTGAGGTTTACCCAGTAATAAATAAAGATGGGAAACCTCATTGCTTGAACTTAGCATTACATTCTTCCCCAATGTCGTATGTGCCTTGCGCTGTATATTGGAAGGGTTGGTTAAATCAAACGAAAGCGGTTCAATAATATGTCGATTCCCGTTAAGATAAGAATAATCATATTCTAAAGATTCGATTTTGGTTTTTATTCGCACCGGCTCTAGTTTTACCAATACCTCTGGTGAAACTTTTTCAATTTCTGGTCTAAAAGCTGATCTCCAAACTTCTAGCTCTGTGCGGGATTCCCTTTCGTCCGTAACGACATATCGATCTACGTAGTCACTAAAAAGTTGTTCAAAGGTCTGATCCAATGAATCTGGGTTGTCTGGCGCTATTCCGCTTGCTGGAACACTATACCGAAAGGACGAATCCTTACGAATAAACGTTCTTAGTAAATCTTCAATATTGTCGGGCGTCGTTTCAAACAATCTTGTCTGCTTCTCTTCTAGTTGCTGTGAAAGGGAATCGAAGCGCCGGGCAATTTTGTCTACATACTTTCTGTAATCTCTGCCTTTCGCGTTATAAAAGGTATTCGTTATCCTCTGATACTTAGATGTAACTTGAGCCCGGAAATATTTAAACTTAGGTGAATAGAGCGCGACGCCTATGTTTAAGAATTCGTGAGTTGTGGCATCGTGATGGTAGCGAATTATCGAATATTGGTATGGAGCAAAATCATTACTGCTCATGTCAAGGCTCCTGTTAAGTTTAACCGAAATCGCTCTGGATCTTTTTGCGCAATATTTAGATAGCTCTTTACCCTGTTTAGTTCTTCGTCAAAGTTGTTGCGAAGCTGATAGGGTACTTGCTCAAGAATCTCATTGATCTGTTGTTCATTTAGTTCAGCAAGTTTATCTAGGTGGTTTCAAACTTTTAGCGCAACAAGTTCGTTGATGACTTCATCTGGTTTCAAGTAGTCTAGCACGGCGCGCGGCCGGCCATTCAAGCGCCGCTGCACCTCCTGGATCTGCTCGAGCGGTACCTCCGTGAAATCTGTTCCCTTGG
>QWJF01000003.1 GCA_009391835.1 Chloroflexota bacterium | reverse complement strand
TAAGCCTGGCGATCTCCCTCTGGGTCATTCCCACTGCCAGCGAACGGCTCACTTCCTCGCGCTCGCTGGTGCTTAGGCGCATGTATTTTGTGTTTTGCATACGAACGAATTATCCTTCATTCGTTGCACTAAATGTCTGACTCCACCTAGTAAACATAAGCAATATTGTTTCGGGTTAATGCCAGTGCGCTCAGATTGCCCCTGGATTTAAGGTGAATTTCTAACGCTTCTTGGAAGGCTTTTTGAGCTTCAAGGATTCTTCCCGTGGCAAGGTAGATCAGGCCCAGGTCATTAAGCGTTTCTGCAAGATCAAACTGGTAACGTTGCTTGTTAGATCCTTCACTCTCGTCAACCAATGCATGGAAAGCCTCAATCGCTTCGGTAAGCACTTCTAGGCCTTTCTCGCTGTCGCCCAAATAATGCCTGCAAATCGCCTCTAGGCGCTTAGCCTGATAGGCTTGATGTTTGGCCTCCGCCCTTTTGTTTTTGCCACTCAGTAATTCCTGGGCCTTATCAGCCAGTACAATCGCCTCTTTGTATTTTCCTGTGAACTGTTTTATCATCCCCCGCGTAGTGAAAGCGTTGGCAACTGACTCAGTGTCATTGCTTTTTTCCAACAGGGGCTGGGCCACGTCTAATAGTTGTTCGCTTTCCGCGAGATGGTTTTGGTTGCCCACGATCTTGGCCTGATACAGCAGCAGATGCGGTGCGTTGCGCGTGTAGTCCTTGGGTTCCTTGATAGCCCGATACCACTGGCTGATCAAAGGTTGTCTGCCTGCCGTGTAGTAATGATTGGCTAGCTTGTCGATCCATTTTGCTGCTTCTTCCCCCTCGCCAGATGCCAGCTTATGCCGAATCGCGGTTTCCCACTGTTCGCGCTTTCGATACCATTCGGCGGCTCTGTTGTGCAGCGCTTTCAGCCGCTTGGCATCACTCTTCTCAAAATGATCCAGGAGAAATTCCGAAAAGAGTTGATGGTAGCGATAGCTTAGTCCCTCGGTGCTTTCGGTTCTTGAGACGAACAGATTGCGCTCTTCAAGAGACTTAAGCAACGCGCCTGATTCCTTTGTCTCCAAAACAAAATTGCACAGTTCTTCTGTGAAGTCATCAAATATCGATGTGGAATACATGAAGTCGCGCAATTCAGGCGTTTGCCGGTTGACCACTTCTTCAGCCAAATAGCCGTAAACTTGTTCTGTGGCGCCCACGAATTTAGGTAGTGCGCCGTTTTCCATTGAGCGAATCGCCAGCATGATGGCCACAATCCAGCCATCGGCGCGTTTTGCTAATTCCGAGGCCTGCTCCTGGCTTAACCGAACGTGGTAGTTTTGGAGAACAAGCTTCTGCAATTCATCGGCCCGGAAGCGCAACTCCTCTGCACTAATCGTGACCAATTCATCACGAACATAGAGATTTGCCGTAGGGATTCCGTAGACACTGCGCGAACCAATCAGGATGCGCAGTTGATCGGGAAGGTGCTCAAGCAGATTTTCGAGGAAATCAATGATTTGCTCGTTTTCCCCAGCCAGGTGGTAATCGTCCAATATCAGGACGCAAAAATCCCCAACATGTTTTTCGATTTCGTTAATCAACTCGGCAGCGATACTTCCCGGATCGGCAGACTCGCCGGCTGAATTTAGCACCTGGTCCAGTTCCTGCCCAAATTCAGGAAATTGCTGCTGAAAGGCCGCAACGATATGCTTGGAAAATTGGATGAGTTCGTTGTCTCCGGGGCTAATAAGATACCAACACACAATTGCATCCACATCGCTGGCGAAATCCACCAACAATGTAGTCTTGCCGTAGCCAGCCGGAGCCGAAACGAAAGTCAACTTACGATGTAGATTTTGATGAATCGTATCGACGAGACGAACACGCCGGAGAATATCTTTACGCCGCTGTGGCGGCCGCACTTTCGTTAGAAGAATAGCCATTGTGTTACAAAGTCACGTGTTTGCCCACGCCATATTTGACGTAAGGTTTATATTTGAAGATTAAAAAAACATTAATCGTAGTTTAGGTTTACCATTGACAGCTTGTCAAGCGTGATGAGTGTCCGGTTACGTTTGAGTGGAACCGATCCGGGCCAGCGTGGGGCTATATTATAATTTCAGCCCCACAATCCAGGCAGTGATTTATGCGTGCAGTAGATATTATCGAAAAAAAGCGGGACCGTGTAGCTTTGAGCAAAGATGAAATTGAATTCTTTGTTCGGGGCTATACTGATGGCAGCATTCCGGATTATCAGGCAGCCGCCTGGGCAATGGCGATCGTGCTCAACGGAATGACGTCTCAGGAAACCGCAGACCTCACTCTTGCGATGGCGCACTCCGGGGATGCCCTCGATTTATCCGGGGTGGTGGATATCGTGCTGGACAAGCACTCAACCGGCGGAGTGGGGGATAAGACCACGCTTGTGGTCGAGCCCATCGTTGCCGCCTGCGGACTGCCCGTAGGGAAAATGTCTGGCCGCGGATTGGGCTTCAGCGGTGGGACTTTGGATAAAATGGAGTCGATCCCCGGCTACCGCACCGATCTCACCAAGGAAGAATTTCTCAAGCAGCTTAAGACGATTGGCGTCGTACTCACTGGGCAAACGGGCGACCTGGCGCCGGCGGATGGCAAGCTCTATGCGCTACGCGACGTGACAGGAACAGTTCCTTCCTTGCCCTTGATTGCTTCGTCGATTATGAGCAAGAAGATTGCTGCTGGCGCTCAGCGCATTGTGTTGGACGTTAAGCTGGGGCTAGGCGCTTTTATGCCAGATCTTGAATCAGCCCGCGCACTGGCCGAAAGCATGGTGAACATTGCAAAATTAGCGGATCGACAGGCGGTTGCCTTGCTTTCGGATATGAACCAACCTTTGGGCCAGGCGGTTGGAAATGCCCTCGAGGTGAAGGAAGCCATTGAAACGCTAAACGGTGGCGGCCCAGCGGATTTTCGCGAACATGCGCTGGAAGTTGCCAGCCAGCTGGTTTTATTGGGTGAGGCAGCCCCAGACGAAAAGAAAGCCCGCGAGTTGGCAACTGAGGCGCTGGAGAGTGGCCGCGCGCTAGAACGCTTTCGCCAGCTTGTTGAGGCTCAGGGTGGTGATCTCGCCTATGTGGATGATCCTGAGAAATTGCCAAAGGCCGGCATTGTAGAAGAAGTACCTGCCCCGCAATCCGGTTATCTTAGGGAGATAAACGCAAAAATTGTCGGCGAAACTTCGGTAGCACTGGGTGCGGGCCGCGAGAAGAAGGGAGACGAGATTGATTTAGCTGTTGGGGTAATTGTGCACCACAACGTGGGAGATAAATTAGAGGAAGGCCAACCCCTTTTCACGATTCACGCCAACGATCGCGCCAAACTGGAACAGGCCAGAGAGCATTTGCTCTCAGCTCACACCTGGAGCGATAGTCCGGTGGAGCCGCTTCCGCTCTTTTACGGCATTGTGAAATGAAAAAAGCCCCGCATTTGCGGGGCTTTTTTCATTAGTCTATTCCAGCTAGATAACACAGGCCCAAGGTGCCCGGTCCCGTGTGCGTTCCCACTGCCGGGCTAACCTCAGTTAACACCGCCTGAATGGGGTTCATCCGCTTTTTAACTTCGTCCAGGATCGCTTGGGCATCCGCTTCGGCGTTTGCGTGCAGTGAGGCCACGCGTAGGGGTTTCTGGCCCGCCGTGCGTTCTTCGATCAAGTCAATTAAGCGCGCAATAGCCTTGCTTTTGGTGCGTACGCGTTCCAGCGCTTCGAGCCGACCGTCTTGTAATTCCAGGATCGGCTTTAGGCTCAAGGCTGTGCCCAGGAAACGCGAAGCGCCGCCAATGCGTCCACCGCGATGCAGAAATTCAAGCGTGTCGACCATAAGCAACACGCCTGATTTATCGCGCGCATTTTTGATGGCGTTGACTACCTCTTTGAACGATTTACCATTTTCCGCGGCTTTGATGCCTTGAAGCAGCGGCCAGCCCGTGCCAAGCGATGCAGAATAACCGTCGATCACTTCAATATTGCCCCCCTTGCTCATTTCCCTGGCCTGCTCTGCAGAGCTTAACGTTCCAGAAAGCTTGGCGGAAACCGTCATAACTACGATATCTTTTTGTCCATTGGCGATTAATTCTTCGTACTTGGCTTTGAAGTCGTTCGGCGTGGGTTGGGAAGTGGTGGGCATTTCTGCAGCCGTGGAAAGACGCTTGTAGAATTCGCCGGGCTGAATATCCACACCATCGCGCAACTCCTCATTCCCCCAAATTACTACGGAGGGCACAACATGCAGTTTTGTTTTTCCCAACAATTCTTTAGGAATGTTGGTGGTGCTGTCGGTGATAAAGGCAACTTCAGACATAAGTTCTCTCTCCTCATCGGCAACTTGGGTAGGGGCGTTTCAGGGATAAAATCCAACTACCAGGGGGCAGTTGCCATACCTCACTGCCTCTTGACCGAGTTCAGCATACAAGCTACAATCACCCGCTGCCCTGGTAGGGATTCTTATCCCTACCAGCCAAGTATAATACAGTATATATCCTGCTTTAGAGGAGCGAAGAATTATATGGTTCGTATTCGACTTCGTCGTATGGGCGGAAAAAACCAGCCCAGTTTCCGTATTGTTGCGGCAGACAAAGAAAGCCCGCGAGACGGGCGCTTTATTGAAATTTTAGGCTTCTATAATCCGCGCACAGAGCCATCCACGATTCGGCTAAAAGAAGATCGTATCTACCAATGGATTGGTAACGGCGCGCAACCCAGCGATTCTGCGGCGCAAATTTTCCAGACCGCCGGCCTGGCCGAGCGCTACGAACGTTTCAAAGCCGGTGAAAAGATTGAAAAGCTGATGGAAGAAGCTGGCGCTGCTGAGCTGGCGCGGAATATCAGTGTTAAAACGCGCCACGAGCCGCCGGTGGGCAAACCTGGCAAGAAGAAAGAAGAAGCTGCTCAGGCAGAACCCCCCAAGGCTGAAGAGCAGGCGGACGTTGCGCTTGAGCCAGTAACTGAGGCGCAGCCCGAAATGAAGGACGAGCCCAAGACAGAACAACCCGCTGAAGAGGCCCCGGAGGCTGAAGACACGGTTCAGGAAGGATCAGCAGAAGAGGCTGCTCCTGCCAATACTGAATCCGCCGAAGAGCCCGAGGCTGCTGAAGAAGCCAAAGAGACCGAGGAAGCGGAAGAAGCTGCTCCGGCCGATACCGAATCCGCGGAAGAGCCTGAGGCTACAGAAGCGCCTGAGGCTGAAGAAGCCAAAGACGATAGCGGCGATCAAGAAGCAGACGAGTAGTCTAGCGAATTCTCATCGATGAAAGCACTCATTGAGTACATTGCACGCTCCCTGGTGGATGACCCCACTCAGGTTGACGTGCAGGAACGCCAAAACGGCTCCAGGACCGATTTTTCGCTTCAGGTAGCCAAAGAGGATATGGGCCGCGTGATCGGCCGCCAGGGCCGCGTGGCCAATGCTATGCGGGTCTTGGTGCAGGTAGCTGCGGCCCGGGATGATCAGCGCGCCTTTTTGAATATTTCGGAACCCGAGTGAGCACAAACCGGCAACGCATTGCCGCCCGACGAAGAGATCAAACAACAGGCTCGCTGAACGATAGCGAGCCTGTCTTTCTAGCAGTGGGCAAAGTACGCAGACCACATGGTTTGCGCGGTGAAGTGCTCGTGCACATCCTTAGCGATTTCCCTGAACGCCTTCAGCCCGGGGCAGAGATCCTTCTGGGTGAAGAGTATCTTCCGGTAACGATCCGAAGCCGGCGCCATCATAATGATGGCTTGCTTATTGCTTTTGAACAATATTCTGCGCGCGAGCAACTGGATGCGTTCCGGAATCAGGTGCTCTATATTCGTATCGAAGACCTGCCCAAACTCGATAACCAGGAGTATTATCATCATCAACTGATCGGCCTCGATGTTTGGGCTGAGGGCCAATTGCTGGGTAAACTCTCTGAAATTATCGAAACCGGCGCGAACGATGTCTATGTGGTTCGCTCAGAAGTGGGCAATGAAGTTTTGTTGCCCGCTACCTCAGAAGTGATTTTGGGCATTGATCTTGAGAAAAAGCGGCTTGAGGCCCATCTCTTGCCCGGTTTGACCGAATAAACTGACTCCTTGACAGCCAAAAAACTGCTATGGTATTCTGTGCCCTCTTTTTGCGTTATGAGGGCTTAGGGGGCTGCTGATGAACGAACAACATTTGTATTGGATTGCGTTGAGCAAGGTGCCGGGAATCGGTCCGGTTCGCTTTAAGATTTTGCTGGATGCATTTGGCGATGTCGCGAAGGCCTGGAAGGCTAGCCCTACTCAATTGCGCGCCGTTGGATTACCCGCGGATCAAATTGAGGGCCTCATCCGACTTCGTAAGACCTTGGAATTTAAACGATTACAAGATGAGCTAAAGGCGCATGATGTGCGCGTCCTCACGTGGGAAGATGCGGAGTACCCCCGTCGCCTGAAGGATATTGGCCAATCTCCTCCAGTCATTTATCTGCGGGGCCAGATTGCACCCGAAGACGAATGGGCAGTTGCAGTGGTCGGTACTCGCAGTATTACGAAGTATGGACGTCAGATTTCGGAGGAACTGGGCATCTTTCTCGCCCAGCAGGGCATTACAGTTGTGAGCGGATTGGCGCGCGGAGTGGATGCCACAGTGCAGCGCGCGGCTCTTGATGCTGGTGGTCGTTCGATCGCCGTCCTGGCCCACGGCCTGGATCGTATCTATCCGGCGGAGCATCGTGGTCTCGCGCAAAAGATGCTCGACCAGGGTGCATTGATTAGCGATTATGCCATTGGCGTCCCGCCTGAAAGCGCCAACTTTCCGCCGCGTAATCGCATCATTTCCGGGCTCTCGATCGCTGTGGTGGTGATTGAGGCGGGCAAAAAGAGCGGCGCAAAGATAACGGCTGAATTTGCGGCCGAGCAAGGGCGCGATGTGTTTGCAGTTCCCGGCCCCATCCACGCCGTGCAGAGCAAGGGCACCAACCAATTAATCCGAGATGGTGCTTATCCGCTCCTGGATTTTGAGCAGCTTTTGCAAACCCTCGATTTGGAATACATGACCCACCACAAATCAGCCCGGGTCGTGCTTCCGGCCGATGCTACGGAAGCCAAACTCTTCGAAGTTCTCGGTCGTGAACCGCTGCATGTGGACGAAATTCGTGCTGAAACTGATTTGCCGATTGAGCAGGTATCCTCTACGCTGGCTTTGATGGAACTCAAAGGTATGGTTCGTCTGGTTGGGGGCATGAATTATGTAGCTGTGCGCGAAGCAAACGCTGCCTATCACGCAGGCACTGAAGGGTAGACTGGTCTAAAGAATGAACGAAAATTACTATGCAGTCATCATGGCTGGCGGCGGCGGCACCCGGCTTTGGCCATTGTCGCGCCAGGCCAAACCCAAGCAGATGCTCTCGCTGATTGACGAATCTACGCTGTTTCAAATGGCCGTTCGCCGTTTGAGCGCTCTTTTTCCGCCGGAACGCATTTTGGTCGTCACCAACCAGGCGCAAAGCGAAGAACTGCGCCAACAATGTGAGGAGCTCAATGTAGCCAACTTCCTGCTCGAACCTGAGCCGCGTGGTACGGCGCCTGCCATTGCCCTGGCGGCTCTGCATCTGCATCAGCGTGATCCACATGCTGTGATGGCCGTTTTGACGGCCGACCATTACATCAGTGAGACGGATCAATTTATTAAGTATTTGCAAGAGGCGAAAGAAATTGCTTTGCAAGGCTATCTAGTGACATTGGGCATTGACCCCACTTTTGCGGCTACCCAGTATGGCTACATCCAGCAGGGCGCGGCATTATCGGATTTGGAGCCCCTTGAGGCCTTTGAAGTCAAGCGTTTCAAAGAAAAGCCGGATGCAAGCGAGGCCGAAGCCATGCTCTCGACCGGCGGACATTCCTGGAATTCAGGCATGTTCGTTTGGCAGGTTTCCCGGATCCGCGCCGAATTTGAACGCCAGATGCCGGAATTGCATCGTGCATTGGTGGCTGTGGAAGAAGAGGGAGATGGCCCGACACAGGATAAGACCCTGGCTCGGCATTGGGCCGCTATCTCTAACCAGACCATTGACTACGGGATCATGGAACACGCGCAACAGTTGGCTGTTATCCCCGTTAAGAATATGGGCTGGAACGATGTGGGCAGTTGGAATTCACTTTTTGACGTGCTTGCCCCGGATGCAAAGGGCAATGTTGTGCTGGCCGATAAGCATTTGGACTTTGACTCACATAATTCGTTGATCCATGCCACTGAACATCGGAATGACAAGGAGCGGTTGGTGGTCACCATTGGCGTGGAAGATCTTGTGGTTGTAGATACTGGCGATGTGTTACTGATTTGCTCCAAAGCGCGTGCTCAGGAAGTGCGCCAGGTAATTGAGCAGTTAAAACGAAATAATATGAATGAGTATTTGTAGCAAGGGATTGTTGGAGGCTTAATTTTGGAAGCTTATTGTGTGAAATGTAAAACGAAGCGCGAGATGTTGGAGCCTCAGGCGGAATTCACGTCTACGGGTACCCCAGGCACGCGTGGCACTTGCCCGGTCTGCGGCACAACCATGTTCCGGATGGGAAACACTCCCGCGCATGATGGCATGGTGCCCCCAGAGCGCCCGGCGCGTAAGAAGAAAGATGTGGTTCGCTCAGGCAAGCTCGTTATCGTGGAATCACCTGCGAAGGCCCGAACGGTCGGACGTTACCTGGGAGATGGCTACACGGTGGAAGCGTCTGTTGGGCATGTTCGCGATTTGCTGCGTTCCCAACTGTCGGTAGATGTGGAGGATGGCTTTGCGCCTAAATACCGCGTGCCGAACGAAAAGCGCTTAGTGGTCAAGGAACTCAAGAAGCAGGCACTAAAGGCTGAGCAAATTTATCTCGCGACTGACCCCGATCGCGAAGGCGAGGCGATCGCCTGGCACCTGATTGAAGCTGCCGAGATTGACCCCGCACTGACCCGCCGGGTTGTGTTCCATGAGATCACCAAACCGGCGATTGAAGAGGCTTTTTCCCATCCGCGCGAGATCAATATGGATCTCGTGGATGCTCAACAGGCGCGCCGTATTCTGGATCGGCTAGTGGGCTACACCCTCAGCCCCATCCTCTGGGACAAGGTGCGTAATCGGCTTTCAGCCGGCCGAGTTCAATCCGTCGCAATGCGCTTGGTTGTTGAACGCGAGCGCGAAATTGATGATTTCATGCCGGAAGAATATTGGTCCATTGAAGCTGAACTGAAACCAGAGAGGGGAGAAGGCACCTTCGTGGCGAAGCTGGCCGAAGTGGATGGCGAACAGCCAGAGCTTGGTAGTGAGAGCGTGGTGTTGCCGTTGGTCGAAGACTTGCAATCCGCTGCCTATGTTATCGACGAGATCAAACGCGGCCAACGCCGCCGCAAACCGCGCGCCCCTTTTACCACGAGCACCATGCAGCAGGAGTCTTCGCGCAAGTTGAATTTTACGGCCCGCAAAGCTATGTCCGTGGCGCAGCAATTATATGAAGGCATTGACCTCGGCGAAGGGGAGAGCATGGGTCTAATCACTTATATGCGTACCGATTCCACCAACGTTTCATCTTTGGCGCAGCAGGAAGTCCGTGATTACGTAAAAGAAGTTCACGGCCAATCCTTTTTGCCAGAGGAGCCCCCTGTTTACAGCGCGCGCGCCAAAGCTGCGCAGGAAGCCCACGAAGCTGTGCGCCCCACGTCTGTGCGTCGGACTCCGAAACAGCTCAAGGAACATCTCAGCCGCGATCAGTATCGCTTGTACCAATTGATTTGGCAGCGCTTCGTGGCATCCCAGATGCTGCCTGCGCTCTACGATACCGTTTCAGTACGGGTCAACGCCCAGGGTCAGGCACACCTTTACGGTTTGCGAGCCTCCGGATCAGTTCTCAAATTCCCAGGGTATCTTGTGGTTTATACGGAATCCGAGCAAGAGAGCGGAGAAGACGACGAGAAGAATGCGGCTATCCCGGACACTCTGGAAGAAGGCCAACGCCAGGAATTACTCCAGCTTCTGCCAGAGCAGCATTTCACGCAGCCTCCGCCGCGATTCAGCGAAGCCACATTAGTGAAAAGCCTGGAAGAATATGGCATTGGCCGCCCTTCCACGTATGCCCCGACAATCAACACATTGCAACAGCGTGGCTATGTCTATCGTGAAGGCCGCCGACTTTTCCCCACCGAGACGGCCATGCTGGTCAATGATTTGCTTGTTGAGCATTTCCCCGGCATTGTGGATATCAACTTTACCGCTGAGATGGAAGCCGATTTGGATAAGATCGCCTCGGGTGAAGAGGAATGGGTGGATGTGGTGCGCGAATTCTACACTCCCTTTTCAGAGGAAGTGGAGCGTGCCAAGGTAGAAATGCCGGAAACTAAGTCGGAGCCGGAATATATCGGGCGTATCTGCCCTACCTGCGAAGAGGGACAGTTGCTGATCAAATGGGGGCGCTATGGCAAGTTTATCGGCTGCGCGAATTTTCCGGATTGCCGCCATACGGAGCCCTGGCTGGAAAAGATTGGCGTTACCTGTCCGCTGGATGGCGGAGATCTTGTGGAGCGCCGCACCCGCAAAGGCCGCACATTCTATGGCTGCGCTAACTATCCCGAGTGTGAATTTACCTCGTGGAAGAAACCTTTGCCCAACCCCTGCCCCAATTGTTCCGGCACGCTGGTGATCGCCAATAAGAATTTTGCCCAATGCCTGGATTGTGAAACCCAATATCGACTTACGAATTTCGAAACAGAAGAAGCTATCGAAGAGTCGGTATGAAGCTTGCACCTTATAGTGCAGCCGAGTTGCGCGTTTTGTCGCCCTCATCTACAATCCGCAATGCAGCTTGAGTCTGCCAATGAGGAGCATGAATATGGACATGGATAGCAGCCCGCAGCCTAAAAGCGTGCGTCGCTTCAATCTCGAGGCCTTGCGAGAGCCGCGTACACTGGCCGCTGCCGCCTTTGCGGTAGGTGTTTTGGTCGGTTGGTGGCTGCTGGGTTGGTGGCTCTGGCCCGTTGAATGGACAGATGCCTCGGCGCAGGATTTGAACGCGGCAGCCCAGCAAGATTACATGCGCATGGCAATTGATTCGTATACCCTGGTCGGGGATGAGAATACTGCCGAACGCCGCCTTGATGACCTCGGCGAAGGCGCAGAACCCGCTCTAGCCGCCGTGGCGGCTGTGCCAGGCGATCAAAACGACGATTCGATTGCTGCGTTTCAGGACATGCTGGGAGTTCGCGGGTCGGCTGAACCCAGCGCGGACATATTTGACGCCACCCCCTCCGATTCGGATTCAAACGACGGAGCCCTTCTCGGCACCGGCTCATTGTTGCTCACCATGTGTTCCATTACTGCCGTTCTTGGTGCGGCCCTCGGTGTGCTTTATTACGTACGGCGACGCCAGAGCAGCAAGGGCGACTTACCCGCCGTGCTGCGCGCCCAGGAATACACGCGTGGCGCAGAGCAAACCGATTTTGCTACAACCAATGAGTCGCCCCCATTATCTCAATGGATGACTACCTATCTACTGGGAGACGACCTTTTTGATGACTCCTTCAGCATTGATTCACCCAATGGCGAATTCATGGGCGAATGCGGAGTGGGGATTGCAGAAACGATTGGCGTGGGCGACCCCAAGCGGGTGAGTGCCTTTGAACTTTGGCTTTTCGATAAAAACGATATTCAAACTGTCACCAAAGTTTTGATGAGCAGCCACACATTCCGTGATGATACGGCCCGCGATCGACTCTCTGCCAAGGGCGAACCGTTGCTGGCTTCGGCAGGCGCTGAAACCGTCCTTGAAACTGAGACGCTTCAGCTTGTGGCGCGAGTGGTGGATATGGATTACGGGGAAGGAGCTCTGCCCGAAGAGAGCTTCTTTGAGCGTGTCACGCTCGAACTGGCCGTCTGGTCCAAAATCTAAATTTCGACAAAAGTGATCAAAAGCGCCCGCAGTTGCGGGCGCTTTTATGTTCTGCGCTTGTCCGATACTGCCGGGGTTTTACTTTACATCCTTGATCTCAAATGCGATGGTGCCAGCCGGGGTGGTAACGTTCACCTTTTCCCCAGCACGGTGGCCGAGCAGCGCCTGCCCGATTGGTGATTCATTTGATATTTTTCCGTTGCGCGGGTCGGCTTCTTTGGCGCCAACCATGAAATACTGGATCGGATCGCGCCCTTCTTCCTTGATAGTAATCGTTGATCCCAACGCGATCAGGCCATCCGCGGAACCTTTGTCGGAAATGATCACTGCACTGCCCAGTATGACCTCAATTTCCTGGATGCGGCCTTCAAGAAAACCCTGGTCTTCTTTGGCCTTTGAGTAATCCGCGTTTTCGGAAAGATCGCCCTGTTGAATAGCAGTCCGCAGGCGCTTGGCGAGTTCAATTCGTTGTGGCCCTTTTAGGTTCTCAAGTTCCAGGCCCAGCTTCTCTGCGCCCTCAGCCGTTAAGTAATATTCTTTCGGATTTGCCATCTTAAGCTCTCTCGCTAGGATCGAAAAGGCGCTCATACTCTTGAATTGCATAGCGGTCGGTCATTCCAGCCAGATAATCTCCAATCGTGCGTTCGAGCCCTCGTTTTTCAGTCAACGCAGCAGACTCAGGGGGAAGCATCCGATGGTTTTCTTTATAGGCCACAAAGATTTTCTTTAACACGTGTTCTGCCTTGTAGGCCATTCGCACCACCCGGTGATGCTGGTAGAGGTTTGCATAAAGAAAGGCTTTGATCTCGTCGTTCAGCGGCTGCATCTTGTCTGAGTAGCCGATCACATTATGGTCCAGCTTTTGAAGATCCAATGGGCTGTTTGCCTTGCTCTTTTCAATTCTTTCGGAGGTGGCTTCTATCACGTCGCTGACCAGAATACCGATCAGCCGGCGAATGAGGCGGTGTCTGTCTAGATCCGTGAGTGCGCTTCCGCTCCAACCTACGTTCTTGACCAGCATGTCCCACATCTGCAGCCCGGAAAGCATGTCCGGTGTCAGCATGCCAGATCGCAGACCATCGTCAAGATCATGGGTAGTGTAGGCCAGTTCGTCGGCTACGTTGGCAATTTGCGCCTCGAGATTTCCGCGCAATTCGGGATCGTAATCGGATGCATCTGAAATGTCGTATTGTGTTTCGTGTTTTACGATACCTTCAAGCACTTCCCAGGTCAGGTTGAGTCCCGGGAAGTTTGGATAGCGTTCTTCCAATTTGGTGACGATTCGCAAGGATTGCTTATTGTGGTCGAAGCCACCCTGCTCTGCGAGGAGCTTGTTAAGCACGCGTTCGCCGGAATGGCCGAAGGCTGCATGCCCTAAATCGTGGGCCAGGCAGATTGTCTCAATCAGATCTTCATTCGCCCCTAAGGCACGCGCAATCGTGCGTCCCACCTGGGCCACTTCCAGCGTGTGCGTTAAACGGGTGCGGAAATAGTCCCCTTCAAAATTGATGAAGACTTGCGTTTTGTATTCCAGACGCCGGAACGCGGTGGTATGCAGGATGCGGTCGCGATCCCGCTGATAACTGGTGCGGTAATTCGGCTCCTTGTCCGGATGGGCGCGCCCCTTTGAGTTGCGGCTGCGCATCCCATAGGGTGCAAGCGCCTGATCTTCAAGTTCTTCCAGTTTTTCTCGTGTATAACTCATTTTGTCTCGCTTTGGCGAAAAGTAAGTTTAATGGCCCCAGAAGCCACTGTCAACGTAGGGTCATGTTGCCCAAACTAGGCTTTATCGCTTTTGATCCTGGTCCCTGGGGATTCCTCCCCCCGTAATGCACTTAATAGTTCGCCCTTTCTCTTGGCGTCAAAAATTCGTACTTCGCAGTCCGGATTGGTTTCCACTACATCGAGCATGCGTTGAACTTTGCTCTTCATTCCACCGGTTACATCCTTGTTCCCGGCTGCGCCCATACTTGCGCTTAATCCGGCGAATGTCCGAGGGGTGACCTCGGGAATAATTTTGTCCCGCGCGGGATATTCCGCATAGACGGGTTCGTCCGCGGCCAATAATATACTTTGAGGCCTGAGCTTGTCGGCCAAATAAACGAATAAATCCTCGGTGGAGAGGACTGTGCCGCCCCTCTCCTGATCAAACGCGACATCGCCATACACAAGGGGCAGCAGGCCTGCAGCCAACGCTTTTTCAACAGGCCGCAGATCCCAATTCGAGATGGCCCCATCTTTTGCCCACGCAGAAGCCGATGGCGGAAAAACAAGCACCGGCAAACTTGCCTTTTGCAGCGCGCGGACGACAAGTTGGTTTAAGTTGGCGGCCTGGGCCCACACCTCAGCAAACCCACGCCATCCGGCCTCCCCATCTACACCTTGACGCGTGCCGTGTTTTTTGGCGGCGACATGCCCGAAGGATCCCGAGCCGTGGCCCAAGAGCAAGCGAATTTCCGGATTTTCATTCAGAAATTGAGCGATTTCCTCGGCGAGTTGCTGAATTCGGCCTTCGCGCGCAGTGGACGGCTTCGCCTTATCGGTGATCAGCGACCCGCCCAATTTGAGAAAAATGATTTCTTTTTTCATTGCACTGTTGTCACTATGGTGTTCGTTGCGCCTGCCTCAAACAACGCTTCGCTAATTGCCTGGGCGCTTCCCTCGGGGGCCAAGGCAATCATGTTTCCACCTCGCCCGCCACCGGAAAGCTTAGCCCCGCTTGCGCCAGCCTGCCGCGCAGCCTGAATGAGTGTATCAAGTTCAGATGTTGAGACCCCAATCGCGTGGAGGAGCTTTTGGTTGGCGTCCATGAGGGGGCCGACTGATTCGATCTCACCCTGTTCAATCTTTTTGCGGGCTAAATTGCTGAGTGCGCCAATCTCGCCAAACAAGGCCTCATATCGATTCTGGTCCGCTCGCCAAGCGGTCCGCACGTCTTCGACGGCTGCGCGCGTGGGGCTAGCTACGCCCGTGTCGCCGATCACCAGGGTAAATGGCGCGCCTACCTGAAAGGCCTCAAGCGTTTGATCGCGTACGAAATACACAGGTTTTGCAAAGGTTACCACTGCATTATCAATCCCTGATGGTGTGCCATGATGCAGTTTTTCTACCTCATAGGCCAGCGCGGAGACGGCTTCGTCTGGAAGCGGGTGTCCCAGAAAGTCGGATACAGCCCGGATAATCGCTACGGAAACCGCAGCCCCCGAGCCCAGTCCGGCGGCCACGGGAATGCTGGACTGAATGCGAAGTTTAAAGGCGGGCGGGGTGTCAATCCCGAATTTACGCAAGGTTAGTCGCAGCGCGGCGGCGACCGGTTCGTTCTCCCCGAAATCCTGCAGCAATCCATCCAGTTGAGTGGCCTCGGAATGGATATGCACCTGCCCACTCGGCGCACCTATATCTGGTTGCACGATTGCTTTTGCCTGCACGTCTGCCACCGGGACGGCGATTGCCGGCTGACCATATACAACCGCGTGTTCGCCAAACAAGATCACCTTGCCTGGGGCTGATGCAATGCTAGCAGGCATGGGGGCTAATAAGTGTAGAAAATGTAGAGAACGGTCAGGCCCCAGAGCAACACGGTTGCCTGTATCGGCCTATCGCTGAATAAGATTTCTTCTGGGGCTTCCCCACTGTTCATGACCTGCACCAAGTAAAGATAGCGAAATGCGCCATAGATCACGAAGGGAATCGTCAACATCATGGCATGGTTTTCTGGCAAGTTGGGCGCCGAAAACGTGTATAGACTGTAGGTCAGGATTGCTAGGGTCAGAACTGTTTGCAGCATCTGATCAAGGAAGGGTGCTGTGTACCCTGCCAGTACCCGCCGCGTCTGAGATCTGCCGCCTTCGACCAGGGCCAGCTCGGCTCGTCGTTTTGCCACCCCGAGAAACAGTGCCATAAAGGTGGTGAACACGTAGAGCCAGGGAGAAAAGCGCTGGACATCAACCAGCGTGACACCGGCGGCCACACGTAGCACATAAAAACTGGCCAGTACGATTACATCGAGAATGGGGATGTGCTTCAGCCACAACGAATAACTGAGATTGAGCAGTAGAGAAATCAAGGCAACGAGGGCAAAAGCGGGCGAAAGCCGGTAGCCAAAGAAAAAAGCTGAAGCGAAAAACAAGATAGCCGCCCCCACCGCGACAGGGATCGCCAACTTGCCTGAGGCAATCGGGCGGGAACGCTTGCGCGGATGTCGCCGGTCGGCTTCCAGATCGATTAAATCGTTGAGCAGATACACGCCTGAGGAAAGCAAACCAAACAGCAAAAACCCCTCAAGCGTAATAAGCACCGAAGGCCAATTGGTGAGTTGCCGGTCGAAAATCAGACCGGCAAACAGCAATCCATTCTTAGCCCATTGCTTTAGGCGCATGTTTTTGATTAGGGCTGAAAACATGGTGAAGATAATAGCATCCTTTAGGGGAGAGAACAACGCGAAAGGCGGGTGATAGAATGCCGCAATGGCTAAAAAGCGCGCGGATCAGTTGCTGGTTGAACGCGGCTTGGCCGAAAGCCGCGCTCTCGCACAGCGCCTGGTTATGGCCGGGCAGGTGCGGGCTGCCGGCCAATTGGTTCCCAAACCCGCATCCATGCTGGATCAAGATGTGGCCCTGGATCTTGCAAAACCACCCCGCTATGTTTCGCGCGGCGGCGAAAAACTGGATTCAGCCCTCAACGCCTTTCCTTTCTCCGTAAAGAATTTGATTTGCGCGGATGTGGGCGCCTCGACCGGCGGCTTCACCGATTGCCTGATCCAGCATGGTGCAGCCAAAGTGTATGCAATTGATGTGGGGCGCGGCCAACTGCATTGGAAGCTGCGTCAAGATCCACGCGTCATTGTGATGGAGAAGCAAAACGCCCGACATCTGGCTGCGCTCCCTGAACTTATCGAGCTTGCAACCGTGGACACTTCGTTTATTTCTCTCAAAATTTTGCTTCCGGTAGTAATTAATTGGCTTTCGGATCATGGGGTGATCATTGCCTTGATCAAGCCCCAGTTCGAAGCGGGTCGGGCTCAGGTTAGCCGCGGCAAGGGGGTAATCAGGGATCCCGAAATTCATCGTCAGGTGCTCGCCGATATTCTTGAATCCGGAGCCCAGATGGGCCTCGCTCCCCAGAAACTGATCACATCCCCGATTCGGGGCCCTAAGGGCAATGTGGAATTTTTAGTGCAATTCAATCCAGGAAAATCACCAAAAATTGAGGACAGTGCTTTGATTGAGTACGCAATGGATCAAGTTGTTGCTGCCGAGGAAAGCGCCTGATGCCGCCCAAAGACAATTTGTTGATTCGTTTTATCTGGAAACTTCACCTGTGGATTTATATGTGGAGTGGGGGGCGGCTGGGGGCGCGTTTGTTGGACATGCCGGTGCTATTGTTGTATACAGTTGGCCGCCGTACGCAGAGACGGCGCGTTAACGCGATTAGTTACAGAAGGGATGGCGTCAATTTCGTGATTGCTGCCTCCAATGGTGGTGCTGATGTACATCCGGGTTGGCGCTTCAATTTACTAGCTGAGCCTCATGCCCAAATACAAATCGGCAAGATAATGTTGTCTGTGCTGGCTCGTGAGGAAAAGGGCGACGAGCGACGTCGCCTATGGGAAGATTTTAAAAACATGGAAGCCGCCTACCAACGCTATGAAAAGAAAACGGACCGGCTCATCCCGATCATCATCTTGGAGCCAGTAAAGGATAAAAGCCCCTAATCGTTTAGGGCAACTACTAGGTTGCGTCCCCGTTCCTTGGCCTTGTACATGGCCTGGTCAGCTAGTTCCAGCAACGTTTCTGATATTTTTCCGTCCTCAGGATAACTGGCTACGCCAGCCGAAAGTGTGGAAGAAAGCTCATGTCCCTCATGCTCAAGAACTGATTGTTCAAAGGCTTGCCTGATGTAATCAACGCGCAGCAAGGCCGTTCCTTTGGCTGCCCCAGGCATCACCACCACAAACTCCTCACCACCATAACGGCAAACAATATCCCCGGCGCGCGTGCTTTCAGTGAGGATATGTGCCAGGCTTTGCAGCATTTGGTCGCCCACGGCGTGGCCATGATCGTCGTTGAATGTCTTAAAAGCATCGATATCCAGCATCGCGACGCATAAAGGCTGATCCATGCGTTCCATTTGGGCCAGTTCCTGCCCCAATGATTCTTTTAAATAGCGCCGGTTAAACAATCGGGTCAATGGGTCTCGAATCGCCTGCTCACGCAGCTTGAGCTGGAGCGCTTTGTTTTCGTCGAGTTGGCTCTGCAACCGTTGGTTTAATTTGCGCAACTCCTCTTCGATCTTCACCCGTTCTGAAATGTCTCGCAGGATGATCAACCGCCCCCGCGGAACCTGGCCCCAGTCGTGCAGGGCGTTAATGCGCAAGTCGATAGTGCGCACTGTCTTGCCGGGCAACCGGATTTCCTCCTTAATATCCTGAGTGTCGCGAAAACGCTCAACCAGTTTGGGCCACGCCGATAGCAGTTCGGCGGCCGGCCTACCCACAGCAATTTCTCGATTAAGGCCAATCAGCTGCCTCGCGGCGGGATTTATATCCACGACCCGGTTTTGATTGTCGAGCACCAACACGCCGTCGCTCATGACTTCAACGACTGAATCTCGGGCAATCGGCAAAATCTCGAGAAATCCAAGCCTATACAGGGCAATCGCAAAGAAAATTCCGGTAAGTGTGAAGGCCAATGGCGTAAGATCTAGTCTAGGAAATGGCGGATTACCCATCAAACCAATGATATTCACCGCTAAAGGAAAGGAGATTCCAGTAAGGATGGCGCTCATTTGTTGCCGATAAAGGCCTTTGGCGCGTGTGAAAGCTTGGATAAGCAATCCTAAAGTCACCAGGATCAAACTGTATGAATAGGCTACGTGAATATAGAACCAGGGGCCACCTTCGAAAATCGCGGCCTGGTCTACGCTGCGTACGACGTCGCCAAAAAATAGCCTGTGAGAAGAATCCGTCCAAAGCAAAACAAGCGTGAGTGCCGGAATGATGCTCAGCGCCAAAATGTTGCGCTTTTTGAGCAGATGACCCCGATTAGTAACTTGGAAAGTAAATCCCAGGAAGGCAACTGGAACGAGTACCACTGCCAGATAGGTGAGATCAACCCAAAATAAATCCCTTGGTTCAGGCACTCGCAGCCAATGCAACGAATACGTAAACGACCAGAATGCCAGGCTAATCATTAACGCCGCAAGCGGAGTGCTCCCCGGCGAACTGCGTCGCCGCCAGGCGGTGTTGGCTACTCCAATAGACATCAGGCTGGCAACAATCAGGGTTGAGGCGTAACCCCACTCAACAGACATAATCGCTCCTTGGCATTTTTGCTCGCTTTCTCCCTTGAGATTCCCAGGATAGTAGCAGGTTTTCTGAGTAATCAGGCTGGAAAATACGTACGTTTTTCTCGGTCAAGTGCGTTTTTGTGCCGTTCATCCTGCTGACCCGGTCGGTTATACTTCCACGGCTCATGACAACCCAACGCATCCGTAATTTCTGCATCATAGCTCATATTGACCACGGCAAATCCACGCTAGCTGACCGTATGCTCCAACTCACGGAGACGGTTTCCGCGCGAGAAATGACCGACCAGGTACTGGATACGATGGATCTCGAACGCGAAAAAGGCGTCACCATCAAAGCCTCTGCGGTGCGTATGCGTTACAAATCTGCTGACAAAAACGAATACGAGTTGAATCTTATTGACACCCCCGGACACGTTGATTTTGGTTACGAAGTGAGCCGCGCGCTCAATGCCTGCGAAGGAGCCGTTCTCGTCGTGGATGCCACCCAGGGCGTTCAGGCCCAAACGCTAGCTAATCTCTATTTGGCCCTTGAAGCTGATTTGGAGATCATCCCGGTGATCAACAAGATCGATATGCCTTCTGCTCGCCCTGAGGAGGTTGCCGCCGAAATAAGCCAACTGATTGGCACCCCCAGTGAAGATATTTTGCAAATTTCAGCCAAAAGAGGCGAGAATGTTGAGCTGGTTCTCGAAGCCATAGTTCAGCGGGTGCCGCAGCCGAAGGGCAATGCTGATGCTCCCTTGCGGGCGCTCATCTTCGATACGCATTACGATTCCTACAAGGGTGTAGTGGCCTATATTCGCGTGGTGGATGGCCGCATCGAGGGAGAGCAAAGCTTGCATCTCATCGCTACAGGTGTTTCCATGAGGCCCATCGAGGTGGGTATCTTTGCGCCTGCCATGCGCGCCACAAATGTGTTGGAATCCGGGGAAGTGGGCTATGTGGCTACCGGCTTGAAATCGGTATCGGAATGCAGAGTGGGGGATACCCTTACCACCAAATCGAATCCCGCTCCTGAGCCTTTGCCCGGCTATCGCCAGGTAAAGCCGATGGTCTTCGCGGGCATTTATCCTATCGAGGGTGAAGATTACGATGATCTGAAAGACGCGCTTGAAAAGCTTCAACTCAATGATGCCTCACTGGTTTATGAGCAGGAAGTTTCTCAGGCCCTCAACTATGGGTTTCGTTGCGGCTTTCTGGGTATGTTTCATATGGAGATCATCCAGGAACGCCTTGAGCGTGAATACGATTTGGATATTATTGTCACCGCGCCATCCGTGGCTTACCAGGTGCTACTCAAAAACGGCGAGACAATCCGCATTGATTCCCCGGCTGGTTTGCCCGAGGAAGACGAGCTTGAAGAAATCCGTGAACCCTGGATGGATGTTCAAATCTTTACCCCCACCGAGTACTATGGCCCAGTTATGGACGTGGCCACGAAGCGTCGTGCTACCTACATTGGCGAGGAGTATCCTTCACCGGATCGCGTTCAACTCAATTTTGAGATTCCCCTCGCTGAATTGATCGTCGATTTTTTCGACCAACTCAAATCCGCTACCCGTGGCTATGCTTCGATGGATTATCAATTCAAGGAATACCGCCCCGAGGATTTGGTTAAACTGGACATTCTCGTTAATCTTGAACCCGTGGACGCACTGGCTTCCATCGTCCATAAAGACAAGGCCTACCATCGCGGCCAAGCTCTGATCTCCAAACTGAAAGATCTGATTCCTCAGCAGCTTTTCGTCGTCCCCATCCAGGCGATCTCAGGGGGGCGCGTAATATCGCGTGCCAACGTTAAAGCGCTTCGCAAAGATGTTTTGGCAAAATGCTACGGTGGCGATGTGACCCGCAAACGCAAGTTGCTCGAAAAGCAGAAAAAGGGCAAGAAGCGCATGAAGATGGTTGGAAGTGTGGAAATCCCTCAGGAGGCTTTCCTCGCCGTCTTACGCCTCGACGATGACTAAACCCGGCGAATCCTCCCCCAGGCTCTTTGCCCGTATGCTGCCCGGCATCTTGATAAGCGCCTTGGCCCTAGTTATTTTGTTCTTTTTCATTGATATCAATCAAGTGGCTGCCGCTTTTTCTCAGGCAAATTTTTCATGGGTCCCTGTAGCCGCACTTCTGTTTTTGGGCGCGGTCGCAATTAGGGCCAAAGCCTGGCGCACTCTGCTTGAAGAACAGGTCTCATTCAAAGATAGTTTTCTTGCATTGAATCAAGGCTACCTGCTCAACAATGTGCTTCCCTTTCGCCTCGGTGAATTGGGCCGCGCCCTGCTTTTGGGCCAGCGGAGCGGCCTCGGTTTTTGGCGTGTGTTCTCCACCATCGTCGTCGAGCGCATTTTTGACGTGGGTTTCGCTGCCGGACTATTACTGGTCAGCCTGCCTCTTTTTGTTGACTTGAGCTGGATTCGTTCAGCGGCTTTCTTTGCTGGTGCGCTTGTAGTGATGGGCTTTGGGCTGCTGTTTGCTTTAGCAGCTAATCCTGTTGCCTTTCTTCGATTGATCTCGGCTCTCACCCGACCCTGGCCGAGGCTGCAATCCTGGGTCGGAAAAAAGCTGGCTGCTTTTACTGAGGGGCTCGCAGCCTTGAAAAGCGGGCTGCGTTTCCTCACGGTTTCTTTCTGGATGGCCCTGGCCTGGGCTTTCAATCTTGCCTGGTATTTCGCCCTGATGTTTGCTTTTTTCCCCGAGCCACAGTTCATTTGGACCGTTGTGGCAGTCGCCCTTGGCTCGCTGGGCGTGGCTTTGCCTTCGTCCCCTGGCTACATCGGAGTGTTGGAAGGCGCAGTTGTCGCTGGGCTTTCACTATTCGGCATCGAACCCTCGCTTGCCCTGGCCTACGCGATTGCCGCCCACGCGCTATATTTTGTGATGACGGGCGTGGGGGGCGCGATCGGCTTTGCCGGACAAGGTGAATCGCTTGGACATGTATACCGGCAACTGCTCACCCGCTCCTCGATGACGCAAGGAGAAGGCTAATTGGCTGATTATTACGTAGTGACAGGCGGCGCTGGGTTTATCGGCAGCAATTACGTGGATCACTTGCTGACGCAGGGCCGCCAGGTCACCATTTTTGACAACCTCTCTCGCCGCGGCGCTGATCGCAATTTGGCCTGGTTGCGCCAATCGCATGGCGCAGATTCGTTCAATCTTGTCGTCGGTGATCTGCGCGATCCGGATTCGATTAAGGATGCCACGAGCGATGCGGATGTCATCGTTCATCTGGCCGCGCAGGTAGCCGTCACCACCTCGGTTCTTGATCCGCGCACAGATTTTGAGATTAATGCGCTTGGGACACTCAATTTGCTGGAGGCAGCTCGCGCTTCAGACCGGCACCCATTTATCATCTACTCGTCCACCAACAAGGTGTATGGTGAGATGGAAGACCATCCGGTGGTCGAGAGGGCCAAGCGCTATGAATACGCCAAGCTGCCTCATGGAGTGCCGGAAACCCAACAGCTTGATTTTCATTCCCCCTACGGTTGTTCGAAGGGGGCTGCTGAGCAATACGTTCATGATTACGCGCGCATTTATGACATCCCGAGTGTGGTGATGCGCCAAAGCTGCATCTATGGGCAACGCCAATTTGGGGTCGAAGATCAAGGTTGGCTGGCTTGGTTTGTCATTGCAGCCGTGCTCGAACACCCCATCACCATTTTTGGTGATGGCAAGCAGGTGCGCGATATGCTTGATGTGCGCGATTTGGTGCGTGCCTACGATTCAGCGGTCGAAAACCGGGCGGCTGTGGCCGGCCAGGTCTTCAACATCGGCGGCGGCCCCAAGCACACGTTATCCATTTGGTTGGAATGTGGCCCCATGTTGGAGCAACTGCTTGGCCGCAAAATACCCGTCTCCTGGATGGAACCTCGCCCCGGCGATCAAAAAGTCTATATCAGCGACATCCGTAAGGCCAAGCGCGAACTCGCCTGGACGCCCCAAGTGCCTATCAATGACGGAGTCGAGCACCTGGTCAATTGGGTGCGAGCGAATCACAATCTCTTCGCTTAGTTTGTACTAAACTTCGTTTGTGCGAATTTTGACTGTGCTGACCTATTATCGGCCGCATACAAGCGGGCTGACGATTTATGCTGAGCGTTTGGCCAAAGCATTGGTTCAGCGTGGGCATGAAGTTACTGTGCTTACCTCCCAATTTGAAGCCGATCTTCCCTTGGAGGAAATCCGGGATGGCGTCCGTATTCGTCGTCTCCCCATCCTCACTCGGATCAGTAAGGGAGTTCTCATTCCCTCCTTTGGGATTGTGTCTACGCAGGAAATTCGCAAACACGATGCTGTCCTACTCCATCTTCCCCAGTTCGATGCCGCCGGCTTGGCCTTGCGTGGCCGCCTAATGAAGAAACCGACTGTCATCATCTACCATTCAGACCTTACGTTGCCTCCGGGGCTGTTCAACCGCCTGGTGAATCTGGTCATCAATAGCATGAACCATCTCTCGGCAATCTTCACCCATCGAATCTCTGCCTATACCGAAGATTTTGCCAGCTATTCGCCATATCTCAGCAGCTATCCTGAGAAAGTTCGCGTCATTCCGCCTGCAGTGGAGTTGCCCCAGACGCCGAAAGAGGACATCCGGGCTTTTGCGCAGGAAAATAATCCTGAGCAGCGCCATCCCGTGATCGCGATGGCCACTCGCTTCGCGGCGGAAAAGGGTGTTGAGTTGCTCATTCAGGCACTTCCCAGCATTTTGGAGAAGCATCCCAATGCGATGGTCTGGTTTGCCGGCCAATACAAGGATGTTCTCGGTGAAGAGGCTTACCTCAAGCGTTTAATGCCCACAATTCGCCAATACGAATCCCAGGGTCAATGGAAGTTCCTGGGAGTCCTGGATATGCAGCAGATGGCTAACTTCTACCCCAATATTGATCTCCTGGTGGTTCCCAGTACCAACTCCACGGAAACGTTTGGCTTTGTTCAGATCGAAGCCATGATGAACGGCAAGCCCGTCGTTGCTTCAAATTTGCCGGGCGTTCGCCAACCGGTAACGATGACCGGCATGGGCCGCGTAACGCCACTCGGGAATGCTGCCGCGCTGGCCGAAAACATGCTCGCCGTTCTGGATAACCCGGCCCAATTCCGTGGGGACAGCGACGCCTTGCGGGAGCAATTCAGCCCCGCAATGTGCGCTGAGCGCCACGAAGCCCTGTTTAAAGAGATTGCCAACCAGCTTGTGCAACGCTGACCAATTGCTCACATGACCTCACTACAACCCACACCAAACAACAAAAACCCCTTCCTTTGGCCCATGCTAGAATCGTTGCCCTATTTCCGGGCCATTCTGAGGGCAGTTGAAGCCGCTTATTATCAGGATCTTGCACTGCCCGGTCCCGTGTTGGACGTAGGTTGTGGGGATGGCCATTTCGCCAGCATCGCCTTTCAGCGCAAATTGAAGGTTGGCCTGGATCCTCATCTTCCCTCCTTGAGGGAGGCCAAACGCTGGGCGGCCTACGATGGCCTTGTCCAGGCGGATGGCGCCCGCGCCCCATTTCCTTCTGCCCATTTTGGCAGCGCGCTCAGCAATTCCGTGCTCGAGCACATCCCTGAATTAGACAATGTCTTAAAAGAAACGGGGCGCATGCTTAAAAAAGGGGCACCCTTTCTATTCTGCGTTCCTAATCCAACCTATTTCAAGGAACTGGGCGTTCCCCGCTTGCTGCCCTTCCTGCGCGAGCCCTACGAAGCCTGGTTTCGTCGCATTTCCCGCGTGCACCACGCTGAAAATCCAGAGCAGTGGGAAGCGCGCCTCAAGCGCGCTGGTTTTACATTGGATCGCTGGTGGCATTATTTTTCGCCGGCTGCTATGCGCACGCTGGATTGGGGCCATTACTTCGGCGCGCCTACCATTCTTCCCCGCATACTCACTCGCCGTTGGTTGTTTAGCTCCGCCCATTGGAATCTGGCTTTGACCGCCAAACTGGTCGGCGAACACGCCACCTTGGATCACCACAAGCAGGGAGCTTTCACTTTCTATGTTTCCCGCAAGGTTTGATTGATGGCAAACAATTCGGATCATCCATTCGACAAAGAATATTTTCAATCCGCCCGTTATGCGCGCGTATCCTTTGCGCGGTATAGCCAATACTGGTGGTCCAATCGTTATTACGCTTTGCTGGCCGCCAAGCACGGTCCGCCCTCTGGCAAAGTTCTTGAAGTGGGTTGCGGCCTAGGCCATTTGCTGCAACGCCTGACTGGGCAATATGAAGTTCACGGCGTGGATGTGAATGAATGGGCCTTGGAGCAATCCCGTAACAATGTTCCCCAAGGGCACTTTGCATTGCGTTCTGCGGAGGACCTATCACTTTATGAAGATTCGACCTTCCAAATTGTAATCGCCAAGCATGTCACCGAGCACCTCCCCAACCCCGAAAAAGCTATCCAGGAGATTGGCCGCGTCCTTGCCCCAGGCGGTATTTTTGTGATGGGCACGCCCAACACCGATTCGCCGATGCACGCCCGTAAAGGAAAAACCTGGGTTGGCTACCAGGATCCCACCCATATCAGCCTGCACAGCCCTACGGAATGGCTGGCGATGCTCAATGCGGCTGGACTGAAAGAGCGCAAGGTTTTTTCGGACGGCTTTTGGGATCCACCCTATGTTCGCTTTGTGCCCCAAGCCATCCAACGCCTCTGGTACGGTTGGCCCGGCGGATTGCAGGCAATCCTGGGTGGAAGCTTCCTGCCCTTAAGTAGGGGCGAGAGCTTAATCATGATTGCCGATAAACAGAGGGCTTAGCGTTCCTTCTCATTGACGGCTAAGACCCCTACGATAAAATGAGCGCCTGAGGAAGCAATCATTGATGCAAGAACAAGAACCCAGCATTCTCGATTATCTCAAGGCCAAACTCATGCCTTGGCGCGGCCCTGCTCCGGAAATCCCGCCCCTGCCTGAGCCAGGCGCCAAGCGATCGGCACGCGTCTCTACATCCAGCCCAAAGCCGGCAGCCAAACCAGCGGCTGTTTCACCAATTGACCTGACCGGGATTCCCTGGCGGACTTCCCTGGCATTTCTCCTCCTGATTTTTGCCCAGATCGCCTGGCGGCCACCCAATGGAACCTGGCTTGCCGGCGCGCCGCTTGCCTTCGGCGCGCTTGGCCTCATCATATGGTCTGCCAGAATTGGTGAATGGCGGTTGCCTGAAATTACCCTGGGGCTGCCCGACCAATCCGTCTTGAGTGTTCGTGGTTTCCCGCTGATAATCGGTCTGATTTTCTTTGCGCGCACTTTGTTGGAGACTAGTGGAAATCAATTTACGCCCGACAACGTCGCGACTTGGATAATCGCCATCTTCGCCACGATGGCGGCTTTTTGGCAGGGATTGCCGATCAGTCGAGCGGACGTCAGCGCGCGTATTGAGCAGTATAAAGCATGGATTCAGCCACAGGCTTGGCGGGAGCGTGTCTCTGGGTACACGTTGGCAATTCTGGTCGCTTTTGGAATCGCCGCATTCTTCCGTTTCTACCAGTTAAGCGCGGTCCCCCCTGAAATGTTGAGTGATCATGCTGAAAAACTCCTCGACGTCCTGGATATTCAAAACGGCCAAAGCCCGATATTTTTTATCCGCAACACGGGCCGCGAGCCGCTCCAGTTTTATGTGACCGCGCTCATCGCTAGTTGGTTTGGTACTGGCCTATCCTTCCTCAGCCTTAAGATCGGCATGGCCTTATTCGGATTGTTTTCTCTCATCTATATCTATTTGCTTGGCAAAGAACTCGGCGGCCGCTGGGTGGGCATTCTCGCCCTGCTGCTCATGGGGGTCGCTTATTGGCCGAATGTCCTTGCTCGTGCTGGCTTGCGCTTCATTCTATTTCCGAGCTTCACTGCTCCAGCGCTTTATTATCTGTTGCGCGGGTTGCGCCGCCGCACCATCAATGATTTCCTGCTATCGGGGCTTTTCCTCGGCGTTGGACTCTATGGCTACACCTCGTTTCGCATCGTGCCAGTCGTGATGGTGGTGGCGCTCGTTATGTATTGGCTGCATGAAAAGGATCGCTATGCAGAGCGTCGCGCACTGATTGCCTTCGCGGTGCTTGTGCTTGTTTCCCTTGTAGTCTTTGCGCCCCTGCTTCGCTACTCAATTGAAAATTGGCAGGAGTTCAGTTTCAGGGCCTTTTCCCGCCTGGGGGATGCGGAAATCAATTACCCCGGCCCCGTCTTAGCTATCTTCTTTGATAATCTACTGGATGCCTTGGGTTTGCCAATTTATTCGGGCGGCAGCATTTGGTTGGTGGGTCTGTTGAATCGCCCTGCGCTCGACCTTGTTTCAGGCGCACTCTTCCTGCTCGGCGTGGCCCTGGTGGTGCTCCGCTATCTCCGTGCGCGCAACTGGCAGGATCTATTCCTGCTGCTGGCGGTTCCATTGCTAATGATGCCTTCAATACTTTCGCTGGCATTCCCGGAGGAGAATCCCGCCATGAACCGCGCCGGCGGCTCTGCAGTTCCAATCTTCATAATTTGTGCGATTGCCCTGGTGGCCTTTGTGCACGCGATTAAAGATCGCCTTGCCGAGAAGCAGGGCAAATGGATAGGCTGGGGCGCTGGGGTGGTGTTGGTCGTGATCGTTATGGGGCTTAATTACGATCTTGTTTTCAATCAATACAATGCCCAATATCGCCAGCAGTCGTGGAATTCGTCAGAGATGGGTGCAGTTATCCGTGAATTCTCGGATCGCATTGGCAAGGATCAAAGCACCTGGGTGGTGGCCTACCCGCACTGGGTGGACACGCGTTTGGTGGCTTTCAATGCTGACCAACCCGGCCGTGAAATCGGGCTATGGCCGGAGGAACTCGTCTCCACTTTGGATGTTCCCGAGCCCAAACTTTTTGTCCTCAACGTGCTGGATGTGGATGGCTTGGCTACTTTGCAAAACTTGTATCCCCAGGGCGAGAGTCAGCTTCAACCCAGTGAATATGTGGGCAAGGATTTCCTTGTTTATCGTGTAGGGACAATCCAGTGATCAAACGCTCCCGAATTTACGATCTGATTTTTCTGGCCCTCATTTTAGTGGCCGCCTTTTTGCGCACGACGGGTATTCGCTGGGACGCCGAGCACCATCTCCATCCCGACGAGCGATTTCTAGCCCAAGTTGAATCTGCATTGATACCGGTGGAGAAGCTGGGCGATTATTTCAACACCGCCACCTCGACCCTCAACCCCAACAATCGGGGCTTTTCCTTCTTTGTGTACGGCACCTTGCCCATCATCGCGGTCCGCTACGTGGCTGAGTGGCTTGGGCAAACCGGTTACGATCAGGTGCATATCGTGGGCCGTGCGCTCTCTGCCGTCGCCGATCTGGGGGTTATCTTCCTTGTCTATCTGATTGCCATCCGCCTTTTTGATAAACGCGTCGGCCTACTCGCCGCGGCCTTTTCCGCTTTCACTGTTGTCCAAATTCAGCAATCCCACTATTTCACGGTAGACAACTTTCTCAATTTCTTTATTTTCCTCGCGCTGTATTTTGCGATCCGTATTGCGGGCCCAGAAAAATCCAGTGAAGGCGAGGATCCGGCAACCAGCTTGAACCTCTTCGATTTCGTGGCCTTTGGTATCGCCCTGGGCATGGCAATGGCCTCCAAGGTCAGCGCCGCCCCACTTGCACTGATGCTCCCGGCGGCGCTCATTCTTCGCCTCTGGCAGCTCCCCAACGAACAACGCAAACCCATATATGCTCGGGGTTTTGCTTTTCTCGCGGCGGCCGGCGCGGTCAGTTTTCTGATTTTTCGCATTTTCCAACCCTATGCATTTGCTGGCCCCAGCTTCTTTAATGTCAGCTTGAATTCGGCCTGGCTGGACACCCTAAGCCAGCTGCGTGGTCAGGCCACCGGAGATATTGATTGGCCGCCTTCCATGCAATGGGCACGCCGGCCTATCTGGTTTGCTTTTGAGAATATGGCTCGCTGGGGCATGGGTCTTCCGCTTGCCATCGTTGCCTGGGGCGGCTTCCTTTGGGCTGCTTGGGTGCTTATCAAGCGCGGCTGGAATAAACCGGAGCTATTGCTTTGGGCCTGGGGTGCCCTTTATTTTGTGTGGCAATCGGTGGCCTTCAATCCCACAATGCGCTATTTGCTGCCTGTATATCCAGTGTTGGCCGTTTTTGGCGCCTGGGCACTCTTTCGCTTATGGGATGAAGGCGCCCATGCTAGGGACGATGGCAGCCGCTGGCGCTTCTGGGCCCGTCCCGTGGCTATTTTGTTAGCTGCCGTGGCTCTTTTGGGCAGTGCGGTCTGGTCCTTTGCATTTGTGCGGATTTACCAGCAACCGGTCACCCGTATTGCCGCCAGCCGCTGGATTTATGAAAATGTGCCAGGTCCGATCACGCTGACTATTGAGACTGCCGCCGGCCCCAAACAGCAGCAGGTTCCATATCGTCAAAATCAGGTTTTTTCCCAAAACACACCCTATTTCACCAGTTTCCGCATGCAGGATACGGGCACGCTTGAAGAAATATCCCTCTATCATGTTCTTGCCCCTATCCAGTTGGATTTGGTCTCCGGCCAAGGCGAAACAACCCAACTTGTTTCGTCTCAAGGCTATGTTGTCGATTGGGTGTCCTTGGTATCCGGCTCAACTCAGCAGATTCTTTTTCCCATCCCGATTGGTCTTCCCGGCCCTTATCAGCTCACCCTAAACTTACCCGGGGGAGGGGGCCAGTTGCGTCTCGATCAAGCCGATTTAATGAACACCCAGGATCCAGCCGTCGTTCCCCAATCCGTGCTTCAAGAGATCGTAGAAGCGTCTCTTGGCGACCACATCACGCTGACGTTTGATATTTTTGCAGATTTCCCAGTCGATCAGTTAGTGATCAATCTCACTGCCCTTACCAATTTTGAATTGGCTCCATTGGACGTGCATATCGCGCTAAGCACCACTCCGGAAATGGGCAGCATCGTTGCTGAAGCCGACGGCGTCCTGCATCCCGAGAGCGCGGCCCGCGGCTTTACGACCCCTGCAAACTTCCGCCTCAGCGAGAGTGTTTCAATTCAACCCGAGCAGGTGCTCTATATGCAGATTGATATGGAGACTGCGGGCACCGCCACGCTCCTGGGCGCTGGGGTGGTCAGCGAGAGCAGTTGGGATGATGGCATTCCCCTTCGCCTGGATGGCTACGACCCCTTCGGCGGTGTTTATCAGGGGGGGCTGAATTTTGAAATGTACTGGGACGAAGATGCCACCAAGCTCAATCGCTTCCTGGATATCCTGGATCGCGGCGAATATCTCTTTGTTACCTCCAGCCGACAATGGGCTAGCCTTCCCCGCATCCCTGAGCGTTTCCCGCTGGTCACAGAATATTATCGTTTGTTGCTCGGATGCCCCGAGGGGCAAACCATTGAGTCTTGTTTCAATGTGGCCCAGCTTGGCGATTTCGAAGGTCGCCTGGGCTACGAGCTTGTCCAAATCTTCGATTCCTCACCCCAGCTTAATTCCCTCGTGATCAACGATCAGGTCTCTGAAGAGGCCTTTACGGTCTACGATCACCCCAAGGTTTTCATTTTCAAGAAGAGCGCAGATTACGATCAGGCTGAAGTCGTCTCTCTTCTTTCCGCCGTCAATCTGGATAATGTGATCCACCTTACGCCCAAACAAGCCACGGGTCCCGTCCCGCTCACCCTTGAGGACGCCGCCGGCGCTCAGGCGCCCAACCTGATGCTTCCCGAACCGGATTGGGAGCGCCAACGTGCAGGTGGCACCTGGTCGCAACTCTTTGACGTGGATAACTGGATTAATACTTCGTCCGGAGTAAGCGCACTGATTTGGTATCTGGCCTTAGCCGTGCTCGGTTTCGCAGCCTTCCCGATGGTTCGCTGGGCCATGCCCGGCCTTCAGGATCACGGCTATCCCTTGGCGCGCCTCGCTGGGCTGCTTCTGCTCTCCTACTTTGCCTGGCTGGGTGCCTCGCTCGGCCTGAGCTTTACGCGCGGCTGGTTAGCAGCCGTAGCACTGCTTCTCATCTTGGCCGGGGCCTGGGCCGCGTATCGCCAGCGAGTTGAATTGCGCGCCTTGTGGGAACGCAAACGACATCTCTTCATGCGTACAGAAGTGCTTTTCTTCGCCTTCTTCATTCTGATGCTGCTGATCCGCTGGTTTAATCCCGACTTGTGGCATCCCGGCAAAGGTGGCGAAAAACCGATGGATTTCGCCTATTTCAACGCCGTTTTGAAAAGCACCAGCTTCCCCGCCTACGATCCCTGGTTTGCGGGTGGCTACATTAACTACTATTACTATGGTTTTGTCTTGGTCGGCTCACTCACCAAGTTGCTCGGCATTATCCCCTCCGTGGCCTACAACCTGATTTTGCCCAGCCTCTTCGCCATGCTGGCCCTTGGCGCCTATTCACTCGCCAGCAACCTGTACCGCGCTTGGAAATCGGATACTGAAGATGAACAAGATGAAGATAACGCATCCCATCGTGTAGGCATCCTGGCTGCCATCGCCTTGGTATTGGCGGGCAACCTGGGTTCCCTGCAAATGATCTTCCAGGGTTTCATGCGCCTGGGCAGCGATGGCGCTTATGGCACCGAGGCAGGCTTGATCACTGGTTTGGTCTGGACTGCTCGTGGCCTTGTGCTGCGTATTCTTGGTCAGCCGCTGCCTTTTGGTCTCGGCGATTGGTACTGGAACCCTACCCGCATCATCCCAGCGCCCGGTGAGAGCGCTCCGATTACTGAATTCCCGCTCTTCACCTTCACGTACGCCGATCTACACGCCCACATGATCGCTTTGCCTCTCACACTGCTTGCTCTGGCCTGGGCGCTCTCCGTCGTTTTGAGCCGTGCCTGGCGCGGCCAGCGCGCCCCGCTTCAGCTTCTCTGGGTCTTCCTCTTCGGCGGCATCGCCATTGGCAGCCTGCGCCCCACCAACACCTGGGACTTGCCCACGTATCTGGTCATCGCCGCATTCGCCGTAGCGTATGCTATCGGGCATTATTTTCCCCCGGATAAACGGGATATTCAGCCGGCTTCGCGCTGGCTCTATTCTGCTGGCGGCATTGCGGCAATTACTTTCGCCTCGATCCTTGCCTACCAACCCTATGCCCATTGGTATCGTCAGGGTTTTACCAGCCTGGAGCGTTGGGCAGGTTCCCACACGCCCTCTGGCGTCTATCTCCTGCATTGGGGCATCATGCTCTTCTTTATCCTGGCTTGGATGTTATGGGAAACCCGCCAATGGTTGGCAAGTACACCCCTATCCTCTCTGCGAAAACTCAAGCCTTACCAGCTCCTGATTTACGCAGGGCTTCTGGTTTTATTGGCCGCCATTGTGGCGCTCACCGGCTTGGGCGTGCATATTGCCTGGTTCGTTCTTCCGCTGATGCTTTGGGCGGGTCTGCTCATCCTGCGGCCTGGGCAACCGGAAAGCAAGCGCCTTGTGCTTTTCCTGGTTGGCACTGGGCTTTTCCTCACGCTTATGGTCGAAGTTGTAGTTCTGCGCGGCGACATCTCTCGAATGAACACAGTCTTCAAATTCTACATGCAGGTTTGGACGCTCTTTGCCCTCAGTGCGACCCTGGCCCTGGCTTGGACATTCAACGAGGTTCGTCAGTGGCTGCCCTCCTGGCAGCGCGTCTGGGTGGGAATCGGCGCAGTCTTGATTGCCAGCGGTGCGCTATTCCTGGTTTTGGCAGTGCCCGCCAAGATGAAGGATCGCATGTCGGCGACTGCGCCCCACACGCTCGACGGCCTGGCCTATATGCAAACATCCGTGTATTACGAGCGCGATCAGGAGCTCGATCTCAACCAGGATTATGTTGCCATTCGTTGGTTGCAGGATAACGTCGAAGGATCGCCCGTTATCGTCGAAGCCCATACTGGCGAATACCGCTGGGGCTCTCGATACGCAATCAACACCGGATTGCCGGCTGTCATCGGCTGGAACTGGCACCAACGCCAACAGCGCGAGTTCGTCCCTGGCAACGATATTTGGGGCCGGGTTGGCGCGGTACAGCAATTTTATGAAACCAGTGATTTGGCTTTCGTCAATGATTTTCTCCAAACCTATGATGTCGAATACGTCATCGTAGGACAATTGGAGCGCGCCTATTATCCAGGCAGTGGGCTTGGCAAATTTGAGCGCCAGGATGGGCGCCTCTGGGAAGAAGTCTTCCGCTTTGAAGACACAGTAATCTATCGCGCGAACGCCAGCGCGCTCACCCTGGACTAAGAGATGATTACCGTTCTGCTCTGGTATCTCAGCCTGGTAGGGCTCGGCCTTCTGGCGCTACCCCTCGCCTTCCGTTTCCTTGGCAAACTTCCCGATCGCGGCTATACGTTTATCCGGCCTCTTGGCCTGCTGCTTTGGAGTTTCCTCTTCTGGATTCTTGGCAGCTACGGCCTTCTGCAGAACAACACAGGCAGCCTGCTCACCGCCCTTTTGTTTTTGGGCGGGCTCAGCATTTGGGCTTGGCGCGGTCTGGATAAGAAAGAAATCCGGGCCTGGTTTAAGAGCAATCGTGGCTATGTGCTTGGCGTAGAAGCCCTGTTCCTGATTGCCTTTCTGGCGATGGCCTTTTTACGGGCCTCCAATCCGGATTTGGGCACCACAGAAAAACCAATGGAACTGGGCTTCATCAACGCCATTCTTCGCTCACCCGTGATGCCCCCGCACGATCCTTGGTTGTCCGGCTACTCAATCTCCTATTATTATTTTGGCTTCCTGATGGTCGCGATGCTTGCCAAGATCACGGCCGCTACAGGCGGCGCTGCCTTCAGTCTGGGCATCGCGATGACCTTCGCAATGGCCGCGCTCGGCGCCTATGGGCTAGCCTACAATCTGCTGGCCCTGCGCGCGCCAAATGCCCGCCGCTCAAATGCATGGCTCGCCCTTCTGGCGCCTTTGCTCACGCTGGTGCTTGGCAATGTTGAAGGACTCCTCGAAATCCTGCACGCTCGGCATATGTTTTGGAGCTTTGATTCAAGCGGCGGCTTGGTCTCCGACTTTTGGGCATGGTTGGATGTCAAGGATCTTGCCTTCGCCCCAACCACCGCGCCCGCTTGGCAGCCTCGCCTCTACGGCACTGAAAACTGGTGGTGGTGGCGCGCTTCGCGGGTTATCAACGACCTGAGCTTTTCGGGGGGTCAACTGGAAGTGATCGACGAGATTCCCGCCTTCTCCTTTGTGCTGGGCGATCTCCATCCCCACGTGCTTTCTATGCCCTTTGTTTACCTGGCAGCCGCGCTGGCCTTTCAGCTCTACCAGGGTGGAGCAACCCGCTCGGACGCTGCAGGTTGGCTCGGTCTGCGCATCCAATCTCATTTTCTTGTCCTAAGCGCTGTGATCCTGGGAGGCCTTGCCTTCATTAATATTTGGGATTTTCCCATTTATCTGGTCTTGTTTGCTGGCGCCTATGCAATCTTTCAGGCCGAACAGTATGGCTG
Organism: Chloroflexota bacterium; assembly: GCA_009391835.1. Classification (GTDB taxonomy): domain Bacteria; phylum Chloroflexota; class Anaerolineae; order Anaerolineales; family UBA11579; genus QWJF01. The sequence continues at coordinate 47,670 of QWJF01000003.1, read as the reverse complement.
GGGCATGCAGCGCATCAGCGAATTCCTGACTCTGCTGCTGTTGCTTGGGGTGGGCGGACTATTGCTCTATCTCCCCTTTTACCTGGGCTTCAGCTCCCAGGCAGGTGGCGTGCTGCCCAACGTGCTCAATCCCACCCGCGGTGCGCATCTTTGGATCATGTTCGGAACACTATTGCTGCCTATCGTCGCCTATCTCATCGGAACCTGGAACGCTCACTGGCAGCCCAGTCGATTGCTGCGTGGTTTCTTTCTTGCCCTTGCTTTGATTATCGGACTTTGGGTCCTCTCGCTGTTTCTGCCCTGGATGTATGCCACCCTTTTTGCGGACAGCAATCTCACTGCCGATGCGCTTACGCGCCTGGGCGCTCCTGATTTAGCTTCTCTGCTTGGCGAATCCATCCGGCGTCGAATTGCCAATCCGGGCGGCTGGCTTTCCCTGCTTGTGTTGCTCGGGATGTTGTTTGGCCTCTTCTGGCCAAATGGCGCTCAGCCTAAAACCGAAAAGAAAAAATCCCGAGAGCGCGCAGCCGGCCGTTTCCATCTCATTCTGGCTCTCTTTGCCGCCCTTCTCGTGCTCGCTCCCGAATTCATCTACCTGCGTGATCAATTTGGCACCCGCATGAATACGGTATTTAAGTTCTACATGCAGGCCTGGTTGATATGGGGGGTTGTTGCTGCGGTTGCCCTGTCCATAATGATTCGGGAGTGGCGAGGGCTTTCGCGCTGGATTGCTGGCGTCATTGCTATTTTTTTGCTGGCTGCTGGCCTCATCTATCCTGCCTTCGCCTTCCCGGATCGCTATCGCCGCGCCAATGATCAAGCCCTTGAATTGGATGGCGCGCAACGATTAGCCGCCAATGACCTAGCCGCCATCAACTGGTTGCGCGCCCAACCCCTCGCCCCACTAGTCGAAGCTGTTGGGGGCAGCTACACCGGCGCTGGCCGCATGTCCGTCCATTCGGGTCAAACGGCGGTGCTGGGCTGGCCGGGCCATGAAGGCCAATGGCGCGGAGACAGTGTGGATTTTGCCCCCCGCATTGCCGAGATTGAAACTCTATACACCACCAATGAATGGCTTGTCGCCCAGGCTATTCTGGAAAAATACGATGTTCGCTACATCGTCATTGGGTTTTTGGAACGCAACACGTACGGCTTGGATGAGGGCAAGTTCCAGGAAAATCTTGAAGTCGGTTTTCAGAACGACTCAATCACAATTTATCTTGCTCCCTGATCTTTCACTGCCAGACCCCTTCAACCTGCCTCGACTATAATGGTCGGCGCAATGACAATTCAATCTCCCCGAACCATCGGCTTTGCAGCATTTGCCGCCGTTTTTGGCCTGGCCCTGGTCATGCGCTTTGCCGCGCTGGGTGCTGCACCACTTACTGAGTTGGAAGCTAACCAGGCTCTCCAGGCTCATGATATAGCTACTGGCGTGGTCGCTTCGACGGGAGACCAACCGGCGTATGTCCTGCTCACCGCCTTGAATTTTGCTTTGATCGGCGGCAGCACGAATTTTCTTGCCCGTTTCTGGCCGGCCGTGTTGGGCAGCCTGTTTGTTTTGCTGCCCTATGCGCTACGTGAAAACCTGGGGCGCGTTCCTGCCCTATTGCTCGCCCTGGCCTTGGCCGTCGCCCCCGAATTTGTCACCCTCTCACGATTTGCTTCCGGGATTATGCTCGGCATTGTGCTGCCGTTGTTCGCCCTGTTGGCCTGGCATCGCGGATCAACGATGCTCGCCGGCGTGCTAGCTGCCTTTGCCCTCCTTTCCGAACCCACATTGTTTGTAGGCTTACTAAGCCTCGCGTTGGCCTGGTTGTTGCTGCGCGTTGTGGATCGAAGTGGTGAAATGCACCACTGGGCCACAGAGAGCATCCGCGATTTTTTCCGCAAAGTGGATGCTGGCCCGGCCTGGATGGCTTTTGGCGCAACCCTGGCCTTTGGCGTTACCGTTTTTCTGTCAACTCCGTGCGGCTTCTCCGGCATTGGCAGTGGTCTGGCTGGATTCGTTACTGCTTGGTTTAAGCCGGCAAGGATTCCTGCCAGCTATCTACTTCTTGGTCTGCTTGGATACAGTTTGCCCGCGATATTTCTCGGCGGCATCGCTACGTTTCGTGCTTGGAAGGAAAACGATAGAGTCGGCCGCGTGTTAGCTGTTTGGGCCATTGCTGGATTGATTGTCATCTTTCTATACCCCGGTCGCCAAGTTCACCATTTGCTTTGGGTAAGCCTGCCGCTCTGGACGCTTGTCGCCCGTGAACTTGCCAGCGCCTTGTATTTGCCAGTGGAGAATCGCCCAGCCGTTTTTGGCGCATCTTTGCTATTTTTGCTCGTCAGCGTCATTGTCATTATCCAACTATCAGGGGCTGCTGGTTTTGAACCGGGCACAGAGCCGTTCACGGGCCGCCTTGCCATTGCTGGCATCGCCCTGCTCGTCGGAGCCCTGGCCTTGGTGTTGATTGCATTGGGGTGGTCAGGCTCTGCTGCCTCTCAAAGTGCTCGCTGGACGCTGGGCGTTCTCGCCTTTTTTCTGGCGTTTACTTTTAGCTCTCGTATTCAAAATCGGAGCTTTCCGCCTGACAACACATTACTCACTCCAGGCACGGCCGCTGGACAAACGGATCTTTTGCTTTCTACGCTGACCGACCTGTCTATCCAAAATACCGGTCAGGCAAATACACTTGAAATCCTTTCCGAGAGCCGGAGCTTTTCTTTGCGCTGGGCTTTGCGCAATTGGCCCCTCTTTGCGTCTGGCGGAGTGCTGGCCTCGGGAGCGCAGCCAGCCATAATTCTCACCGATGGATTGGATCAACCGCCTGCGCTCCCGGTTGCGTATCGCGGTCAGGATTTTGTTTGGACCCAAAGCCCAAGCTGGACCGGGGACTGGCCAGACAATTTGATCGCATGGCTGCTCTTTCGCCAGGCCCCGGTTGGGCAAAGCGAATTGGGATTGTGGGCTCGCGCTGATCTCTTTCCCGGCGTTGATCAATCAGAGATCGAAGTGCTAGATGAGGGACCAACCCAATGAAGAGGCCAGGAATTTGCAATGACTAAAGCCCTGGCTATTGCCATTGATGGTCCCGCTGCCTCGGGCAAATCTACCCTTGCTCAAAGCCTTGCTGAACACTTTGAATACCTGTATTTCGACACCGGTGCTCTCTACAGAGCCGTCACTTTAGCGGCCCTTCAGCGCAATGTGGAAATCAACGATGAACAGTCTGTAACCAAACTGGCCCTAGAGGTTTCGATCGATCTGGTTCCGCCCACGCAACAGGATAGCCGGCAATATGATGTGTTGATTGATGAGAAGGATTGCACCTGGGAAATACGATCTGCCGAAGTAGATGCTCATGTGTCTCAGGTCTCTGCCTATCCTGGTGTCCGCAGTGCCTTGAAAGATCAGCAGCAACGCATTGGTCGCCGCGGTGGCGTCGTCATGGCCGGTCGAGATATTGGAACGGTTGTGCTCCCCGAAGCCGATCTCAAGATTTATCTGGATGCTTCGGTGGAAGAGCGCGCTCTGCGCCGCCACGCTGAGCTTGAGGCGCGTGGTCAGCAGGCAGATTACGCTCAGGTTGAGCAATCCATGCGCATTCGCGACGAGATCGATGCCAATCGCGCCATTGCCCCGCTACGCCCCGCCGATGATGCAATTGTGCTTAAATCGGATGGCAAACAGGCAAAGGATGTGCTCGCGATAGCCATCAAGTTGGTGGAAGCAAAAATTGAGGAATTGAGCTAACGAATGCCCTGGTTATTATGAATTCTTCGTCTGATTCAAGGCCCAACAAACTTCCCGTTAAATTTCCATTATGGCTTCAGATTTGGCGTGGCTCACTGCGAGCCGTGTTTCGTGGGGTGTTTCATATCCTGTGCCACATTGAGATTAGCGGTTTGGAAAACGTCCCGTTAGGGTCCAGTTACATAATTGCCCACAATCATATTTCATTATTTGAACCGCCCCTGGTCCTTAGCTTTTGGCCGGAGATCCCCGAAGCCATCGCCGGCGCAGATGTTTTTGAACGCCCCGGCCAAAAGATCATGGTGCGCGCCTACCGCGCCATCCCGGTGCATCGCGGCGAATACGACCGCCTCGTCATCGACACGATGCTGGAAGTGCTGACTGTTGGCCGTCCGCTCCTCATTGCGCCCGAGGGAGGTCGCTCCCACGTTCCGGGCTTGCGCCGTGCCCGCGCAGGCGTCGCCTATCTGGTTGATCGCGCAAATGTGCCGGTTGTCCCGGTGGGAATTATTGGCACCACCGACGACTTGTTGAAGCGCGCCCTGCGTGGGAAACGGCCCAGGCTGCAAATGAACATCGGAAAACCCTTCTCGCCGCCACCCATCGCTGGCCGGGGTAAACAACGTCGCGAAGCCCGACAGGGTAACGCCGATATGGTGATGGAAAGAATTGCTGAATTGATTCCTGAGGCGTATCGCGGCGTCTATCGGTAAACTAGCCTCAGCGCTATGACAATAAATTGGCTGTTTCAACCCGTGGTATTGCGTATGCTGCCGCCCAATGGGCCAGTAGCATGGCTTGTTTGGGTTTTCCTGCTTGTCCTCACTGTCTGGTTGATCTTTCGTCGTACGCCTGTCTGGCGTGATTGGGATCGCCAGCAATGGATCGCGCTGGCTGCCCTGGCTCTAATCACACCCCTTAGCCTGATCGTGTTCACCATTCGCCTTCCCGCCGCGGATGCGCTGCCTATCCCTGGGATAGCCGCCCCGGCACTCGGGCCGCTGTTACCCTTGTTCGGCGCTTTGCCCTGGATAATAGCGAGCGCGCTTTTTGGATCGCTCCCGGGGGCAATCCTGGCCGGACTATCTGGCTTTTTTCTCGCCCTGTGGGATACACGCAGCCCCTTCACTCCGCTCGAGTTTGCCTTGGTGGCGGCCCTGTTTGGGGAGTTGCTCCGCCAACGTTACCGCACTCCCTTCTTTGGCGCTTTGCGCCGCACCTGGCTGGCTGGACTGAGCGTGGCGCTTTTTTATCCATTGCTGTACGTGGCCACCAGCTTTTTCTGGGTCGCTGAAAATTTTGTCACCAGTTTGGATTTTGCACTCTCGAGGGTCGCCTTGGTGGCCCTGGCCTTCGCCAGCCAACTTGTGATCGCTTCCGTTCTTGTTGAGGTTCTGCGCTTTCGTTCTCCTCTGCTTGCTGCGGTTGAAACGAATAACCAACCTTCGCCTGGCGAGCGCAGCCTACACGGCCGCTTGGTTGCCATTCTTGGCCCTATTCTCGCGGTATTGTTTATCGCCCTTGGCTTGGTGGTTTGGGTCATGGCGGGTCGTGCTGCCACCCGGATGCATACGGATCGCATGCAAAGTAGTAGTCAGGTTGCGGCCGCGGGCGTTCCCTTTATGCTTGAAACCGGGCAGAATTTGATGCTTCAAATGGCTTCCGATCCCGTCCTAAGGCAAGCGGATACAAATACAGTCCAGTCCTTTTTGACTGATCGTCTGGATGCCGTGCCTTATTTCGAGCAAGTAGTCTTTCTTGATAGTAGCGGCAATCCCATTGCGGTTGCCCCTGCCGCCGCACTTCCCGCTTTGAGCCTCAGCCCCCGTGAGTTGGAGGCCGTAGGCCGTGCTGCTGGCGGTGTGCCCATTCAATTCTTTAGCGTGGCTCCCGCAGACACCGAAAGCGAGAGTGCTCAACTTGTCTTCGTTGCTGCAGTCGATACGGGTGCGGGCGTCCAGCGCGTTTTGATGGGACGCACTCGCTTAGCGAGTAATCCCTTTGCCCAGCCTGTGTTGCAAAGTCTTGCCGGCCTTACTGAAATCGGTGGCCGCGGGCTTCTTCTTGACGGGCAGGGCAACATCGTCTACCAGCCGGGGGGTAGCTCGCTGTTCACTGTCTATACAGGCCAAGTTTCGAGCGAATCGATCCAGTATGAAGATATCGGGCCAGAAGGAGCTCGGCGCCTGGTTTACTACCATCCCGCCACGGGAAGCAATTGGGCCGTCGTGGCCCAACTGCCGCTGGGTTTAGTACAGGAAAACGCGCTTAGCATTGCCTTGCCTGCTTTAGCTCTTTTGCTTGGGCTCGCTTTATTGGCCTATTGGCTATTGCTCGCAGGTTTACGCACCGTTACAGGATCCCTTCAGGATCTTGTTGTTGAAAGCCAACGTATTGCTGCCGGAGACCTGGATGCCCCACTTTCTTTCAAAGGGGTGGATGAAATCGGTCGCCTCGGCTCCGCGCTTGAACAGATGCGCAGCACCTTGCGAGCTCGTCTGGGCGAAATCCAGCGCTTGCTCTCTGTAACTCAAGGAGTGGCTTCCAGCCCAGACGTTGCTTCCCAGGTTAACCCCATTCTTAATGCTGCATTGGCTAATGGCGCCAGTATGGCCCGCCTGGTTTTCCTTGAAGAAAGATCATCAGAATTTGGAGGCCACGAGTTCGTCGGTTATGGGCAAGGCACCAATCACGAGGCCTTTGCTGCCTTGGATGCTCAGGTGTTTGGCCTTACCCAGACGCAGCAACGTGTGCTGTTAACCAACCCGGCCCGCGCCCGCCTGGATTTTGATTCGGTCAAACCAGCCCCCGCAGCACTGGCTGCCTTTGCCCTAAAAAATGACGACGAATCGCTCGGTGCTCTTTGGCTCACCTACGATGCTCCTCAGCAGTTTGGCCGTGAGGCCGTCCGTTACTTGTCCACCTTGGCGGAACAGGCTGCCCAGGCGGCTGCAAACGCGCGCCGTTACTTGAGCGCCGATGTGGGCCGCAAGCGCATGGAAGCCTTGCTGGCAGCAACACCTGATCCCATCCTCCTGGTAGATCGCCTGGGCCGCATTTTGCTTGCGAATCCCGGCGTGTTGTCCATTCTTGGGCGCCAGTCTGAGGCAGTTCTTGGCAAACGAATCGAAGAAGTCATCGAAAAAGAAGGTTGGCTCACTCTTTTCGACTCCCCGATGGAAGAGGCAGCTTCCACTGAATTGCAACTCGATGACGGCCGCATCTTTTACGTCAGTCTATCGCCCATCGAAACCGATGGTGAAGTTGCGGCGAGGGCCTGTATTTTGCGCGAAGTCACCCAATTCAAGCAGGCCGAAGCCATGCGGGCTGAGTTTCTTTCAACTGTTAGCCATGAGCTGCACGATCCCCTTGAGTTAATCGGTGGCTATGTCACGATGCTGGATATGGTGGGCGAGCTCAACGAAAAGCAGGTTGCATATATGGACAAGATTCGTCATAGCGTGGACGGTATGTCACATTTGGTTTCCAGCCTCTTGGATTTTGAACGCATTGAAAGCGCTCAAGGCTTGCAGCTCGAGCGGTTTTCCCTCCCCGAGACGATTGATGAGGTAATCGCCGAGATAAAGCCCCGCATCGCCCAGAAACAACTCGATCTTGATCTTCAGCTCCCAGGTGATTCGATGCCCACTATCGAGGCGGACCGCACTCTTCTTCAGCGCGCGCTCTACAATCTCTTGGATAACGCTATTCGCCAAAGTGGCCGCGCTGCCAGGATTGAAATGTGGCTCTCAATCTCCCGCGATTCCGTGACCTTCGCCGTAAAAGATAAGGGCCCCGGAATAGCCCCGATGGATTTGGCCAAGGTCTTTGAGCGCCTTGGGCGCGGGAATGGGGAAGAAGACACGCATAGCGGAATGAGTCTCGCGATTGTCAAATCCATTTTTGAGCGTCATGGTGGCCGTGTGTGGGCGGAAAGTGAATTGGGGCTGGGCAGCACATTTTTTGGCAAAATCCCTCTTGAGCAACCAGCTTAACCTTGCATGAGTTGCCTGTATCCCTGCTTGACAACCCTTCCCGCTTTGATATAATTCTGCAGTGAATCGAATAAGTAGTCTGGCGCAAGCGAGCGCTTGAAAGAAACCACATTCAGGCGCTTGTTTTCGTTTGTCTGGTTGTTAGCACGTTTGTTCGAAAACCCGAACAACGAATGCTTCAGCGGGGTAGAAAAACAATCTCAGATTGCTTGAATCGCATCGATTTATTTATCGCCCTCAGGAGGCCCAATAAATGGAAACGAAGGGACTTCGCTCGCTTCGCATTAGCTTGGCATCACCAGAAACCATCCGCAGCTGGTCTTATGGAGAAGTGCTCAAGCCGGAAACGATTAACTATCGCCGCCTGCGCCCCGAAAAGTATGGTCTGTTTGATGAGGCTATTTTCGGTCCCGAGCGCGATTGGCAGTGCTACTGCGGCAAATACAAAAACATTCGTTATAAGGGCATTGTTTGCGATAAATGCGGTGTAGAGATAACCCGCTCTTCGGTGCGCCGCGAGCGCATGGGCCATATTTCCCTGGCCGCCCCCGTTGCTCACGTCTGGTACACACGGCGCGTGCCCTCTTATCTCGGCCTGCTGCTGGATATTTCCCGCCGCAATTTGGATCGCGTCCTCTATTTCGCGCAATATGTAGTGACCTATGTGGATGAAGATGCTCGCGAGAAAGCTCTTGTCCGCTTGGATGAGGAAATTGCTGAAGCCGAAAAGGCTCACGCGGATGGCATTAATACCCAAATTCTTGAGATTAAACAGCGACGCGATGAAAAACTTGCCGAACTTGAGGCCAAAGTCGTCGAAATTGAAACTCGCTACGATGAAGAACTCGCAGCCGAAATTGATCCCATCATCAAAGAAGGCCAACGCCTAGAAAGCAAGCTCCAGGACGATTTAGGGAAAGCCCCTCGTAAGGATGTTGTTTTCACCGCGACAGACACAGTCGTCGTCAAAGCTGGCGAGGAAGTAGCCAACGATCACATTTCCCAAGTCCAGGAAGTTGTCAAGCAATTCTTGGTGGAGCACGAAAAGCAAACCGCCAAAAAGAAACAGGGCGAACTTGAGCGCATCACCGTTGAAAAAGCTGGCGTGAATGCCGAGAGCGATCTGGCCATGAACAAGCTGCGCGAGGATTTGGATGATAAATCCGACGACTCCGTAGAAGACAAGCAGCGCTTGCGCGAAGAACTTGAAGGCCTCAAGCCCATGTCTTTTATGGGCGAGAATCGCTATCGAGAACTTCGCTCGCGTCTTGGGCAGGTCTTCCGCGCTGATATGGGTGCAGAAGCCTTTTACGATATTCTTGAACGCATTGATCTGGATAATTTATCTGAAGAACTCTGGCATGAATTGCGCACTTCCCGCAGCAAGCAGCGCCGCCGCAAGGCCACCAATCGCCTGCGCGTTGTAGAGGCCTTCCGACGCTCAAATAACCGGCCCGAATGGATGATCCTTACGGTGCTTCCGGTGATCCCCCCTGAATTGCGCCCTATGGTGCAGTTAGATGGCGGCCGCTTTGCCACATCAGATCTTAATGATCTCTACCGCCGCGTAATTAATCGCAATAACCGCCTCAAGCGTCTGCTCGAACTCGGCGCCCCGGATGTCATCGTTCGCAACGAAAAACGTATGCTCCAGGAGGCCGTAGATTCGCTGATCGATAACTCACAACGCGGCAAGGCGCTTTCCCGCCGCGGCCGCCGCGAGCTCAAATCCTTGAGTGATCTGCTCAAAGGCAAGAAGGGCCGCTTCCGGCGTAACCTGCTCGGTAAACGTGTTGATTACTCTGGCCGCTCCGTGATTGTGGTGGGCCCTAAACTCAAGCTCTACCAGTGTGGCCTTCCCAAGAGCATGGCGCTGGAATTGTTCCGCCCCTTTGTGATCTCTCGCTTGGTCAAAAATAACTATGCGGCCAACGTGAAGGGCGCTAAACGCCTTATCGACCGTAACCGTCCTGAAGTGTGGGAAGTGCTGGAAGAGGCAATCAAGGAGCGTCCTGTGCTCCTTAACCGCGCCCCGACTCTGCATCGCTTGGGCATCCAGGCTTTTGAGCCTGTGCTCATTGAGGGCAGTGCCATCCAGCTCCATCCTTTGGTAACGACTGCGTTCAACGCCGACTTTGACGGTGACCAGATGGCTGTTCATGTTCCGCTTTCCCGCCAATCGGTTTGGGAAGCGCGTAATTTAATGCTCTCCACCCGAAATCTGCTCAAGCCCGCAGATGGTGAACCGATCATTGGGCCTTCGAAAGACATGGTTCTGGGCGTCTACTATCTGACAATGGAAGGCCACGGCGCAGATAAGGATTTCAACGGCCGTTCCTTCTCCAGCATGGATGAAGTTGAAATGGCCTATCATCTCGGCCAGGTAAATGTTCATACTACTGTCAACCTGAACGTCACGACTTGGTATGACGAGAACTACAATCGCCTGCCCGAATCCGAATTGCGCTTTGTCGAAACGACGGTTGGCCGGGTGCTTTTGAATCTTATCCTGGCGCCTGAGATTCAGTTTGTAAATCGCGTGATGGATAAGGGCGAAGTCAAAGACTTGATCGCAGAGCTGCTCGAAGTTACCGGCGACGAAGAAAAGACAACCGATGTGGCTGATCGCGTCAAGGATATTGGCTTCAAATTCGCCACTCTGTCCGGAACCACGATCGCTATTTCGGATATCACGATCCCAACTGAAAAGGGTGCTATCGTTGGCGCGGCCATGGAAGAAGAGCAGGCTGTGGAAGAAGATTTCCGCCGCGGCTTGCTCACCGAGCAGGAACAGAATGAACGTGTCATCGAGATTTGGCAAGAGACCACCAACAAGGTCGCTGTAGCCGTCCGTGAATATATGGATCCCCTCGGAAACCTGGCCACAATGGCCAATTCCGGCGCTACCAAAGGCGGCTTTAGTTCAATTTCTCAGCTGGCAGGCATGCGTGGCATGATGGCGGATCCGGCCGGGCGCATTATTCCGTTGCCCATTCGGTCTAACTTCCGCGAGGGGCTTACCACGCTTGAATACTTTATCTCCACCCATGGTTCTCGAAAAGGTTTGGCGGATACCGCACTACGCACCGCCGATGCTGGTTACCTCACCCGCCGTTTGGTGGATGTGGCCCAGGATGTAATCACCAACGTTGAAGACTGTGAAACCGACGAAGGCATCTGGCTCCGCAGCACCGACGATGTGGCCGATCAAGCGCTGGGTAGCCGCATCTTTGGACGGGTAGCAGCCAGGAACGTGCCTGATCCCAAAACGGGTGAGATTCTCGTCGAAAGAGGCACGCTGATTGACCATGATGAGCAGCGTGCCCTAATCAAGGCCAATGTTGAGGAAGTATATGTTTTTTCCCCGCTGACCTGCGAAAGCCCACAGGGTGTCTGCATCAAATGCTATGGAATGGATTTGGGCCATGGCGAAAGCGTTCGCATGGGCTCGGCGATTGGCATTGTTGCTGCCCAGTCTATCGGTGAACCCGGCACTCAGCTAACGCTGCGCACCTTCCATACCGGCGGTGTGGCTGCTGAATCCGATATCACGACAGGTCTGCCCCGTGTGGAGGAGTTGTTTGAAGCCCGTAAGGCGCCCAAGGGCGAAGCGATTGTTGCTGAACTGAGCGGCACTATTGAAATAACGCAATCTGAACGTTATAGCGATCTGCGCGTTTTGCGCATTCAGCATAGCGAGATGGTCAGTGATGAATATGAGTTGCCCAAAGGTTATCGCCTGCAAGTCAAAGATGGAGATAAGCTGGAAAAAGGCGATGTGATTGCTGCCCTGAAGGGCAATGAAGTCAATGTTGAGAATCCGGGCAGGGTCCGTATTGAGGATCGCACCGTTTTCGTTTCGTACGAACAAAAGGAAGAGATTGAATACGATGTGCCCACCTCCACCCGCCTGCATGTGAAAAGCGGCGACAAGGTCGAGGCCGGTCAACCCATGACGGAAGGCTCGCTTAACCCGCATTCGATTCTTCGCATTCAGGGTCGCCAGGCTGCCTATATGTACCTCCTCACGGAAGTTCAGGAAGTCTATCGGTCTCAGGGCCAGAACATTCACGATAAGCATTTTGAGGTCATCATTCGTAAGATGATGTCTAAAGTGCAGATCACCCGCCCCGGAGATACCAAATACCTACCAGGCGATTACGTTAACCGCTTGGATATGTCAAAGCAGAACGAAAAGCTTTTGGCTGAAGGCAAGGCTCCTGCTAAGTTTATCGAAGTGATGCTTGGCATTACGAAAGCCTCCCTCAACACTGAATCCTTCCTTTCCGCCGCATCCTTCCAGCACACGATCAAAGTGCTTGCTGGAGCCGCAATCGCCGGCACTACTGACCCGCTCACAGGTTTGAAAGAGAATGTGATCCTTGGTAAGCTGGTACCAGCTGGAATGGGCCATGAGGCCAATCAGGGCCGCATCCCAGAGCCGGAGCCACGCGAGGAAATTGAAGATCTCGTGAGCGGTTCCGAAAATGGGGATGCGCCTGCCGAATTGGCCGAAGCCGCACCAGAAGCTGCCGCAGCCAAATAACGGAGATAACAAACCATAAAAGACGGCCCTTAGGGGCCGTCTTTTCGTATAAAATAATTGTCGATAACTCTTTGCCTATTCGGGCAAGATCAGGTTTAGCGCAGTCAAGGTGCCCCCACAGTTTGCTAGGTACCATGCCGCTTCACTGGCGTAATTCTCTTTGGCAAACGCAATCGCGGCCTCACTCGTCTCCACAGTTTGCGTCAAATTCAGTGTGGCCGCCGAGCTCCAGAAACGCGGCAAGAGCATTAGTGGCGCTTCAATCGCCCGCTCCTTTTCCCCTTGGGGTATCCAATTGAAAAGTATTGGCCCCCGAGATTGCACCGTGAATCCCAACTGGAAACCTGCCTCAACTGCGAGGTCTACACCCAACGCAGTATAGTCCCCGCCCGGCCATACGTAGACAATGGGCTCTTTGCCGAAGTGCTCTTTCAGAATTGGAATGGACCCAAAGATTTCCTCCCGCACGATTTCCTCATCCATTGAATCGTTAATGTAGATATGGTTGAGCCCATGCGATTGGATATCGAAATATCCTGTCTCGTTCAGCGTCTCAATGCGGCCCCACAATCCGGTGCGAATATCGGTATCCCCGATGGGCCAGGCCAGGGTCGCAGTCCAATTGTTGGCCTTGGCCACGGGCAGCAGAAATTCTTCTGCGGAACCCACAGTGCGATCATCCATGATCAGCATGAGAGCGCGCGTCGGGATCTTAGCATTTCGTGTGAGAAAGGCAGCCAGGTCTTCGCTCGTGATCGTTTCGAAGCCGTATTTTTCCGCCACTTGGATGATAGCGTCAAAAGTGTCCTGGTTGATCGCTGAGGGCTGGCCTTCTGTATCAGCTCCGTAGGGGTAAATTGCATGGAACATGATCGGCGCTATCACGGTGCCAGGCTGACTGTTGTCCGGATCCCAGCGCATGGCTAGATAGCTGCAGCGGTCATTGATGTAGGAGCTGGCCTCAATGCCTTCGCGCAGCAGGTCGCTTTGGAATATGTCGGGAATAGAGACTTGGGGTGAGTCTGTAGCTGTCGAGATCGGCGTGGCTGGAATCGCAGAATGAGTCACCAGGATTTCGCCATTTGTCGAACGCTGAGTGGCTTCAACGGTCTGGGTTTCAGCGCAGCCGCCAGCCCAGAGCAAGCAAAGGGCCAGTGCAGCAGTTTGGGCGAACGGGGTAGGGGTGGAGTGTCTCAATGCAAACCGATCAGCAGAATTTGTCTCCCGGCCAACACAGCCAGGAGACAAAATTATACTGTCCGGCGCTTAAGTAGCAGTGCTTAGTTCTGATGAACGGTGAAATAACTGTAGTGGTAGACGATTTTGTCATCTTTCACACCCAGCGAATCCTTGCCGTCTAACACACGCCCCTGCGTTGAATCCGCTGTCCATGTGACGGTGCGCATATTGTCCTTAACGCTGGCGCCTGTAACCTGGAAGCGTGCGCTGGGCAGCTTCATCTTGAGTAGCTCGTTGTACCAGCCCAGGATTGAATCTCGCCCTTGCAGCGTTCGCTGGCTGGTCACATGCACGCTCTGCTTCTTGTAGAGCGCAGCCACCTTGACCGGATCTCCGCTGTTCAGTGCATCCACGTAGCGATAGCTCATCTCAGGTACGTAGTCCTCGCCCACCGACCAGGGAAACTCTGCCACCGGATTCCAGAGCTTCTTTTCATACATGCAGGCGTAATACCACTCCCAGAAGTTGCATCCCGGAAGATTGTATTCTCGCACTGCATGAAGGAATTCACTCACTTGTTCGGGTGTGGCTGTCCAACCATGCTCCTTGTAGGCTGCGCCGGTTGGGAAGTAGATCCGCCACGTATTCAGGTTTTGATACTCTCGCAGTGATTTCAGCAATTGTGCGCCAGGGTTCGTCGATTGCACCCAATACACCTGGGGCATATTGATATCGCTGTATTCAAGGAAAGTCTCAAAGGGCAGAGGTCGGTGATAGGAGGGGTAGCGGTAGCTGCTGAATCCGATCGGCGTGTTGGGTAATCCGCTGCGCAGTTTGCTCATGTATTCGCGCGCCGCAGTATCCATGCCCTTGACTTTAAACTCTTTTTCCGCATTGACCACGAAGCCATCCAGATTTAATTGCTTAACGCGCCGAATAGAGCGCTCCGCCTCGATGGTGGGGTAATGGCCGTAGATGTAGTGCCAACCCCAGGCTTGGATCCCCCGTGCCCGCAGCGCAGTCACTAATGGCGGCACCGCGTCAACGCTATCCTTCACGTTGTAGTCATAGCGCCCATCGGCCACTTTGATCAGCACGTGGCTTAGCCCGGCCTGTTTCGCCAGGTTCGCAATCGCGTCTGGATTGCCTTTCTCCACGCGTGAAATCTGCCAGAGATAAAAGCCTTTGCCTTGCAGCACTCCAGCGCCAGTGTTGGTTCTTTCCGTGGGAGGTTCTTCTGGTGTAGACATGGAAATCTCCTTTCCAATATTGGGAGCTTCCCCCCTGATGACATAGGGCGGTTGGGTATCCATCCGCCAGTTGGTTGTGTAAAGAAATGCGCCTTCGGTCACGATTCCGGGGCGTGTGTAAAGCAGTTCGATCCATTGTTCCTCGTCAATCCGCCCCCAAACGTTGCTTCCCCGCGGGGCATATTCATGGATGGTTACCTCTTGCCCGCGGCTTACTTCCCCCACTACATTGGACTTTAACTCATCCGGAGTTGATCGCACTAAGCGGCTAGCCACCTTAACGGTTACCCGTCTGGGCAGCGAGGGGAAATATTCAATCCATTCATCGGAGACATACAATCCGCCCCGCAATTTGGAATAATTGGGAAAATAGGCGTCATCCCCGAAAACCAAGCCGATAGCGCCGTTGCTGGGATTCACCGAAGTGTGCTTGGTGAATAGCCAAGGGGCTCGGTGCCAGCTCATTCCAGCAATTTTGGAGAGCGGATCCCGGTAATAGATCGTCTCGACTTTTACAGCGTGCCCCACATCCTCCAGCACGTTAACAAGGTTGCCACCCGAAGAGATTGGATCCGCCAACGGCTTCTTGGGTAGTTCGTCAAGATTAAAAATCGGAATTTGCCCCTTAAAATTTTCAACAAAAATGGTATTCCCCGCCCGATTAAAGTGTCCCTGCCCGATCTGCGTTAACCGCAAAGCCAGAGTCTTGGTGTGCTGCAGGCTCACCAGGTGCTCCAGCATGCGGGACGTGTAGGGGATATCGTCCTTGCGGCGGCCAGCTGGCGTGGAGAACAATGGGCGCGTTTCAGGATAGGGATAGTTCCCGTTGTAGCCCCGATCCAGCTCGCGCACCTGCACCTGGTTGTCGTGTTTAAGCCGCGCGAATCGCATGTTGCGCCCCCGGAATAAATCGCTCAAGCGCTCTTCGGCCAGAGTTGAGTTTTGCCTTCTTGTAGATACTCATCAAAACAGATGTAGCAATATCTGTGCCAATCACCCCCTGTTTCCCCTAAGTAGCCTTAGATTCCCTCCAATCCCAGTGCTGGTGCAATGCTCTGCATTGCCACCAACACGTTTTCCGCGTGTTTCCAAAGCTCCACGCCAAACTCTGACGCCGCTTCTTCCATCTCGTCCCGCCGAGTGCCCGCCGCGAAAGATTTGTCTTTCCACTTCTTTTTGATCGATTTGACCTTTACATCGTGGATGGATTTTGAAGGCCGCACCAGCGCTACAGCAGTGATGAGACCGGTGATTTCGTCACAGGCGTACAGCGCTTTCTGCATGCTCGTCTCGCGTGGCACGCCGGTGTGGTTGGCATGGCTTAGAATCGCCCGCACAATCTCTTCGGGCACGCCGCGTGCGCTCAGGATAGGCGCGCCGTCTTGGGGATGTTGCTCAAGGGAAGGGTGGATCTCCCAGTCAAAATCGTGCAGCAAACCGGCCAGCCCCCACAACTCCTCATCGCCTTTTAAATGCGCCGCGTAGCTGCGCATTGCGGATTCCACGGCCAGCATATGCCGTACTAGGCTTTCATTCTTCACATGCTCGCGCACAATGGCGAGCGCTTCTTCTCGGCTGGTCATAGCTGGCGGGTTACCTAAACGAAGCGCTCTCGGATGGTGGAGCTTACGTAATCAAGGGTGGCCACAGTGATCGTGATTAGCCAGACTGCAATGCCCACGTTTTCATACTGATAAAGGCGCATCCACTGGATCAAGACGAAACCGATGCCGCCACCCCCGACCAAACCAATGATGGTCGAAAGGCGCACGTTAATATCCCAGCGGTAGATGGTGAACGAAATAAAGGGTGGAAGAATTTGGGGAACCACTGCATAGACAATTGTCTGCAATCGATTTGCGCCGGTTGCCTGCAAAGCCTCCAGTGGCCCCTGATCAATGCTCTCAATAGCTTCCGAATAGAGTTTGCCAAGGGCAGCAATCGTATGCACCGTCAATGCCATAGTGCCCGCAAAGGGCCCCAGGCCTACCCAGATCGAAGCCACAATCGCCCAAATCAGCGGTTCGATGGAGCGCACAATATTCATGATCGTGCGCGAGACGGTGTAAATTGCCATACCGATCTTGACGCCTTCACCACTTCTGCGCAGCATACCGTAGAGCGCGGCGACCAGCGCGAGCAGCAATGCGCCTGCGATTGCATACGTGCTTTCCTGGAGTGCAGCTACCTCGTCACCCAGCACGATACTGCGAATGCCGCGGCTGAAGCCGATACCCAGCAGATAACCCGGTGCAGCTGCCAGGGCAGCCAGCACAAGCGACGTAAGCACCTTGCCAGTGCCTTGAGCGCCTAAGCTGTTCGTTAACCGGGTAAACAATGTACCGATCGATTGGAAGCCAAGCAATCCGAGCATGCCAACTGCGAAAATGCCGGCAAGAAAAATTTGGATCGGTGCTTCGGCCAGTCCGCCCAGCCGGTTGGCAATTTGGCCCGTGATAATGCCTCCTGCCCAAACTCCGGCAATCAGTCCAATGCCACTTCCCACGATCCGGTTTAGCGGGCTGACCACTGGCGCCATTAAGTTTCGCGCCGCCAGGAAGGAAACCGGGAAAGCCAGGATGATGCCAAAGAATGTGGCCATAAGGCCGATCATGATCGTTTGCAGCATTAATTCCAGAGCCAGGATCATGTCTTGGCTCAGTCTTCCGGTAAACACTTCCTCACTGGATTGCCGTACCACCAGCGTGTGGATTTGCGCGCCCACCGCAGTGCTTGCCGAAATTACGGCATCTGGAATGTTGAGTTGCGTGCTGAATCCCCCATCAAGGTCAATCGTGATCTCGGTCGGGCCCATGCCGCGCGGCCGGAAAGCGTTTCCAATCGGGTTATTCCATAAAATATCCACTACTTGGCCTGGCGTAAAATTACCGCCGGTAATCGTTAACTCCGTCCCTAGCATCAAACCACCCGTGATGGGACGCTCACTGAGATCGCCGCAGGTGGGCGTCGCGCTTACCCAGGCAACGTCGGGGTCCGGAGAGTTGGCTGGCGGGCCCTCATCGCCAGCTGGGCAGGGGGCTTGAATCTTCTGGGTTGCCTCTTCAAATTCCTGCGTGTACTCAAAAGCGTTCCGCCAAGGCCAGAACATTCGCGGCAGCAGGATCGCTGTGTCTTGATACTCACTGATGGCTTTGGGCAGATTGATGCCGGTGATGTTGTAACCCAAAATAAAAATGATCACGCAGGCAATAAAGATAAGGCTTCCGATAGAAGGTTTGGGCTGTTGGGAAGATAAGCCTCCCACACGGGCCGCGTCCCCGATTTGCCAGATCCACAAGGCGGCCATTGCTGCGGCCGCGAATACTGCCGTGGTGGCATGATACTGGTTAGTTTCAACACCTGCCGCTGCAAGGGAAAGAAAACTTTGGGTCAAATATGTGACCGCTAAAACATAAAGTATGCCGACGCCATACCCGCTAAACGTTTGGGCAACCGGATCATGCAGAATGAAACGCGTTAAGAGCCTTTGCGCTGCCAGTAGAAACAGCAGCAGTGCGGCTGCCTGCACACTGAGTCGTAAGAAGATTCCTAGGCTTAATCCGTAATCCGGGAAGCGTGCGCGCTGGGCAATTGTCCACACGCTCAGCCCGCCCATAGTGAAAACAGTTGCAAAAATATAAAACCCACGCGCGCGTAGGCCGGCGACGAATTGACCAAGCCCGGGGATGAATGCGGAAAGTAGGCCTTGGAGCGGAGAAGTTTTTGTCATAGATTGGTTCGATTCAGTCATGCTCAGTCTGTATCCAGCCGTTGGGCTTCCTCGCCGTAGATATCCTTGAAGCGCTGATCACTGAGTTTTCCCACATCTTCCTTGCTCCCTGAGTAGACCAGCCGCCCGTCACGCAAACCAACGACGCGCGTAGCGTAGCGTTGCACTAGGTCCAGGAAGTGCAGGCTGCAAAGCACGGTTATCTTGTCTTCTTTGTTGAGTGTCTCCAGGGCTCCCAGAATCGAATGCGCCAACACGGGGTCCAGACTGGCAACCGGTTCGTCGGCCAAGATCATTTTGGGGTCTTGCATCAGGGCACGCGCAATGCCCACTCGTTGCTGCTGGCCGCCGCTCAGCTCATCAGCTCGATTGTAGGCCTTGTTTGAGATTCCCATCCGTTCCAGCACAGCCACCGCCTTTTCACGGTCTTTGCGGCTAAACCGATTAATCAGGCTCCAGCTTGGCGCCGTATAGCCGAGCCGTCCAGAAAGCACGTTGGTCATCACCGAAGAGCGCCGTACGAGGTTGAAATGCTGGAAGATCATTCCGATTTCTCGGCGCGATTTGCGTAGATCCGCCTGGTCCAACTCGGTCAGGTCAACGCCATTCCAAATCACCTTGCCCTCAGTGGGGTCCAGGAGTCTGTTGATGCAACGTAGTAAAGTGGATTTTCCGGAGCCGCTCAGCCCGATGATTCCAAGAAACTCCCCGTCGGGCACTTCAAAACTCACATCACGCAGGGCAACGGTGCCATCCGGATAAATATGCGTGAGATTCTCAACTTTGAGCATGGCAGTTTATGATATCAGAAAAAGATTCAGGGCCTGAAGAGCAACAGATACAAAGAAGGGAAGGGCAGCGCCCTTCCCTTCTTTGTTGCTTCAGAGCGTAAAACGCTTAGAGCAGATCCTCGATGCTCATGCCGGCAGCGTCAAGCTGCTGACGGAAGCCATCGTAGAAAGTGTCGTCTGTGGCAACCAGGGCTTCCCAACTGTAAAGCGTATTGAGAAGCGCTTGTCCGTCCTCGGTGTCATTCAGCGCGAGAAGGGCGTTTGTGATTGCTTCAACCACGTCGGCGGGAAGATCCGGGGAGAAGCTGATTGTGTCGTTGGGAATCGGAGCCGATTCGGCCACGACGATCACGGCTTCGCGTACATCCGGGAATTCCTCTTCAACGTTGCCGCGGGCGTCCACAAAGGTGGAACCAGCGTCGCAGTCACCGTTGTATACCGCGATAACCACGCCATCGTGACCGCCAGCGTCCACAATCTCGGTCAGGTCCGTATCAGGGTTGATGCCCTCAGCCTGCATAGCGATGCTGGGGATAATCCAGCCAGAGGTGGAGGTGGGGTCAGGGCGGCAGAAGGTATGGCCAGCCAGGTCGGCAACGCTCTCAATGCCAGTGTCGGGGCGGGTGATGATTTGCCCGGCATAGAAAGTGGAACCAAAGCGCTGGGAAGCCAGTTGCACGTCGGCACAGCCGCGTGCGCTGGCGAGGACGTAGTTGAAGGTGTTAAGCGCGCCCATGTGAGCTTCGCCATTACACATCGCCTCAACTGCCGCGGTGTAGTCCGTGGTAACCACAGGAGTAATCACGTAGCCAGTGGCTTCTTCTATGGCAGCTGCAATCTGCTCAGCGCCGGCAATCACGGCATCCGTGTCCTGTGAAGGAACCAGGGCCCAGATAATGGGATTGTCCTCGGTTCCGATGTCCATCATGTCCCCTTCTTCCATGGCGTCCATGTCATGCTCTTCTTCGACAGGTTCTTCAGTCGGCTCCTCAGCCACGGGCTCAACGCTCGGTTGGCAAGCGGCCAATAGCAGGGCCGAAATTGCCAGGAGAGCGAAGAGCAGGTAAAGTCGTTTCTTCATCTGTTTCTTCTCCTTGAATAGATGGATTCTTATGGGCAAAGCCCACGGCTCAATCATAACGCGCTTTAGAGGGGCCATCAAGGGATGGCTTCGTTCGCTTACCTTAAATTTTTCGTGGAAAAATTACCTGAATACTGCGGCCTTTTAATAATCCCATACCCCCACATGTGCCGTTTTACAGGCGAGTAGAATCCTAAGCACGGTTGTCCAGGAGAGTAAAATCCTATTATGCAGAGTTCTGATTGGGACGATGTTTATCACGCTCTGGATGCTTACCTTGATTTGAGTCTCCAACCTCAACAAGCGCTAAGCGCCGGCTCGTTTTCCCTGGATAAGATCGTCAAACTACTTTCCATATTGGGAAACCCCGAGCAAGAATTCCCCAGCTTCCATATCGCTGGCACCAATGGCAAGGGATCCGTCAGCGTACTATGCGCTGCAGCACAGCAGGCCGGCGGCTATTGCGTCGGCCTTTACACCTCTCCACATGGGGCAGGGCCTTTGCATGGGATTAGCGTTGACAATCAAGCGATCTCGCCCGCCCAAGCCACAGCCCTGATAATCGAAGTAAAAATTGCCGCGCAACAGATCCCCGGGCTAACTCGCTTCGAGTTGGTTACCGGCCTCGCCTTTTTATATTTTGCCCGTAGCAAGGTGGATGTGGCGGTCATTGAGGTGGGCCTCGGTGGGCGGCTGGATGCCACCAACGTAATCACCCCCCTGGTTTCCGTTATCACCCCGATTGATCTTGAGCATCGCTCGATTCTTGGAAAAAATCTGGAGGTGATTGCCGCCCACAAAGCCGGCATTATCAAGCGTGGTGTTCCTGTGGTCAGCGCCCCGCAGGCACCAGAGGTGCTGGGCGTATTGCGGGCCACCGCTAATGCCCAAGCGGCTCAATTCATTCAGGTTGGCGAAGATGTGCTTTATGAACGTTTGGATGTTGGAGTTGGGGGCCAACGTCTCGGCATTTGGAGGCCCGCCGACCCCGACAATAAAGTTGATCTGGAGATAAAACTCATCGGCGCCCACCAGGCTCAAAACGCGGCCACAGCCTATGCTGCCTTAACCGCCTCAGGCCTTGCTCTTGACCTTCCAGCAATCCGCGCCGGCTTCGCCAATGCAAATTGGCCCGGCCGCTTTGAATTGCTTCAGCCCGATCCACCCGTCGTGCTGGATGCGGCCCACACCCCCGCGGCGGCCATCGCGCTGCGCCACACGCTGGACGAACTTTTCCCCAATCATCCCCTGGTGGTGCTGATCGGTGTCTCAGCCGATAAGGATTTAGCTGGTTTAGTTGTGCCCCTTGAAGGTCGTTTGGGATCAGTAATCGCCACCCAATCAAGCCACCCGCGCGCCATGCCGGCTGAAGAACTGGCGACACGCCTCGGGGAAATCGGTGTGGAGGCGCAGCCAGTTAGGGTTCCCGCCGACGCTTTTGAGATTGCCATGCAGGTCTCCGCGAAAGGAACTCTTCTGCTGGCCTTCGGCAGCGTGTTCCTCGTTGAACAACTTCGTGAATCTTGGGATCATCGCGGATAGGCATTTTTCTGCGTTGCCCGGAATTCAACTTAATGTCATAATGTCTTATGGCCTTCAAAATAAAAATTTACGCTGCATCACTTATTTTGCTATTGCTAGTGGCTTGCAATCTTCCTGCCGCGGCAACGCCCAGTCCCGCAATTCCCTCAGCCACGGCGGCGGCCACCCCAAGCACTTCTCCCTCCTCTCCGCCGGCCAATAGCGAACCGCTCGAAGCCATCCTCATCATGCAACCCGCGTCTGGTTCCCAGATCACTTTCCAAACCACTGTGCAGGGCGAAGCGGATTCCACCTTTGAGCAAAATCTGGTTCTTATGGTAGTCGGGGAAGATGGGGCGCAATTGGCCCTGCAGCCCACCACGATCCAATCGCCTCTTGGTGAGCGCGGTGCCTTTAGTGCGCAGCTCCCCTTTAGCGTTTCGAGTCAGCAACCGGGGCGCATCTCAGTGTATTCAACCAGCGCCATGGACGGCGGCATTGTGCACCTGTCCAGCGCAGAAGTGATTTTGCTTCCCGGCGGCTCCTCCCAGCTTTTCCAATCCACAACCACCTTTGAGAGCATCCAGATAAGTGCACCCCAAAATGCCGCTCAGGAAAGTGGAGGCCAGTTCCAGGTAAGTGGCTATTCGGAATATTATTTCGAGAGCAATTTGGGTTGGATGCTGTGTGGTGGGGGCGGCAATGGCCCCGCAGAGTTGTTATGCGGCACAGTGGATAATGTGCTTGCATCAGGGTCCATCACCATTGATTCTCCTGATATTGGTCAGCCCGGCCCCTTCTCTGCCACGATTTCCTACTCCGTAACCGCAACCACGCCGGCTCGCCTTGTGCTCTATGCCGCATCGCCCCGCGATGGCGGCCTAATCCATGTAAGCAGCGTAGCGCTTCAGCTAAACCCCTGACCAATGCCGATAGGAGCCAAGGATGAGTGAAGCCCCTGTTATTTTGATCACCGGCGCCTCCTCAGGTATTGGCGCAGCCACGGCTAAATTATTTGGCCTCAGGGGCTATCGCGTGGTGCTGGCCGCCCGCCGTTTGGAGCGTCTCCAGGAATTGGAACAGGAGATTGAGGAAGCCGGCGGAGAGGCGCTCTCTGTAGACACCGACCTCAACGATCTGGATCAAATTCAAGCCTTGGTAAAAAAGACTCTCAAGGAATACGGGCAAGTTGATGTGCTGCTGAACAATGCTGGCTTCGGGCGCACAAAGTGGCTGGAAGAGTTGGATCCCCAAAAGGATATCAACCTCCAAATCCAGGTGAATCTCAATGCAGTGATCCAGATGACGCGTGCGCTTTTGCCCCATATGATTGAGCGCAAAGCGGGCCACATCATCAACATGGGCTCGATGGCTGGCTTTGTCGCTACCCCTACCTACACCGTCTACGCTGCCACCAAACATGGCGTGCGCGGTTTTGCCGATGCCCTGCGCCGAGAAGTTGGCGTTTGGGGCATAAAAGTGTCCACGATCTATCCCGGCGGCGTAAAAACCGAATTTGGCAGCCACACGGAGGCTAAGCGCAAAACGGGTATCACTACTCCGAAATCGTTGCAGCTCAGCGCTGAGGACGTGGCGCAAACAGTCTGGAGCGTAAGCCAGCGCCCGCGCCGAACTGTCATCATTCCCTGGGTGCTCCGCTTGGGTGCATGGTTGGATTTCTTCGCTCCCTGGCTCAACGATTGGATCATTGAGCGCACCTTCACCCGCCCCGAGCGAGGCCTCTAAGCAAGAAAAAAGCCGCTTATAGAGCGGCTTTTAGTCGGGTTGACTTTCTTTACGAGCCTCATTGGGCTCGGTTTGGTTTTCCTGCTGCTGCATGAGCGCCCGGATACCATTTCGCACCTGGTTCAGCGAGCGCTCCATTTCCATCTCTAGGTTGGTCAGCGCTTCCAGCACGTATTCATCGGCTTCCTTGCGCGTGGCCTCTGCATCCAGCCGCGCCTGTGCCAAAAGCTCTTCAGCGCGCCCCTTGGCCGCCGACAAGATCGCATCGCGATCCACCATGCCGTCGCTTTTCTCGCGCGCCATCTGAAGGGTGCGTTTGGCCTCTTCCTGAGCTTGCGCCAGGGTTCGGTCGCGCTCCGCAAGCAGCTTTTGCGACTTTTTTACCTCTTCGGGGATAGCCACACGCATCTGGTCGATGAGGTCCAGCATGCGGTCTTCATCCACCACCACGCTGTTCGTCAGGGGGATGGCGCGGCTCTCATTGAAGAGCTCTTCTAGTCGATCAATTAGGTTTAAAATATCCATTGTATTATGCGTTTAATTAGCGAGTCTATACAGTCTGGTGCAAGATTCAGACCAAAGCCTACACGTAAACAGGTTCAGCGTCAACTCGCAGCAATCAGCGATTTGGGCTAGTCCCGGAGGGGGCTGGCCTCATACTCACCTTCCCCACTCGTGCGCATCTCCTCAAGCCGCCGCTTGAGCGCTTTCTTGACAAAGCCGGGCACCATGCCGCCTACGTCCCCGTTTAACGAAGCAACTTCACGCACTGTGGTGGACGAGATGAAAGAGTGCTCTTTGCTGGTGATCAGCGCCACGGTTTCAATACCCGGCGCAAGCTGTCGATTGGCTAACGCCATGCGGAATTCATATTCGAAATCAGAAAACACGCGCAATCCACGCACCACAACCTGTGCCTTGATGCGTTTCGCGTAATCCACCGTCAATTCATGGTAGGTGCTCACTTTGATCTTGGGTTCTGATTTGAGCGCCCGCGTAACCAGCTCAACCCGTTCCGGCGTTGGGAAAAGCAGCGATTTTTGTGGGAGCTCATAAACAGCCACCACCACTTCATCAAAAAGCTTGGCCGCTCGCAGCGCGATATCAATGTGGCCGTTATGGATTGGATCAAATGTGGCAGGGAATAAAGCTCGGATCATGGCTAACTCAAATCTCCGGTACCGTTGCTCCAATAGCGCGCCAGAGCCACCTGGAGCGCTTTGTGCTCGGGATTGGATAGTTGTGGGTCATCGTCCAAAACGTCCGCCGCAAAGCGGCGGGCCTTATCGATCATGCGTGCATCGGTCAGCGAGGCAAGGCGCAAATCGTCAAACCCGGATTGCCGCGTGCCCAGAAATTCACCAGGGCCGCGTTGCTCAAGATCGCGTTCCGCCAGCAGGAAGCCGTCATTGGTTTCGGTCATCGCCTTCAGACGCTCGTTTTCGGCTGCGTCCTCGTGGTCAGGGATCAGGATGCAGTAAGCCTTGTCGGTTCCCCGGCCCACGCGTCCGCGCAACTGGTGGAGCTGCGCCAAACCAAAGCGATTGGCGCCCTCAATCAACATCACGCTTGCATTGGCCACATCTACGCCCACCTCTACAACCGTCGTAGATACAAGCACCTGCCCCTCGCCATCTCGGAAACGCGCCATCACATCTTCTTTTTCACCGGGAGTCAGGCGTCCGTGCAGCAGTAAAACGTCATAATTCGGAAAAACGTCTTGCTTCAACTTGGCATGCTCTTCCACTGCGGCCTTCGCCTGGCTGCTTTCGTTTTCCTCCACCAGCGGGTAAACAAGAAAAACTTGCCGGCCTGCCTCAAGTTCATTCCGGATCAGGCCATAAGCCCGCTCTCGTTCGCGTGGGAAAAGGATATAGGTGCCCACTTCCTGCCGTCCGGGGGGTAACTCGTCAATCACGCTCAGGTCAAGATCGCCATATAAGGTCAAAGCCAGCGAGCGCGGGATTGGCGTGGCCGTCATCACCAGTAAATGCGGATTGCTTCCTTTGCCGCGCAACGCCGCTCGCTGCTGCACGCCAAATCGGTGTTGTTCGTCAATCACCACCAACTCAAGTTCCGAGAACACGACCGGGTCCTCAATCAACGTGTGCGTACCAATCACCACCTTAATGTCGCCATCTCGCAGTCCTTGCCGGATACGCTTTTTCTCGGCTTCTGGAGTAGCGCCGATCATCAATTGGATTTCGGCTTCGTTCAGCGGCTTGCCCTCGCCCGCTAAAAACGTTTGCAGGTTCCGGAAGTGTTGTTCCGCCAGGATGCTGGTGGGTGCCATGATCGCCGACTGGGCCCCTGCATTCGCAATGATCGCCAACGCGAGACCTGCAACCACGGTCTTCCCGGAACCTACATCGCCTTGAATAAGGCGATTCATCGGGCGCCCAGAAGCCAGATCGCCTTGAATATCTCCCAGTGCCCCTTGCTGGGCTTTGGTCAATTGAAAGGGTAGGGCGCTCAGTTGTGCGTTCAACCATTCAGCATCCGTGTTGAAGCGCCGCGCTTCCT
The DNA here is from genome assembly GCA_009391835.1 of Chloroflexota bacterium. Classification (GTDB taxonomy): domain Bacteria; phylum Chloroflexota; class Anaerolineae; order Anaerolineales; family UBA11579; genus QWJF01. Next base: position 21,566 of record QWJF01000003.1, on the reverse strand, counting down.
GCCCCTGCCAATCTTGCTTTTGCTGCAAAACGGCGAGTTGCATCAGGAACAGTTCGTCGAAAGCCAGGCGTTGCTGGGCTGCCTCCAGGTTTTCCCAGGAATCGGGAAAATGCGTTTGCAGCAGCGCGTGGGATAACGGGAATAGCTCGGCCTTCTCCCGCAGCCCCTCTGGTAGTGTCTCCTGGACGCGCGGCGCCCAATAATTTACTACCTTGTTCATCATGCCGCGCAGCCAGCGCTGGCTGATCTTGGCTGTGAGCGGATAGATGGGCACGATGCGGTTGGTATGTAGATGTTCGGCTTCCAGCATCTCTAACTCCGGATTGCTCATCGTCAGTCGCCCTAAATACTGGTCGATGGTTCCTGAAAGAACCACCTGGTCGCCTTCGTTGAGGTCTTTGGTGGCCCAGGGCTGGTTGAACCAACTGACCCTTAAGGTCGCGGTGCCATCATCCACCACAGCTTCAGCAATTTTGGCCTTGTTGCGTGTCGAGCGAACGCCTGTAGTGCGCACCGTCCCGATCACAGTCACATCTTGGCCGTATTGAAGTCGGTGTATTGGCAGAAGGCGAGTGTAATCGTCATGTCGTCTGGGAAAATGATAGAGCATGTCGCGCAGCGTGCGGATGCCCAATTTCTCCAGGCGCTCCGCATTGGTAGGACCCACCCCGTCCAACACCGTCACGGCCGCCTCAAGCGCAGCAGGGGGGCCGTCTATCGGTTGTGCTTTGGGGATTTCCAGAGACGGCTTGGTTTTGCTTGGTTTGGCCGTTTGATGATCTTCGGCTTTTTTGGGTTTATCCACTCGAGGTTTTTTGCTTAGCTTGGTAGGCGGATTCGTCTTATCGTCCTCAATATTGAGTTCGCGTTGGATGCGTTTCCAGAGCCCTTCGAGCGCCTCGGCTCGCCCGTCCGTAGAGAGCCGCCCATAATCGCGCAGCCGGGCTATGATCGCATTGACCAGTTTTTCGTCAATCTCATCTGCGCGGGCCTCGGCTTCCCAAGTCTCGAGCATATTCTCCAGCCCTCCAACCACGGCGCGATTGTCGTAATCGCGTTCCGCTTCAAGCCAGAAAAAACGTCGCAATTTCTCGATGGAGGCTGTCATGAACTCATTTTATCAGCGCTTGAAAAATTGCGCTTTCCCCCCCCTGCTTTGGGCTAACTGCCTTGCAGTGCAAATATGCCCAGGCTGCGCGGCCCGATCTGGCTGGCCAGTGGTGCGCCAATAATCTGTTCCGATACGGGCGTCGTCTTGTGGTCTTCAGCCAACCGTTCGCGCAAAGCACGCGTCTCCTGGTCGAAGGGTGGCGCACCCTGCATAATCGCGACGTGGTCGAGGTCGCTGAACTCAGCCAGGAATTCGTGCAGAAGTTCCACGAGATGCCGTGTGTTGCGCGCCTTTTCACCAGGAAGCAGCTCGCCGTTATCCAGTGTGAAGATCGGCAGCATGCCCAGATACTCGCCCACTCGTGATTGGGCGCTGTTTAAGTATCCCCGTCTTTGCAGATAGCTTAAGCCCGGGATGCACAGCAACGAGTAAATACGCGGTAGCAGGCTGCGGATGTGCAGTTCTATGTCGTTCAGGGGCTGGCCCTGCTTGGCCGCATCCGCCGCGATCTCCACCAACATCCCAAGGCCCAATGAGGTGGTATGGCTGTCAATCACCCGAATGGGCACATTGCCCTGCAGTTCCTCGGCTGCCTCAATGGTATGTCCATAAGCGTGGCTAAATTGTGCTGAGTGCAAGATCGCCAGCACGCCAGAGCAGCGCCCGCCCAACGCGCGAATGGCCTCGCCAATGTCGCTGGAGCTTGGCGTTTGCAACTCGGGTGCGCTAGTCTGATGGATCGATTCGGGCAGGTCGGCGGCTTTCAACTCGTGACCATCCTCGATTTCGCCATGATTATTCCAACGGGTGGGTAGAATGCTAACCAGGTTGCGGCCCTCAAAAACCGGATTCGGAAATTGAACTGCACTGTCAGTAAGAATGCAAATGGTCATTGGGGTTATTCGATCGAAAAGATAAATTGGTAGTGGGGTTGGCCACCTTGTTGCACGTCCACCTCCAGGTCGGGGTAACGCGTCTGCACAAGCTCAGCAATTTCCATGGTTTTATCCTCGCTAACACCCTCCCCGCTAAAAAGGGTAAGCACCTCGTAGTTTTGGGTTCCAATGCCTTCCAGGAGTTGGAGGCAAGCGTCGTTCAGGGTGCTGGCTGAGGTGGTCAATTTGCCGTTATGCAAACCGATGATTTGGCCTTCCTTCACCTTAACGCCGTCAATCTCCACATCGCGGGTCGCCGTGGTAATCTCGCCCGTCTCAACTTGTTTGACCGCTTCGTTCATGTCTTTGATTACTCCATCCAACTCGCCATCCGGCACGTAACGCAGCATGGCTGCCAGTCCTTGAGGCGCACTCACTGTTGGCACCACCGCAGCCTGTTTAACCGTCAAATCCACCGCGGCTTGCGCCGCCAAAACAATATTTTTGTTATTTGGCAGGATGATAATCCGTTCAGCTGGCAGGTTTTCAAAGGCCGAAAGAATATCCTTGGTGCTCGGATTCATTGTCTGCCCGCCTTCAACAATGGCCGCCACACCCAATTCCGCAAAATGACGCGCCAGCCCTTTTCCCGACGCGATAGCTACCACGGCAATATGCTCCGGTTTTACAACCGCCAGGTTCAGATCCCCGGCATGCTCCCCGATTTCATCCATCTGGGCCATCAAGTTCTCAATCGCCACATTGGTCACAGTGCCAAGGCCCATCGTGTAATCAATCGGCAGATAGCGGTTTTCGGTTGGCACGTGGATGTGCATCCTGTACATCCCATCCCCTTCGCCCACCTGGATCGAGGTGCCCATGCCTTCAAGCTCTTTGTAAAAATTCTGTAAGTCCAGGGGCTTGCTGGGCCGGAAATCCACCACAACCTCGTAGTCCTGTCCCTCTTCTACCGCCTCCATTGTTGCCTCGAAGTTCAAAGCCGCCAGGGGCTGACCTACGCTCTCCGCCGTCCGAATTTGTTGGCCGTAGACCCAACGCAGCATGCCTTCAAGCAGAAAAAAGAGCCCCTTGCCCCCCGAATCGACCACCCCGGCCTCTTTCAAAATCGGCAATAGATCCGGCGTGCGTTCCACTGATGCCGCCGCTGCATCCACCGCCGTCTGCAACACCGTGATCGGATCCGAGCTTCCTGCGGGAATATCCGCCACAGCTTCGGCAATATCCTTGGCCACCGTCAGGATCGTGCCCTCCACCGGTTTCCCGACGCCCTTGTAAGCGGTATCGCGTGCAGCCGCAAATCCGGCTGATGCTCCCGCCCCATCAATCACGTGTTTGCCTTCAAGCGCTTTGGCAAAGCCCCGCCAGAGTTGCGAGAGGATAACGCCGGAATTGCCGCGCGCCCCCATCAGCGCCCCCTTGGCTAGTGCATCGAGCATTTTTCCGGCTTGCTGTTCACCCGAATTTTCGATCTCGTCCAGCGCGGATTTCATCGTCAACAACATGTTTGTGCCGGTATCCCCGTCGGGGACGGGAAACACATTCAACGCGTTGACGGTTTGTTTGTTTGCCTCCAGCCAGCTCGCTCCGGCCTGAGCTGCTTTTTTGACTGCCTGCCCATCAAAGGGGTATTGGTTCAGCAGCGCTAAGCGGGTATCGCGCACTTGTATCTTCTCCTCAGTCATTCGTTTTCAGCCGCGGGGAACAGCTAGCGCGACTCCTCCCCGTTGCTGATGTGCATCCCCCGCACATGAACATTTACCGCCTCGATCGCCACCCCCAGCGCTTTTTCCACATTGAAACGTACGCTCTGCGCAACATTGCTTGCAACGCTTTTTATGTTGACGCCGTATTCGACAATCACATAAAGATCAATGCTGATTCTGCCCTCATCGTAGTTGATTTCAGTCCCGTGCGTCGGGTCCTTTACGATGAAATGGCTGATTCCATTCAGCAGATTCTTGGAAGCCAAGCCTACGACTCCGTACGTCTCAATTGCTGCCCGATGGGCAATAGTGGCGATGGCTCGCGGCGCGACCATGATGCTACCGTGTGCATTCGTTATTGCGCTCATTGCTGCTTTTCCATGATAGCCCCTTGGAGGCTTTCCATTCCAGCGGCGATGCCTTCTGGATGCTTGAAAATTGCGCTGCCAGCCACAAAAACGTTCACTCCTGCCTGGAGCGCCAGAGGTAGTGTGTGTGCATCAATACCGCCGTCGATTTCAATAAGGGCCTTAGATTGCAGCGCGTCCAGGCTGGCTCGCAAGGCGGCTACTTTGGGCAGCACCTCGGGCATGAACGCTTGCCCGCTAAATCCAGGCTCCACGCTCATCACCAGCAAAATGTCGGCTGTGCCCAGCGCGGATTCCAGGGCTGCAGCAGGCGTCGCCGGCTTGATCGAAACCCCCGCTTTGCAGCCCAGGCTGTGAATACTGTCCAGTATCTGGGGCAGGTCCTCACAGGCCTCTGCGTGCACGGTGATGTGATCCGCGCCCGCCTCGGCAAACGCATCCAGAAAATTCTCGGGTTTCTCAATCATCATGTGCACATCCAAAGGGAGCTCGCTCACTCGGCGGCAAGCCGCCACTATCTGCGCCCCCATACTCAGGTTGGGAACGAAATGTCCGTCCATAACGTCAATGTGCAGCCAATCCGCGCCAAATTGCTCGGCCTCGGCGATTTGGTCGGCCAGATGGGCAAAGTCTGCACTGAGAATGGAGGGGGCGATTAGGGGTTTAAAAGCCATCCGGTCATTATAACAAAGCGTCTGTTTTCAGCGTAGGGGTGGATTAAAAACGAGATACACCCACATCCAGAATGGCAGCAGCCCGCCAACCGCCAGGGCCGCCATCAAACCCAAGCCCACGGCCGGCCAATCAATCTCACTTAACGTCTCTTCCTGAGCCTCTTTTTTGGCTCCGTTTTGCGGGGGGGTAAACGGTTCGCTGTCTCCAGCTTCAGCATCCCGTGTAAATGTCAGCAAAACGCGCCCCAGTTGGTCCGCCGTACGGTATCGCGCTGAGGGCTCTTTGGAAAGCACCTTGAGCATGATCTCGTTAAGCGCCGGGGGAATCGCTGGGTTAAGTTCAATTGGTGCTTGTGGCTTTTCTTTTTGATGCTGCTTGGCCAACTCACCGGCCGATTCCCCCAGAAAAGGCAGTTGCCCCGTGAACATTCGGTACATGATCACGCCCAGCGAATAGACATCCGACGAAGGTGAGGGCGCTCCGCCGGAGGCCTGTTCGGGAGAAAAAAATTGAGGGGAGCCCCACACGATGTCTGATTCCTCAGTCGGGTTGATCGAGGCCAGGGCTCGGGCAATCCCGAAATCTGTTACTTTTACCCGCCCATCTGGTGTCACCAGGAAATTGTGCGGTTTGATATCGCAGTGCACCAAGCCCGCCCGGTGTGCGTAGCCCAACCCCTTGCACGCCTGCACAATCAAAGCAATGCCATCGTCAACCGAATATTTGCCTGTTTTCTTGATGAGGCTGTTTAAGTCGGTCCCAGGCACGTATTCCATCACGATGAACAAACGATCCTCGTCAAAGCCAAAATCATGCACTGTCACGATGTTGCTGTGCGAGAGGTTGGCCGCGGCCTTGGCCTCTTGCCGGAAGCGCTCCCGAAATGCCGGATCCTTGGAGTAGTCCTGGCGCAGCACCTTAATCGCCACGTCGCGCTCCAGCATCAGGTCGCGCCCACGGTAAACCATCGCCATCCCGCCCTTTTCCAGGAAGTCGTCGAGCTGATAACGTTTGTTGAGTAGTAGTTTTTCGTTCATGATTGTCTCAGTGGGGATTTTACCCAATTCCCCGTCTGGACGAAGCCAGATGCCAAGGGTATGCTTGACCAATGGCGAGGCCAATGGATCGAGAAAGTTTGCGGCGTTTTGCCACCCCGGGAGTTCTATTTTCAGCCCTGGGCATTGGTGGTGCGCTGATCGTGGCAGGGGCACTTTGGCTCTTTTGGTTTGCCCCGCAGGGCGCGCTCAGCGAGGCCCCCGAATCGGCGCTCACCATTATCCCCGGTCCCAGCTCAACTACGCTGCCCCCCACCGCCACGTTGATCCCCACCTCCACCGTCACGCCCACCTTTGCGCCCCTGGCCCCTGGTGAATTCGGCCTTGGCAGCTATGTCCAGATCACCGGAACACAGGGCGACGGCCTCAACATTCGCACCCAGCCCGGCCTCTCAACCGGGGTTAATTTTCTTGGCTACGATGCCGAGGTTTTCGAAGTCCGAGATGGGCCGATGGAAGCCGATGGTTTTACCTGGTGGTATCTGGTCACCCCGGTAGACGAAGCCCGCAATGGTTGGGCCGCTTCCGCTTACTTATCCGTCGTCGCCAATCCCTAAAGGTTAAGCTGAATGAGTGACATTATTCCCACTGACATTACCGCCAAAAAGACCAGCGCTGTGCTGGAAATCACCTGGAGCGATGGCGAGCATTGCGTCTATCCATTCGACCTCTTGCGCAACGCCTGCCCTTGCGCTCAATGCCGCGGCGGCCACGAAAACATGAAACCCGAACCCGACGAAAATGTTTTCTTAATTCCGCTCATGGATGTCAGGGCCACCAGGATGAAGAGCCAGGAACTGGTGGGCAACTATGCTCTCAACATCGAATGGGAGGATGGCCATAAATACGGCATCTACAATTGGCATTACTTGCACGCACTTTGCGTTGGGATGAAGGAAAAGAAAGCATAATTACTTTGGCTTGCAGAAGTTAGCCTGCCTTAGCTAGCCCGCGTACTTACCAAATGTTCAACCTGGTTGAACATAGAATTAATATGGGGATATTGATAATAATTCCCGCCCTTCGTATACTCTCCACGAATTGGCCAAATTCATAACCAAACAATCTAAACTGCGCCGCCGCAATTGTCGCTGCGCATTAAATAGGAGTCGAATGTTTCACAATTTTCCCAAATTCACGCTGTTGCTCGTCGCGGTCTTGCTATTGGTTGCCTGTGCACCAGCGGTAAACCCTGTTGCCGATCCGCAGGCCGATCCCGAACCTGGTCTGGTGGCTGATCCTGCACCCGAAGAAGAAACCTATTCCGGCGGTGATGTCGCTTCTGAGACCGGCACCCTTGTAATCTATTCAGGTCGTAGCGAAAGCCTCGTTGGGCCCATAATCCAGCAATTCGCTGAGGTATCCGGCATTGATGTTCAGGTGCGCTACGGCAGCACCTCCGAGATGGCTGCCGCGCTGCTTGAAGAGGGCGCCAACTCGCCTGCGGATGTTTTCTTCGCTCAGGATCCGGGAGGCCTTGGCGCCGTAGAAGCTGCAGGCCTGTTGGCGGAGCTTCCTGAAGATATTTTAAGCAAGGTTGATGCGTTCTACGCCTCTCCGAATGGCCGCTGGGTAGGCATTTCCGGCAGGGCTCGCGTGGTGGTGTACAACACCGAGCGCCTGCAAGTTTCAGATTTGCCCGACGATTTGATGGGCTTTACGGATACAAGCTGGTCGGGCCGCCTTGGCATAGCGCCCGGGAACGGGTCTTTCCAAACGATGGTCACCGGCATGCGCCAACTGTGGGGCGAAGACGAGACTCGAGCCTGGTTGCAGGCTATCGCCGACAACAACCCGACCTATTACGAGAACAACACATCTATCGTGGCTGCCGTAGCAGCTGGCGAAGTGGATGCTGGCTTGGTCAATCATTACTACCTCTACCGTTTCCTCGCCGAGGAAGGCGAAAATTTCCCAGCCCGCAACCACTATCTCGCCGATGGCGGGCCTGGCTCGCTCCTTATGGTGGCTGGAGCGGGGCGCTTGGCCAATGGCGAGAACGAAGCCAACGCCCTGCGTTTTCTGAACTTCCTCCTCTCTCCTGTGGCTCAGCAGTATTTCGCCAGTCAAACGTACGAATATCCCCTGGTCGAAGGTGTTGCCACTTCGAGCTTACTGATCCCACTCACGGAGCTGAATCCGCCGCAGATTGCGTTAGGCAGCTTGGCGGATTTGCAGGGGACCGTGACCTTGCTGCAAGAGGTCGGCATGCTGCCTTAGTTCATGGCACGCTTGTTTGTCCGTAACTCTGACCCTTCGGGTCAGCGACGGGCGCGTCCGGCTTGGTCTCGCTTGCCAAGCCCACGCGCCCTGTTTTTGCTTTGGCTGCCCGCCGCGCTGATTGCGGCCGCCATTCTTCTCCCGATCCTGTATCTCATCATTCGCGCGTCAAGCGGCGGCATTTCGGCTTGGGTGCATATCTTGCGCCCCTCAACCCTGGCCGTCCTGGGGCGCACCGCCCTGCTGGGCGTTTCGGTAACCGGGCTTTCCGTGGCCTTGGCCTTGCCGCTCGCTTGGCTTACCCAGCGAACTGATCTGCCAGGGCATAAGCTTTGGGCGCTGATCACGCCGCTGCCGCTGGTCGTCCCGAGCTATGTTGGCGCCTATCTCTTTGCTTCCGCGTTGGGCCCGCGTGGTCTTTTGCAGGGCTGGTTGGAGCAGCCCTTCGGCATCACCCGCCTTCCCGATCTCTACGGGTTCCCAGGCTCGCTCCTGGTGCTCACCTTGCTCAACTATCCATTCGTGCTGCTTAGCCTGCGCGCCGCGCTACAGCGCATGGATCCCGCCCTTGAAGAAGCTGCTCGCAGCCTGGGCCAGAGCGCCTGGGGCACTTTTTGGAAAATAACTTTCCCACAATTGCGCCCCGCAATGACTGCCGGTGGGTTGTTGGTTCTGTTGTACGTCCTGCGCGATTTTGGCGCGGTCTCGGTCATGCGCTACAACACCTTCACCCGGGTAATTTACGTGCAGTACCAGAACAGCTTTGATCGCAGCGCTGCGGCCGCGTTATCCATCCTCCTGGTGGCCCTTTCGTTGGTTGTGTTGCTGGCTGAAATGCGCTGGCGCGGCCGCTCCACGCACCACAACGCGGCTCGCACACCCAAAAAATCCAAGCGTTTGCCTCTGGGCGCATGGCGCTGGCCGGCTCTCATCTTTTGTGGGCTGATCATCGGGTTGGCCCTGCTGCTGCCCGCTGGCATTCTGCTGTATTGGCTGGCCCGCGGGCTGGGTTCAGGGGAGCAGATCGTCTCGTTGTGGCAGGCCAGCCGCAATTCGATTGTCGCATCGACAATGGCAGCCCTGCTGGCCGTCGCCGCCTCCTTACCGGTCGTCATTCTGGATGTGCGCCGCCCTTCACGCGGCAGCCGCGTGCTGGAACGTATCTCCTACCTTGCATTTGCCTTGCCTGGCATTGTGGTTGCTCTGGCCCTTGTCTTCTTTGGCGCCAATTTCGCACCCTGGATTTATCAAACCCTGCCGATGCTCGGCCTGGCCTATTTGATTCTTTTCCTGCCCCAGGCGATTGGAGCGGTGCGCACCTCGATGTTGCAAGCCCACCCCAGCATGGAGGAAGCCGCCCGTAGCCTTGGAAAGAGCCCGCCCGAAGTCTTCCGGCGTATCACGTTGCCCCTTGTGCGCCCTGGGATTGCCGCTGCTGCGGCCCTGGTCTTCTTGTCAACCATGAAGGAGCTACCCGTCACGTTGATCTTAGCTCCAATTGGCTTTAAAACATTGGCTACTAGTGTCTGGTCGTCGGTCTCAGAAGCCTTTTTTGCGCAGGCGGCTGCGCCAGCCCTGCTGTTGATTGTGGCCTCTTCGCTGCCAATGGCCATCTTGGTCTCCCGAGAAAGCAGCCCAGGATAGAATCTTAGTATGCAGGATATCGCGTTAAAACTGGAGGGCGTGAGCAAGCAGTTCGGCGTGGATGTAGCCGTTCACGAGTTGAATCTCGGAGTTGCCCGTGATCAGGTATTGGCCTTGGTCGGCCCCAGCGGGTGTGGCAAAACTACTGCCCTGCGCCTGATCGCTGGATTTGAGCGCCCAGATTTTGGGGCTATCTGGCTGGAAAACCGCATCGTATCCGATCCCTACACGTTCCTTCCGCCCGAAAAACGCGGAGTCGGCATGGTCTTCCAGGATTATGCGCTCTTCCCTCATATGACTGTTTTTGAAAATGTGGCCTTTGGCCTGCAGGCCAAATCAGGCTCTCGACCGGATCAGCGCGTTAAATCCATGCTCACCCTGGTGGGGTTGGAAACACGTGCCGAGCGCTACCCTCATGAACTCTCTGGCGGAGAACGCCAACGTATTGCCCTGGCGCGCGCCCTGGTTCCTGAGCCGGTTCTTCTCTTGCTTGATGAGCCCTTCAGCAATCTGGATGCTGATTTGCGCCTCAAGATGCGCGAAGATGTGCGCGTCATTTTGAAAGGCATCCACGCCACGGCTATTTTCGTCACCCACGATCAGGAGGAAGCGCTCTATATGGGGGATCGCCTAGCCGTAATGAATGTAGGACGCATCGAGCAGCTTGGCAGCCCCGAGGACATCTTTCACCGCCCGCAGACTCGTTTTGTGGCTGAATTTATGGGCAATACGGATTTCTTGCCCGCCCGCGTAGTGGCTAACGGCCTTGAAACCGAAATTGGTGTTCTACCTCAGAAAATTGAAGCTCCGCTGGACACCGCGGTGGAGATCGCCATGCGCGCAGACGATGTCAGTTTTGCCCCCGAGGCAGGCGGCAACGCCTTGATCCTAGCCCGCCAATTCCGTGGCGTCATGAACTTTTACCGGCTTAAGCTGCCCTCGGGGCGCTTGCTGCACGCCTACGCCCCCCATACGCAGATTTTGCCCGCCGGCACTCGGGTGCGTGTCTGGGCCGACCCTGGCCATCCATTAGCGGTCTTTCACGATAGTAAAGCTATCAGCCCAAACAACTAAAAGCCCGCCATTTGGCGGGCTTATTTTTTGGTTTTGTCTTTATCTCCGGCTTGCTCGCGCTCGTAATCCACGAACCGATAACCGACTCCCCGCTCGGTGAGAATGTATTTCGGGTCTGAGGGGTCCTTTTCAAGCTTTTGGCGCAGATAATTGATGTATAGCCGCACATAATGCGGTTCATCCCGATATTCGTATCCCCACACCTTGGCCAGGATTTGATCGTGCGTAAGCACCCAGCCTGCGTTCTGCACCAGATGATAGAGCAGGCGATATTCTGTTGGCCTTAGCTTCACCAGCTCACCGTTGAGCCACACCTCGCGCCGGTCGAAGTCGAGCTTCAGCCGTTCGTCCACTTCGATCACCCCCGCGCTTTCGGCGCGCTGCGCTTCGGTGCGCCGCAGCACAGCTCGCACCCGGCTCACCAATTCCCGTGGGCTGAAGGGTTTCGTTACGTAATCATCGGCCCCCAATTCCAACCCGCGCACCCGATCGTCCTCTTCGGTTTTGGCTGTCAACATAATAATTGGCACGTCGTGGTTTTCCCGGATCATGCGCAGCACCTCAAAGCCATTTAGATCCGGCAGCATCACATCCAGCAGGATCATGTCCGGCAGTGTTTCACGCAGCCGGTTCATGGCATCCTTGCCCGTGAAGGCTTCTTCAACTAGAAATCCATCCTGCTCCAGATTGAGCCGGATGAAGCGCACGATGCGCTCCTCGTCGTCCACGACCAGAATGCGTTTGTTGGAGAAATCGATTTCGCTCATCGGCTACTCTCGCACAAAGCCAATGATCTCATCTTCACCGCCGGTCGGCAGCACTTCAATGAAATTGATCCGGCTCCACGGCCAGATGACGCTTGTTACGTTGGCTTGCAGGTAGGGCAGGTCTTTCCCGTCACGCTTTCGTGGATTTTCAACCTTGAGTGTTTGATCGCTTGGGGCGGGTAATTCCTCAACCTCGCCGACAATGGGGTCTTCGTTCAGGATGTGGATGAGGACTGTGAAAGGCATGTCTTCGTCCTTTAGGATTTGTGGCTCAAGATTTGAATATCAAATCGCCCCAATCGGACGATATCTTTATTGTTCAGCATATAGGGCGAATGCGCCTGAATCGGCTGCTTGTTGACTAAAGTCCCGTTGGACGAGCCAAGATCCGTAATCGTGCAGTCGGTTTCCTTAACGCTCACCAAGGCATGTAGCCGGGAAACTCCCGCCTCGTAAGCCTCAAACGGCTCCAGGTCAACATCCGGGAGAATGGACTGCCCCTCGCTCACGCGGCCAATAATGAATTCGCCAGTACCGGGGAGCGGCACAATCTCGCCGCTGCGAATCAAATGCAGCGAAAGCAGCGCTTCCTGGGAGTAAACCTCGGGATCGGCATCCTGTTGGCGCAGCCGGTCAGTGGGCAGCCCCCCCAGATTTTGCCCGCCAATCGACATCGTGTGGCGGCCCTGTTCATCTACCAGCTTGGTATTGCACTGGCTGCAGAAGAGAGTTCCCTCCTCTTCCACATGGCCGCAGTTTGGACATTTGATAGTCACTGAGCTCCCATCTCCTCAAAAGGGTCTTGGATTAATGCTCGTGTCCCGTATTTTATCTGCTTTCCGGAATTCGCATCAAGCGCTTTGCCCGCCTTGATTTCTTCTGCTGCCAGCAGGGCCGTGCGCGCCAGGCCCTTGTCGCCCATCGAGAGCAGGTGGGTGGCCAACATACGTAGCCCCTTGGCCGCCGCTTCAGGTTCACCGCGCTCAATTTGGGCGCGCGATTCCTCCTGCATGCGATAGAGGGAGAGTTGCCCGATCGCCTTAACCAAAACTTGGGGCGGCGCTTCAGTTCCATCGGCTGCTGCAAGTGGGCGGCTGAGTTGAAAACGCGCTGTCGTCGCCGGGATTGCCTGCGTGGGGATATCCAATCGCAAGTCGCCTGCGGCCAGCACAAATTCCTCACCCTTGTCGGCAAGGTCAGAATCGGCCTGAAACTCAAGCAGCAGACTTAATCGTTTCCCCAGCGGTATGTTGCCCGCGGAAAGCGGCGATTCGTCGCCAATATTGCCCGGCTCCGGGGCGAGCCGAAAAGCATAACTCAATGTGCTGCCGGGTCCGGGCTGGTAGCTGAGCCGCACGTTGTTTGCAAATGTTTGGTTCAAATTACTGAGGGTCTTTTCGATCATCTGCTGGATATCTGTCGAGCTTGCCGCGTAAATGCTGCTCCCCCCCGTATTGGAAACCAGCGCATCAATGAAATTCTCGTTCCATGCATCCCCGATTCCTACAGCGCTAATTGTGATCCCTTTGTCTCCCGCTTCGCCTGCCAACGCCAAGCTCTCGGCTTCATCGCCGTAGGTGCGTCCATCGGTTATCAAAACAACATGGTTGGAATAGGCCGCGTTCAGCTGTTGGCCCACCTGAGAGATCCCCGCTTTCAACCCTTGGTAGATTTCCGTCCCGCCGCCAGTTTTCAATGTGCTCATCCGCGAAATCAAGCGTTGGTTGTCGTGCCCGGCTGAAGCGGGCGCCAATACCTCGGCCCGGTCGTTGAATGCGACGACAGAGAGGATGTCATATGGCTGCAACTGTCGCACAAATTGGTTTGCTGCCTTGAGCACTTGGCTCAAGCGCTCACCGGCCATCGAAGTGGAAGTGTCCAGGATCAGACATACGTTCAGCGGCGGCTTCTTGCTCAGTTCCTGCTCGCGCCCTGGAGTGGCCATCAAATCAAGCAGCACACAAATATTTTGAATTTGGGAATTGGGTACCACTTGCGAGCGGCTATACAGCGCGTTGACCATTAATGCTGGCGGCCCATCGATGTCGTCTGGCAAAATGGCATCATAATGGGAGCGTTTTGTTGAGTCAGAGAGCACCTCAAAAGCTTCCTGCACCTGCAGAAAAAGCTCGTTGGACTCGGTGTGCTTGTTGGTGTCTGGATGAAATTGACGCGCCGCCCTTCGAAACGCCGTGCGCACGTCCTCCAGCGTGGCCGTTTTTGAAATGCCTAAACGGGCGTAATAGTTATCTAGATAATTGGTTGCCATACCCCACTCCCAATGCGAGTCTTAATTGGCCAGTCGTACGAGCAATGCCGCGATGTTGTCCGGGCCCCCCGCTGCGTTGGCCGCCTCCACCAGGTATTGGCAGGCCAAATGCGGGTTTGAAGTTGAGTTTACGATCCTCTGGATATCCTTATCTTCCACCGCCCCCCAAAGCCCATCTGAGCAGAGTAAAAGGCTGCCGCGTTGCGGCATTTGCCCTGTGAAGATTTCGACATCGACCTTGTTGCCTTGTCCTAGTGCCCGGTAGAGCACTGATTTCTGTGGATGCACCGCGGCTTCTTCGCTAGAGATTTGCCCCAATTCCTCCAGTCGCTTAACCAGCGAGTGATCCCGAGTTAGTGTCTGGATGCGCCCATCGGTATGGATGGAATACGCCCGGCTATCGCCAAGATGTGCGATAACTAGTTGGCTGCCGATTGCCAGCGCTGCAGTTAACGTGCATCCACCGCCCGGGGCCGCCCGCTTGACTTGCAGATGTGCCTCATTAACCGCCGATTCCATAATCTCGCTTAATGAATCCTGAGGTGCCTCAGGGTTCGAGCCAAACAGTGGTTGGTAGAGTTTGGAGACAACATAGCTGCCGAGGGCGCGCAGCGCCGTTTCGCTGGCCACTTCGCCATTGCGATGGCCCCCCATCCCATCCGCTACCGCGAAGAGGCCAAAGGGTTGGCTCTGTGAATTCACGCCGAGGGTGCCGCTAATGCTGAGCAGTCCATCCTCGTTATTATCACGACGCAGGCCGATATCCAAAGCGCTGCCCGCAATGAATTGCGCCAACCGGCCCTTGATTTCCTCGCCAGTGATCTCGGAGAGTTGATAATCACTGAGTGGCGCAGTCTTGGCATTGCTGGGTGGCAAAGAGCCGCTGCCCTGCTTTCCGCCGAATAAGCGCTTCAAAAAATTACGCATAAAGGTCCAATCCACTACGCAAGCAGCGCGTAAACCTTTTTGTCTGTTGAGCCAAAATAGACCATGTCGTCATGCGCCACCGGGGAACCCGTAATCGGCCCACCCGTGGGAAATTTCCAGCGCAGCCGGCCGCTTTGCGCGTCCAGCGAATAGAGGTGCGCATCCACCGAGCTGCAATAAACCGCGCCTTTGTGAAAGATCGGCGACCCTGTAACCTGGTGATCGGTCGTGAAGCGCCACATCTCCTTGGCGGATCGAATGTCCACGCAATAGATTACATGGTCCGCGGCTCCAACATAAAGATGGTTGCCTTCGATAAACGGGCTGGAAATGCTCGGTTTGCCCAGCCGGAATCGCCACACCACCCAACCCGAGTTGGCATCCAGGGCGTAAAGCGTGCTATCCATTGAACTGAAGTAGACGGCCTCGTCAACTACAGTTGGCGAGGATGTGATTGCCCGCTTGGCCTTGAATCGCCAGCGCACATCCCCGCGGAAATCAACGCAGCTAAAATCACCCGCTTCGGAGCCAAAATACACAAACTCGTCGCTAACGTAGGGGGTGGAGCGGATGGGTGCGCCCGATTCGGTTTTCCAGGTCAACCGGCCGCTAGTGATACTGATCGCGTGCAAAAACCCATCATCCGAACCCACAAAGACATGGCCTTGGGCAATCCGCGGTGAGGAGCGCACAGGTCCATCGGTGTAATGCGTCCACACCACTTTTCCCGAACGCATGGAAACTACATGCAAGCGGTGGTCTTCAGATCCAAAATACACATTGTTTTCATAAACGGCTGGCCTGCCGGGCAGACCACCATCCGTGGCATATTTCCACTTGAATTCACCGTTGGAAGCGTCCAACGCATACAGATTGTTATCGTAGCAGCCCATATACAGCGTGCCATCATGGTAAAGCGGCGTGCCGCGCACCTCGTCTTCACACTCGAATTCCCAAACAGCTTTGACGCCTTCGAGGCTGGTTCCTAGGCTTGTGCTGGGTAGAGTCAGGTTAAGCAATGTTCCGGTTTGCCGCGCCACATTGATCAGCGCCTCTTTCGTTTCAGCCGCACTTTTGTAGCGGTCTTCCGGGTTGTATTCCAGTGCCCGCTCCACCACCGCCGCAAATTCCGGCGCTACGTGGGGGTTGATCTCATTGATCGGGCGTTCCGCGAATGAGAACGGGGCTTCCATTTGCGGATCGCGTAACGTCAGCAAGTGGTGCAACGTGGCCCCCAACGCGTAGATATCTACCTTTGGAGTGGCTTCTCCCCGATATTGGTCGGGTGGCGAATAGCCCTGGGTGCCCACCATTGTGTTCTTCTGACCCGATTCGAACACCTTGGCAATCCCAAAGTCAACCAACGCAATGTGGTTTTGCATGGTGTTCATGATATTTGAAGGCTTTACGTCCCGGAAAATAATTGGTTCAGGTTTATGGTCGTGCAGATATTCGAGCACGTCACAAATTTCGATAGCCCAACTAAGGATTTGTTCCTCCGGCAAGAATGTTTTGGTCCCAGCGAGGATTTGTTCCAGATTCTGGCCATGCACGAATTCAAGCACCAGGTACGCGCGCTCTTTGATCGTGAAGTAATCGTAAATGCGTGGGATCGTGGGGTGACGTAAGGTTGCCAGGATGTTGGCTTCACGCTCAAAAATCTGAAAGATGTTTTTGCGTACCAAGGTATCTGTCACCTGGCTAAACATCTCCTTGATCGCCACCAACCGGATTGCCTTGAAGTTTTTATCGCGCGCCCGGTAAACTGCCCCCATGCCGCCACTCGCCAGGAATTCCTGGATTTCATACCGATCCAGCAACAAATCACCCTTGCGTAGTTGCGAAAAGGTGCCCTCTTGCTTGTTTGGTAGATTACGTCTGGACTGGTCGTCGCTCAGCGTGATTCCTCGTTGGGTAGCTCAGGCGTGCTCGAAATTATAGCCAGCGCCGAATGAATGCGCAAACTGCGCCCCTCTGCAACCTGTTTTTGGCGAAATGGAAGGCTGTTCGTTTAGCTTTGCTCGGCGACTAGGCTGATGTAATCGCGCGCCTCGGTTTCTTGTGTGGAGGCGCCCAGATATTCAACCAGTTCGACGGCCAGTTTGGATTTGTGCTCGGCGTCCTTGCGGCTCCAGGTGCGGCTTTTGACTTCCAGGAAATGCCCAAGGTCCGGCTCATCCATTCGATCCAGATTCACATAGAACTCAGTGTCTTTATAGCGCACTAGCCAGCGCAGGCGGTCTTTACGGATGTTAATCTCTTTGGCCGGCTGGAAATATTCTCGATAAAAACGCAGGCTTTGATCGGCGTCTGCCAGGAAACGGCTGCGTGAGAGCATCACGTCACTCGGAAACTCTCGCTCGTGAGGTTCCCCCACCAGCGTGAGCCGGTAGCGCACATCTTCCACTTCGTCCTTCTCGTTGATGAAGTCGTCCTCGCGATAGCGCAAAAGGCCTTGGGCCGGGTCGTCAAAAAAGAAGTACGTATCGTGTTCGCGATAATGCCGGTGGTAAATCTTTTCGATTTCGGGTTTTTTCAGCGCCTCAAGCACTGCTTCTGGCGAATCCAACCGCGCTTTCACCTGGACCTCAAAGCTTTCACCCTCCGTCGCCCCGCCGATCGCGATCAGCTTCGCCAGGATGGATTGCTCACGTTCGATCAGGAACTGGTCTACTTGCTTGGCGAATTCACTGGCCTGAGCCAGTAGATCACTTTCATCCACGGTACTGAGCTGGCGATCGCGCATCAACCATTCTCCATTGACCATCACGTCGCTTACATCCGTGGATTTGGCCGCATACACCATTTGGGCATAAACCCCGTTGGTGGCTCGCTCAAAGCGCGGTGTGTTGTGCAACGTTTTGATGTCCACCAGGATCAGGTCCGCCCGCTTGCCCGCTTCGAGCGATCCGGTCAAGTGCCCGATGTGCAGCGCTTGTGCGCCTAGGCGCGTCGCCATCAGCAGGGCTGTCGTGGCTGGTAGGGATGTTGGGTCATTGGTGCGCAGATTGGAAAGGAAGGCCGCAAGCCGCACCTCTTCGAACATGTCCAAATCATTGTTCGATGCCGGCCCATCAGTCCCGATCCCTACATTTAATCCCACCTCCAGCATTTCAAAGATCGGCGCCGCGCCCGAGGCTAGCTTCATGTTGGAGGAGGGGTTGTGCGCAATCCCTGCGCCGTGATGGAACAGGGTTTTGATTTCGCCAATGTCCACGTGCACACAATGCGCCGCAATCACCTTGGCGTCAAACAGGCTCTGCTTTTTTACATAGGGCACTACGGGCATGTCCAGATCGCGCCGAGAGGTCTCGACCTCAAAGGCGGTCTCTGCAATATGTGTGTGCAACGGCACGTCAAATTCGGCTGCCAGCGCAGCCGATGAACGCAGGATTTCCTCTGTGGTGCTGTAAGGCGCGTGCGGTGAAACGGCCGGTACGATAAGTGGGTGGTTCAGCCAGCCTTCAATAAAGGATCGCGCTAAAGCCAGCGACTCCTCAAAGGAATCTGCATCCGGCGAAGGGAACTTGAGCACAGTCTGACCGCAAACTGCGCGCAATCCTGCCTCAACCGTGGCCTCGGCCACCGTTTCTTCGAAATAATACATGTCGTTGAAGGTAGTAATCCCCGAACGAATGAACTCCGCGCAGCCGATTGAAGTCCCCAATCGCACGGCATCCTTGGTAATGAAGCGGCGCTCCACAGGCATGATATAGCCCATCAGCCACACGTCCAGGCGCAAGTCATCCGCCAGCCCACGTAGCAGCGTCATCGGCACGTGTGTGTGGGCGTTCACCAGCCCCGGCATTAGCACTTTGCCGCCGCAATCAATAGTTTCCTTGGCCTCGTAATTCTGAGTAAGAATGGCTTCTGGCCCGGCCATCACAATGCTGTCCCCACGCACGGCCACAGCTCCCGGCTCATACTGGTTCAGTTCCTTATCCATCGTCAGCACGATGGCGTTCTTCAAAATGAGATCTACTTGTTCTGCCACGGTCTTCCTTTCACCCTCGCCGCTTGCGGCGAAAGTGCCCTAGTGTACGCTTTTTTGCGCCGCTCATCAACTCTTGGCTAGCAGTTTCCGCAATACGCTCAGGCTGGCATTCACTGCCCACATCGGCGCTTCCTCGCCCACGCCCCCATAGGAAAAGCGATAGTCTTGCGCCTTATTGGGCAGCACTATGCCAAACACCAGGTCGCTTTGTGATTTGCCAACCACTAAGCTGGCTACGAGCGCCACATTCTGATCTTCACTTTCGGCGAGTGCAACTGCCATCGCTAACGCATCAGCAGGGGCCTCGCTCAGGTCCTCAACTTGGACCCTATCCGGCTCCGCAAAGGACTGGCCCAACAGCCCCCCAAGCCCAAATTCGGCCCCGGCCAGCCTCCAGTTTCGTCGCGTTAACTCAGCCGTAATCACGCCTGGCAGAGTGTCTCCATCCACGCCGAACACCCAATCTTCCAGCCTTGCCCTTGTCTCACCTTCTAATGCATCCAACAGTGCGTCCGTTTCTGCACTGGTGCTGGCCTTAGCTGTCAACCGCACATCCACCGATCCCGCATGCGCCGCCAGCCCTACCGTGGGATTGGTTTGGCGCTCGAGATCTGCGATGCGTTCATCAATCAGCGATTCGGGCACACCTGCTATGTGCAGAACCCGGCTCCGAATCACCACATCGTCCCCATAACGGGCTTTTAAGAGTGGCAACACACTTTCCTGCGTGATGGCCTGCATTTCGCGCGGCACGCCCGGCATCGCAAAAATCAACTTGCCATTCGCCTCATGCATCAAGCCAGGCGCGCTGCCTACAGGGTTGTCCAACGGCTCCCCGCCGGCGGGCACGTATGCTTGGCGCTTGTTATTTTCCGAAGCGCTACGCCCGAATCGTTCAAACCGCTCTTGAATACCAACCCACAAATCTTCTTGGAAGTCCAATTCTACGCCCAGGGCTGCGGCGAGTCCCTCACGGGTCACATCATCCACAGTTGGCCCCAGGCCCCCCGTCGTGATAACAATCTCCGACCGAGAGAGCGCCAGCCGCACCGCTTCTGCGATCCGGCTTTTGTTGTCGCCCACCGTAGTGGTCCAAAAATGGTCAATGCCAATATCCCGCAGCTGCCGCGCCAGGTATTGGGCGTTGCTATCCAAAATGTCGCCGAGCAGCAGCTCGGTGCCTATGGTCAGAATCTCGGCTGAGGGCATCTCAGATCACGTTGTATTCCGGCACGAGTCGATCTTCTTCAAAACGCGCCAGGTCCAGCATCGAGACATCCACACTACTGGCCCTTCCATCCAAAAGTATTTCGGCCATAATTTTGCCGGAGATGGGCCCATGCATGAAGCCATGCCCTGAAAATCCGCCCACAATGTAAAAGCCCTCAACCCCGGTGCGCCCAAAAATGGGATGTGCATCTGGCGTCACCTCATACAGGCCCGCCCAATGCGAAGCCATCCCGGCTTTTTCCAGAAGGGGCAAGCGCTCCGCCGCCCGCTCCAAATTAACCAATTCCCAATCCGGATCCACGTTCTGGTCAAACCCGGCACTCTCACCCGGATTCGACATCCCAGTTAACAGTCCCTCGCCCTCCCGGTGGAAATAAAGCGATTGCGCAAAATCAATCACGAAGGGAAAATCCTGCGAGATTTCCGGGAGTGGGGTGGTGGTCAGCATCTGCCGCCGGATGGGCCTAACAGGGATATCCACCCCTGCCATTTCGCCCACCAGCCCAACCCAGGGCCCCGCTGCGTTCAACACCACCTCCGTCGCGATCTCGCCCTGTTTGGTCTGCACCCCACGAATCGCGTCGCCTTCAACCATCAACCCAGTCACCTCCACGCCCGTCTCAGCTCGCACGCCCATCTTGGTCGCCGCGTTCACATAGCCCATCACCACCCCATTGGGGTCGCACAAGCCATCTTTTGCGTGAAAGGTACCTTTTAACACATCCCCCAGTTGCATTTGCGGCAGTCGCCTACGGATTTCGTCCCCTTCCAACCAGTCTGTTTCCACCCCCAGCGCATGTTGCAAACGCACATTGCGTTCAAAGGCCTTAATATCCGCTTCGTTGGTCAGCAGAAAAAGATATCCGCACTGCCGATAATCCACATCCTGCCCCATCTCCTCAGCGAAACGCTCAAGCATGGGCAGGCTTGCCAGCGAAAGTCGAATATTGACCTCCGTGGCAAATTGGTAGCGCACGCCCCCCGCGCAGCGCCCGGTGGCCCCCTGTCCAAAAAACTCTTCCTTTTCCAGCAGCACGATATTGGTGAGCCCGCGCTCGGCCAAATGATAGGCCGCAGAGGTTCCCATCACACCCCCGCCGATAATTACGGCGTCCGCACTTTTGGGAAGGCTCATGCTAAAGCTCCACCTGGAGTCCGAGCCCCATGCGCCGAGCGTTCGCCACAGCCAACCGACCCGCCACCGCATCCTGCGCCGCCACGCCCACCGATTTGAAGAATGTCACCTGGTTTTCCGAACTACGCCCCGGCTTTTTGCCGGCAATGATTTCACCGATCTCATGAATGTCCTCCTTCGAGATTAAATTCATCTTCATCGGAATGGCCAGATCGCCGCATTCGGCCAGCGCCGCGCTGTGGCTATCCACGCTCACCAGGGCCCGCCCCACGCTTTCGCTTGGGATTTCCTGCATCTCAGATGTGTAAGAACCAACGCCATTAATGTGCACTCCCGGCTTAAGGCTAGCATCCGCAAACACCGGCGTGCTGCTGGTGGTTGCCGCGCAAATGATGTCGGCCTCGCTGATCGCTTCGTTAGCATCTTTTGCCATCCGTATATCCTCTGGAATTTGACCGCGCCCGCGCATGTCAACAACAAACTTTTCCACGGCATCCG